>JAEWMO010000093.1 GCA_023457135.1 Methanobacteriota archaeon | reverse complement strand
CCTATAGGAACTAACATGCCTGCTACCACCGTCTGGATCACGCCCGAGAACAAAAGTCGCCTGGAAACCCTGAAACGCCACCCAAAGGAGTCCTACAATGATGTTATCGCTCGCCTGCTCGATATGGCCATTGACGACGAGCCTCTCTCAGAGGAGGCTATAAGAGGGATCGAGGAGGCTCTGGAGGACATTCGAGCAGGCCGACTCTACTCCGAGGACGAGATCAAGAGAGAGTTCGGTGTAGAGTAATGGCCTACACGGTCATCTATACCGCCCGGGCCCGGCGGGACCTCAGGAACCTCCCCCCTGAAGCCGCCCGCCGGATCATCCGTTCAGTTGCCGGGCTCCGGGAGGATCCGTATCGGAGTCTGAAGAAGATGGCCGGGTTCTCCGGGACGCCGGTCTACCGGCTCAGGGTGGGCGAGTACCGGATCGTGCTCACCATTGAGGACGATCGCCTCCTGATCCTGATCCTCGAAGTGGGGCACCGGAGCAACATCTACCGGTAAGGTGATCTGCAGGCCTCCTGACCCCACCCGCCCCGTTCACGAACGAGAACGAGAGCCATCCGGCCTCTCGGACCTGAAAAAGCATAACCGGATCGTTCATCACCACCCGGCCCATATCCTCTCTCATGCCCGACGATGGGGAGATCATCAGTGCTGCCCTCGATAAGGCCCGCGAGCTCGGCGCGGACGTGGCGGGCGCCGTGGCGGCGGCAAGGCTCGTCGGCTGCCCCTCGGCAGTCGCGGACGGATACCGGGGGTCGCAGGCGGACCGGGGGACCTACATCGTCATCGGCCTCTACCACGACCCGGAGCACCCCGAGCTCGACCTCTGGGAGGCGGGAAGGGGAACCCCCGGCGACCGGATCCTTGCGGGGGTAGGTAAAGCCCTCGCCCGCTGGCTGGAGGAGGAGCACGGGGTCCGGAGCCGGCTCATCCCCTACCGGCTCCAGGAAGGCGGGATCTACCTCAAGGACGCGGCCGCTCTGGCGGGGCTCGGGAGGATCGGGAGGAACAACCTGGTCATCGTCCCCGGCTACGGGCCGCGAGTCCGGTTCCGGGCGGTCTGGGCGGACCTCGACTGCCCCGGCCGGGACCTCCCGGAGGAAGAGAGCCCCTGCGCCGGCTGCGAGGCTCCCTGCACCCGCGCCTGCCCGATGGGCTCCTTTCGCACCGGCAGGTACAGCCGGGAGCGGTGCCTGGCGCGGCTGGACGTCGACAAAGCCACCGGGAGAGGGCCGATCGAGCACTGCCGCGCCTGCGAGCTCGCCTGCCCGGGCCGCGTTACCGGGCGGCAGCCCTGAGGGCCTCGAGCCTCGCCAGCACCTCGGCCGCATGCCCCTTCACCTTCACCTTCCGCCAGACGGCGGCGATGCTCCCTTCGGGATCGATGATGAAGGTGCTTCGCTCAACGCCCATATACTCCCTTCCGTAGAGTTTCTTCAAGACCCAGGCCCCGTAGGCCTCGATGACGCGGTGATCGGGGTCAGGGAGGAGGCGGACGGCGAGGTCGTGCTTCGCGATGAACCGTTTGTGGCTCCCGGCAGAGTCCGGGCTGACGCCGAAGACCGGGGTATCCAGCCGGGAGAACGCCTCCATCTCGTCGGAGAACGACCGGGCTTCGAGGGTGCACCCCGAAGAGTTGTCTTTCGGGTAGAAGTAGACGACAGCGTAGCGGCCCGCAAGGTCTGCGAGACAGACCGTCTCTTCGTCCGCGTCCGGGAGGCAGAAGTCGGGCGCCGGCATGCCCGGCGAGAGTTCGCTCATACCGGAGGTTGGCATCGGCGGGGATAAAAGGGTGCCGGACCGGCGATGGATCCGGATTCGGGGTGACGGAACGCCCATGAAACAGATTCCCGGGCGCCTTCAGGAACAACCATATAGCCCTGCGGCAAGATGCTCATGCGATCGGATCGGCACCATGAAAGTTCTTGCGAGAACGAGAGAAGGCGTCGAGGAGGTCCGGGAGGTCGAGGACGACTGGGTCATTCCCGGCGACGTCCTCTCCGACGGCGCGGTCGTCCTCGAACTCTGGGACGAGCTCTCGGACGACGACTACCTGGCGATGGGCCTCTACGACTGACGTCACCGGCCCCGCCTGCGCACCCCCGGGGGCGTATCGGAGGCCTTCTCCCGCCGGAGGAACTCGCTCAGGACCTCGCCGAGGATCGCGAACTCCCGGTCCACGCGGGACCGGAACGCCGGATCGGTCCGGTACTCCTCGCAGGTCCTCCCTGTGGTATACTCCGCGATACGGCCGGCGGCTTCCGCAATATCGGAGATGCGTCTCCGGTCTTCACGCGACGGCATGGCCGTCTCTCCAGCCTTCAGCCTTCCGCCCCGTAGAGATACCGCCCGCTGATATCAAGGATATAGTCCCCCCGGTAGAGCGGGTACTTCCCGACCAGGTGCCGCTTGAGCGTCTCCACGTCATTGCTCTCCGCGAGCGCCGTCTGCGCCGTCTCCAGGTAGCCGGCCATATCCGCGAGCGCCTGCATATTCGACGGCAGCCCGTGGCCGGAGAGGACGAAGTCGTACTCCCCCTCCAGGTAGCGGCGGATATGGGCGAGCCAGGGGCCCATCTCCTTCTGCTGCAGGAAGACATGGACCCGGTTGTAGACCATGTCCTGGGCGAGGAGGACCCGCTGGTCGGGGAGGGCGATGACCAGGTTGACGCCGGCCTCCCCCCCTTCGGCCTTCTCGTAGGTGAGCGCGAGACCGTCGAGGGACCCGGCCCCCGGCCGGATGACGTGCTCGGGGGCCGTCACGGTCTGTGTGATCGCGTCCCCGAAGATCGGGGCGTAGGCCTGGATCATCGCCTCCCCGCCCCCTGTGATCTCGTCCGCGACCTCCGCGAGGGCGTGGATGGGGACGTCGCGGAAGTACTCGCAGCCGAACCAGTGGTCCGGGTGGCTGTGCGTGATGATGACGCGGTCGATCGGTTTCGCCAGGCTGTCGGCATACCGGCGGAACTCCTCCGCGTGGGGGCGGAGGAGCTGCGTGTCGACGACGAACAGCCTATCCTCCGTCTCGAGGATGTGCGAGTTGACATAGACCGCCGTCTCCGGCGCCTCGTAGGTGTGGATCCTCAGGTTCTCCCGGGGGATGACGGTCACGACGCCGGCAGACGGCAGCGCAACCGCGCTCCTCCGCGCCATCTCTTCTCTGGTCCTGGGGCTCATGGCACCCGACTGGGGACTCCCCCTATATCAATCCTGGGGACCCGGGAAGAGGGTCGACCCGGTCCCGCACAGCAACGTATATAAGAAGTGCTCCCAACCGGAGACCGCCGACAGGCAGGAGAGAGTTCCCATGGCACTGAGAAGATCGGGCCAGAGGCCCTGGAGCGACATCGAGGAGATGATCGCGGGAATGCAGAAGCAGTTTGGAGAGGCGATGGAGCGCCTCTCGGGAGCCGCCCAGCAGACGCCTCTCGCCGGCGGGGCCGGGGCGACGATCGACGTCCTCGAGCACGAGTCCGACGTCGTGGTCGTCGCCGACCTCCCCGGCGTCGAGCGGGACGGCATATCCGTCCGGCTCCTCGACCCCCGGACGCTCCGGATCGCCGCAAAGCGGGAGGAGATGCACGAAGAGGAGCAGGCCGGCTACCACATGCGGGAGCGGCGGTTCGGCGCGATCGCCCGGACGGTCTCCCTGCCCACCGACGTCCGTGACGAGGGGGCCAGCGCCACCTTCAAGAACGGGGTCCTTGAGGTGCGGTTGAAGAAGGTCGCCGAGGCACGCGGCAAGGAGATCCCGATCGGTGAAGGGGGCGGCGGGTCCACAGGAGAGAAGCACTACCGGCAGGTCGAGGAGGAGTACAGCGAAGACCGGGAGAAGGTGAAGCCGTCGGGATACATGAGCAGCCGGGAGCTCGAGGAGGCGGCCGGAAAGGTCGAGATCGAGGAGCGGGGGAGCCCCGAGGAGCAGAAGACGGCCGCGGAACTCCGCCGCCAGAAGGAGAAGATGTACGAGGAGGGGAAGAAGAAACTCCGGTGAGCGGTTCAGGCTATACGGTCCCGGACGGCCGCAAACCCCGCCTCGATCCGGTCGAGGGAGCGCCGGTTGCGCCAGCCCGGGTAGGGGAGGCAGAGGAGGCCCTCATCGAGAGCGGTGGGCATCGCGGGGATCCGTCCCGCGCCGGCAAGAACGCTCGCGTAGGGCTCGATCTCGCACAGCCCCGCGAGCGCCGTGCTCCCGAGGGCGACGACGTACTCCGGGCCAAGGGCGGCAAGTTCCGGGGCGAGGACCTCCCGGGCGCTCAGCCGGATGAGGTCGGGAGGGATCGCCGCCTTCCGGTTCTTGCGGAAGACGCACCGGACGGTGTCGACGAGATAGCAGCCCCGGCCGACGAAGAGGTCGAGGTTCTCCCGGCGCGACCGGCCTTCAAGGCCCAGCAGGCCAAAGAGGTTCTCCGCGAGCCCGCCGGCGAGCGGTCCCCGGCGGGGTCCGGCAACGTAGCGGTCGTTCCAGAAGTAGGGGTAGCCGGGGTCACTGCAGTCGGCAGGCGCGGCGACCTCCCTTCCGCCGGCGGCGGCCCAGGGCGGGGACTCGGCGACGAAGAGCACCTTCACGCGGGGCGGCGGCGCGGCCCCGCAGGCGTCGTGGGGGAGGAGGCCGGGCAGGAGGACCCCGTCAAGGTCCGGGCGGCCCGCGGCGTAGCGGAGGTAGAGATCCCGAACGCCCGCGGCCGGGAGGGGTTGCCGGACGGTCATCCCTGCAGGTTCGCCCGCCGGACGGATATACATTCTCCGGCCGTACCGCCATGCGACATATAAAGACGTATCAGCACCAAGAAGTGGATGAATGGAGAACGGTACCACCTTCCAGAACTTCAATATCTCGCAAAAGACACTCCGGGCAATAGAAGATATGGGCTTTGAAGAGCCCACGCCCATCCAGACCAGCACAATACCCGTGATACTCGAAGGACGCGACGTGACAGGACAGGCCCAGACGGGGACGGGCAAGACGGCGGCGTTCGCCGTCCCGGCGATCGAGCGGGTCGACCCCGACAGCCGGGCAACCCAGGTCCTCGTCCTCTCACCCACCCGCGAGCTCGCCATCCAGACCGCCGAGGAGTTCGTCCGCCTGGCAAAATACCACAAGGGCATCAACATCCTCCCGATCTACGGCGGCCAGCCGATCGACCGGCAGTTCAAGGGTCTCGAGCGCGGGGTCCAGATCGTCGTCGGGACGCCCGGCCGGGTGCTCGACCACCTCGACCGGGGCACGCTCTCGTTTGCCCGGGTGGGTCTCGTCGTCCTCGACGAAGCGGACCAGATGCTCGATATGGGGTTCCGCGAGGATATCGAGAAGATCCTCGAAGAGACTCCCGACGAGCGGCAGACCGTCCTCTTCTCGGCGACGCTCCCAAAGCCCATCCTCGAGATCACGAAGCGGTTCCAGAAGAACCCCGAGTTCATATCGGTCGCACGCCGCGAGGTGACCGTCCCGCAGATCGAGCAGCTCTACCTTGAGGTGCGCTACCGGGACAAGTTCGAGGTTCTCTCAAGGCTGCTTGACATGTACGACCCCGACCTGACCCTGGTCTTCTCGAACACCAAGCAGGGCGTCGACGACCTGACCACCCACCTCCAGGCCCGCGGCTACTTCGCCGAAGGCCTCCACGGGGACATGAAACAGACCCTCCGCGACCGCGTGATGGCGAAGTTCCGGGCGGGAACGATCGATATCCTGGTGGCAACGGACGTTGCCGCCCGCGGGATCGACGTCGAGGACGTCGACCTGGTCATCAACTACGACGTCCCGCAGGACATCGAGTACTACATCCACCGCATCGGCCGGACGGCCCGGGCCGGGAGGACCGGGCGTGCCATCACGTTCGTGGGCCCGAAAGAGTACTTCAAGCTCCGGACGATCCAGGACTACACCCGGATCCGGATCGGCCGGATCCCTCTCCCGACCCAGGGAGACGTCGAGGAGAGCCGGACCCGGCGGATGATCGACCGCGTGGGACAGATCATCGAGGAAGGCGGGCTCGACCGCTACGTGAACCTGGTCGAGCAGATCGTGGCCGAAGACTACACCTCGCTTGAGGTCGCAGCAGCCCTCCTGAAGATGCAGCTCGGCGCGAACGTCCCCGGCGACCGGGGCGCAGGCCTGCCGCAGGACCTCGAGACCGGGGGACCGGCGGTCCTTGAGATCCCGCTCGGCCGGGAGCACCGGATCCGCCCGAAAGACATCGTCGGGGCGCTTGCCGGCGAGACCGGGGTTCCGGGAAGGTCCATCGGCGCGATCAACATCTACGATAAGTATTCCACCGTCGAGGTGCCGCCCGAAGCCGTCGAGGTGGTCATCGAGCGGATGAAAGGCAAGACGATCGCGGGAGTCAGGCTGATAGACCCGATCGTGGTCGCCGGAGCACCGGGCAGCAGCATGCCCCGGGGCGGACGGTAACGGCGCACCGCGCCATTCATCCCGAACTATTTTTCATGAAACCCCGGCCATTTCTACCGCGGGCGGCGGGAGAAGATCACGCCGGCCCGGAGGTGCGGCGGGGTGGCCCGTGGCGGCCGGCCCCCTCAGGCCGGGAGAAAGAGTTATATGGGCTGACGCGTATCCTGTCATCGTGAGGGGGTGGTTGCGTCAACTGGTCCGGTAGAGCCTCTGAATCTTCTGAAGTCTCATCGCCATCGAAAACATCCAATACTGCCCTTTGACCCGCAACAATAATGTGTGCCTGTGCCCGGGTTCAGTCGGCCATCTGAACCCCCCTGCCAACCAGCAGAGCCGGGAGACGGGTGCCCGGCGTCGGGCGATATTCTGCCGGGCACCAGAACGGAGGGCGGCCGCGGAGATCCCGCCCCCGGCCGCCCTCCGATAAAAAGCGAGAATCTCTTCTCAGGTATTTCCGCCGACGAGTTCGGCGTTGAGCATGTCCAGGTAGTCCGTGAGGAGCCTGGTGATCAGGAAGTGCTTACGGACGTGCTCCTTGCCGGCCCGACCGAGCCGCTCGCCGAGTTCGGGGTTCTCGAGCACCTGCCGGATCCTCCAGGCGAACCCGTCCGTGTCGGTCGGGTCGAGGAGGAACCCGGTCTCGCCGTCCTCGATCTGGAGCGGGATCCCGCCGACACGGGAGGCGATGACCGGCCTGCCCTTCCAGAGCCCCTCGGTGACGGTCAGGCCGAAGCCCTCTCTGAGCGACTTCTGGAGGATGACGCAGGAGACCCGCTGCAGGGCGTTGACCAGCAGGTGGTCTTCAGCGGTGATCAGGATGACGTCGCCGGTCTCGATATAGGGCCGCGCCTTCTCCTCGACCCGCCGGTAGATCTCCCAGCCTTCGGGGTCGTCGGGGGCCATGCTCCCGCAGAGGATCAGCCGGCAGTCGACGTGCTTTTTGACCTCGATGAAGACGTCGACGACGCCTTCGGGGTCCTTCCATTTGTCGAAGCGCGAGATCTGGGTGATCAGCGGCTTGTCGATCGGCACATTGTATTTTGCGAGCAGGCCGTCGATCTCGGCCTCCGAGAGGTCGCGGTTCTTCTCCGAGAGCGGGTCGATCGCCGGCCGGCAGATCCACTGCTCCATCGGCATCCCCGCCCGCCGGTACTGGTCGTGGGAGATGACCATCCGGTCGTAGTCGAGGACGAAGCCCTTGAGGAACTCCCAGAGAGCGGGGTCGGGGTTCGAGAGGTCGACGTGGCACCGCCAGACCCAGGGCTGGGTCTTTCTGTAGAACCGGATCAGGGGCAGGGGCTGCGGGTCGTGGACGACCACGAGATCGTGGTCGATCGACATCTGCCCGGAGAAGCACTCGTTCGTCTGCAGGTAGAGGCCTTTCTCTGTCTCCGAGAAGGCTATCGGCTGTCCCTGGAGGGCGTTGTGGAAGTTCTTCGTGATCGTGAAGAAATCGCCCTCGCCGGTCAGGATATTCCACTGGGTCTTGATCCCGACGTCGTTCATGAGCGGAACCAGCGAGAGGATCATCTCCGCAACGCCGCCGCTCTGGTAGGTCGAGTTCACGTGGAGGACACGCTTCCCCTGGAGCGCCGCCGCCTTGCGGTAGATCCCGGAGATGATATCGTCGCCGACGATGGGCCGGTGGTCCTCAAGTGTCCGGCCGTTGTCGCAGATGCAGGTTATTCCGTCCATGTAGGCCATCGCAGATCTCCTCTCGATGATTGTGTAGAGACGTACTACGATACAGCATCGGCATGCGGGCATTATAAATATATCGATGATATTATATTAATAATTAGGGGCCCGTTCCCCATTAACACAGCGGATTAGTGATTAAAAGAGAGCACCGCCAACCAGCGCAGGAAGAGAAGATGCAAAAAGAGTTAATAAAGGGGAATGAATCGGGGCCTTCCGGGCGGCCCCGGGCGGGAGAGCGCGGGGGCCCCGTTACGGCGGAGCGCGGCTCACAACGCCGGGAGGAACGTCCATATATGCCGGAAGCCAAACGCTAGAGAGCGCGATGTACCAGGACGATGCACCATTGGTCACCACCGCCGACGGCGTCACCTTCAGGAGGATGCCTCCCGGCTCCGACGCCGTCTATGTCGTCGGCGAGTACCACTTCGACGACATCCGGCCGGACGACATCGTCCTCGACATCGGGGCGAACGTGGGGGCGTTCTGCATCCGGGCGGCCCGGCTGGCCCGGCGGGTCCTTGCCGTCGAACCGGTCCTCACGGAGGCCCTCCGCGAGAACGTCCGGGCGAACGGCGCCGGTGTCCTGGTGGTTGCCGGAGCGCTCGGCGACGGGAGGCGGCAGCGGATCGACTGGGGCGGAGGGAGCGTCACCGTGACGACCCGGAGCCTTGCCGCGTTTGCCGGGATGATCGGGGGGTGCGACTTCCTGAAGTGCGACTGCGAGGGGGCCGAGTGGACGATCCGGCCCGAAGACCTCGACGGGGTGCGGCGGCTCGAGATGGAGCTCCACACCCCCCCGATCGGGGGGCCGGTGAACCGTGCACTCCTCGACTATATCGGGGAACACTATGATTTTACGATCGACCGGACTCCCGGCTACGACGCGCTGGGCGTGATGGGCGTCCTCCACGCCGTCCACCGGAACGGCCGGTGAGGGCCGACCGGCACTCATAAATAGGAACCGGCGATCACCACCCCGCCGGTGAAGCAGTATGGTGCAGGCAAAAGAAGGCGATACCGTCAGGGTGCAGTATACCGGGAAACTCGAGGACGGCACGGTCTTTGACTCCTCCGATGAGAGTTCTCCCCTGGAGTTCACCATCGGCAGCGGGCAGATCATTCCCGGGTTCGAGCAGGCCATCGTCGGCATGGAGCCGGGAGAGACGAAGACCGCGACCATCCGGCCCGAGGAGGCCTACGGCCAGCGGCGCGACGACATGATGCTGACGATCGACCGGGGGCAGTTCCCCGAGGATATCGAGCCCGAACCGGGCCAGCACCTCCAGGTGCAGCAGCCGGACGGGAGGGCGGCCATCGTCACGGTCAGCGAGGTCTCGGAGTCGGCCGTGACGCTCGACGCGAACCACCCCCTCGCCGGGCAGCCGCTGACGTTCGATATCCGGCTCGTGGACATCGTCGGCGCGGCGCAGAAGCAGGCGGCCGGGTGACCCCCGGGTCGACTCTTTTTCACCGGAGGAACCGCCGGAGTTCATCGAGGGGGCGGGTGTTCGCGATCGCCCCGGCCGTGAGCCAGCCCCGCCGGGCAGTCGCGATACCGAACTCCATCTGCCGGAGGCTCTCACGGTTGTGGGCGTCCGAGCCGAGCGAGAAGGAGACGCCGTGATCGCGGGCCGAACGGGCGTTGGTGTCGGAGAGGTCCAGCCTGCCGGGGTAGGCGTTGATCTCGAGGAGGACGCCGAGCGCCGCCGCGGCATCGAAGACGGCGGCAAGATCGATCCGGTAGGGCTCGCGGGAGAGGAGGATCCGGCCCGTCGGGTGGCCGATGATATCGACGTGCTCGTTTTCCATCGCCGCGATGACCCGCTCCGTCATCTCCCGCTCGGTCTGCTTGAACCCGGAGTGGACGCTCGCGACGACGACGTCGAGGTCGGCGAGGACGCGGTCGGGGAAGTCGAGGTTCCCGTCGAGGTCGATGTTGCACTCCGTCCCGGCAAGGACGACAAACCCGTCGTCGGCCTCACGGTTGATATGCTCGATCTCGCGGGCCTGGTCGGCCAGGCGTTCGGGGGAGAGGCCGCGGGCGATATGAAGGGCCTCGGCATGGTCGCAGATGGCGATGTACTCGTAACCGAGCGTCCGCGCCGCCTCCGCCATCTCCCCGATGGAGTGGGTGCCTTCGCTCCAGCGGGTGTGGACGTGGAGGTCGCCCCGGACGTCGCCGTAGCCGACGAGGTCGGGCAGCGTCCCGGTCCGGGCGGCCTCGAACTCTCCCCGGTCCTCCCGGAGTTCCGGCTCGATCCAGGCGAGGTCGAGCGCCCGGTAGATCCCGGCCTCGTCTTCGCCCGCGATTGTCCGGCCGGTCGCAAGGTCCACGAGCCCGTACTCGTTCAACCGCCAGTTCCGGGCGATCGCGAGTCTCCGTATCGCGATGTTGTGCTCCTTTGACCCGGTGAAGTACTGGAGCGCGGCCCCGAAATGCCCCTCCTCCACGACCCTCAGATCGACCTGGACGCCGGTCGCGAGGACGACCGAGGTCTTCGTCGGCCCTCTGACGAGGACCCGCTCGACCCCCGGAAGGGTGGCAAACGTCTCCATCACCTCCTCGGGCCGGGAGGAGGTCGCCAGGATATCGACGTCCCCGATCGTCTCCTTCCGCCGCCGGATCGAGCCCGCGAGGCTCACCTGGCCGACGGAGGGGAGGGAGAGGAGCCGCGCCTCGATATCGCGGGCGACCGGGAGGATGCGGCCGAGGAGGTAGCGCCCCTTCGCCATCCGGCTGACCCGGATGCTTGCAAGGATATTCTGCTCGGTCTTCTCCCCGAAGCCAGGCAGGTCGCGGATCCGGCCGGCCTCTGCCGCCGCCTCCAGGTCGGCGACGGTCCGGATGCCGAGGTCACGCGCGAGGACGGCGGCCTTCTTCGGCCCGATCCCCTCGAGCCGGGTCAGGTGCTGCACCCCCTCCGGGACCTCCTCGCGGAGGGAGGAGAGGAGAGCGAGGTTCCCGGTCTCGACGAACTCCCGGATCTTCCCGGCGATCCCCTTCCCCACGCCGGGGATCTCGTCGAGCCGGTCCTCCGCGAGGACGTCGGCGATATCCTCCGGAAGAGCCTCGATCGCCAGGGCCGCCCGCCGGTAGGCCTGCGGCTTGAAGGGGACGCCCTTGATCTCGAGGAGGTCCGCGACCTCGTAGAAGGCCGCCGCGACCTCGAGGTTCGTCACCGCCATCCTCTCACACTCCCCGCCGCCGGCGCCGCGCCGGGCAGCCGTGCAAGAAGGGCGATATCGTTCCGGGACGGCGTTGCCCCGGGCCGCTCAAAACAGGAAGCGAGGGTTGCGAACTTCACGATCTCCAGGGAGTACTCACCGCCGGGGGCTACTTGAACGTTGCGGTTATCCCGCAGGGTTGCCTTTATTACCGGCCGGGACAGGGGAGGGGCATGGAACCCCTGATCCGGGCCGGGCCGCCGGGCGAGAGGGGCCGCGAGATCCTCCGCCGGGACGCTGGCGTCATCTCCCCGTCGGCGGCGCGGGAGTATCCCCTCGTGCTGGAGAGGGGTGCCGGCATGAACCTCTGGGACGTCGACGGGAACCGCTACCTCGACTTCACGGCCGGGATCGCCGTGATGAACATGGGCTGGAACCCCCCGGAGGTCGTCGCCGCCATCCGGGAGCAGGCGGGGTACCTCTCGCACGGGGCGTTCATGGACTTCTGCTCCGGGGTCCCGGTCCGGTGCGCCGAAGAGGTTGTCGGGTTCCTCCCCGGCGGGCTCGACCGGGTCTACTTCTCGAACTCCGGGGCGGAGAGCGTCGAGGCGGCGATGAAACTCGCCCGGTACCATTCGGGCAGGAACCACTTCATAGCGTTCCACCGCGGGTTCCATGGCCGGACCTACGGGGCCCTCAGCCTCACGGCCGGGAAGGTGGTCCAGCGCCGCTCGTTCGGCCCGTTCCTCCCGGCGATCCACGTCCCCTACCCGGACCCCTACCGCCCGTTCGGCGGGGACCCCGCTACTTGCGACGCCGCCGTCGTGGCATATCTCGAGGAGACGGTCTTTGCCGACGAGGTCGCGCCCGACGAGGTCGCCGCGATCGTCGTCGAGCCCGTGCTGGGGGAAGGGGGCTACGTCGTCCCGCCGCCGGGGTTCCTCCCCCGGCTGCGGCGCCTCTGCGACGAGCACGGGATCCTCCTCGTGGCGGACGAGGTGCAGGCGGGGTGCTTCCGGACCGGGCGGTTCCTCGCCGCCGAGCACGCCGGCGTCACCCCCGACATCGTCTGCCTGGGAAAAGCGCTCGGCGGGGGGCTGCCGTTCGGCGTCACCGTCGCGTCGGGCGAGGTCATGGACTGGCCGCCGGGCTCGCACGCGAGCACGTTCGGCGGCAACAACCTGGCCTGCGCCGCAGCCCTCGCCGTGATGGGCCTCCTCCGCGAGGAGGGGCTCGGTGACCGGGTGACGGCCGCGGGCGGGTACCTGACGGCGCGCCTGCGCGAACTTGCAGGGCGGCACCCGATCGTCGGCGACGTCCGCGGCCTCGGCCTCATGGTCGGGATGGAACTGGTCCGGGACCGGTCGACGAAGGAGCCGGCGCGGGACGAGCAGAGGATCATCCTCCGGCGGGCGTTCGAGCGCGGCCTCGTCCTCCTCCCCGCGGGGGAGTCGGTGATCCGGTTCTGCCCGCCCCTGATCGTGAGCGAGGAGGAGATCGATACGGCGGTCGCGATCCTGGACCGGGCCATGGAAGGGTTCTGAAGGAGGGATGAAGATATGCAGACAGGAGTAACCTACGTCTCCATCGAGTCGGACGAGGGCCTGCACGGCGAGTATGAGGCCGCCCTGCTCGCAATCGAGCGCGAGTTCGGGAAGAGCCACCCGATGTACATCGGCGGCCGGGAGGTCCGGGCGTCCGGGGAGTTTGAGGTCAGGTCGCCGATCGACCCGGCGGTCCTGCTCGGCACCTTTGCCGAGGGGGGAGAGGAGCACGTCCGCGAGGCGGTCGCCGCGGCAGGCGAGGCGTTTCCCGCCTGGTCCCGGCGGGACTGGCGGGAGCGGGCCGGGATCGCCAGGAAGACGGCCGACGCCATCGAGGATCGTCTCTTCAAACTCGCCGCCCTCCTGACCTACGAGGCGGGGAAGACCCGCTACGAGGCGCTCGCGGAGGTCGGGGAGGCGGCCGCCATGCTTCGCTACTACTGCGACGTCTATGAGCAGAACAACGGTTACACGACCGTCATGAACTCATCGGCCCCCGGCGAGGAGTGCCGGAGCGTCATGCGCCCTTACGGCGTCTGGGCGGTCATATCGCCCTTCAACTTCCCGATAGCGCTTGCGGCCGGGATGATCACGGGCGCCCTCCTCACGGGGAACACGGTCGTCTTCAAGCCGACGAGCAAGACCCCGCTCACCGGGGTGACCCTCTACCGGCTCTTTGCGGCTGCCGGCGTCCCGGCGGGCGCCCTCAACCTGGTGACCGGGCCCGGCGGCCCCTTCGGCGAGGCCGTGGTCGCCCACCCCGACGTCGCCGGGATAGCGTTCACCGGGTCGCGGGCCGTCGGGACGTGGCTTGCGCGGCAGGCGGCCGCGGTGCAGCCCTACCACCGGCCGCTGGTGCTGGAACTGGGGAGCAAGAACCCGGTGATCGTCACCGCAAGCGCGGATATCGAGAAGGCGGCCGAGGGGGTGGCCCGGGCGGCCTTCGGGTTTGCGGGGCAGAAGTGCAGCGCCGCATCGAGGGTCTACGTCCAGTCGCCGGTCGCGGAGCGGTTCTGTGAGGCGCTCCGGAAGAGGACGGAGAAGATGGAGGTCGGCGACCCCCGGCGGCGGGAGGTGGCGTTCGGCCCCCTGATCGACGACGACGCACGGCTGACCTACCGGAAGGCGGTCGAGGAGGCGCTCCGCGACGGCGGGAGGCTCGTCGCGGGCGGGACGGTCCGGGGAGGCGGCTACGTCCGGCCCACGGTCATCGCCGGGCTTGCGCACGACCACCGCCTCTTCCGTGACGAACTCTTCGTCCCGGTCCTCCTCGTCGGGACGTTCGAGGAACTCGACGAGGCGCTCGCGCTCGCAAACGCGACGGACTACGGCCTGACGGCCGGGATCTTCGCCGAAGACCCGGCGGAGATCGAGACGTTCTTCGAGGGGATCCGGTTCGGGGTCGTCTACGCCAACCGGCGCGGCGGGGCGACGACGGGAGCCTGGCCGGGCGCCCAGCCCTTCGGGGGCTGGAAGGCGAGCGGGTCGACGGGCCGGGGCGCCGGGGGGCCCTACTACCTCCTCTCGTTCGTCCGCGAGCAGGCGCAGACCCGGGTGACGGAGCGGGCGGCAGCTCCATAAAGGTGGAGCGCTTTCACCTCAGTGGAGAAGCATCGTATGGGCGGACGGAAGAGGGAGTCGATCGCGGGCATACTCATATCGCGGATAGGCGGGTTCATCTTCTTCCTGATCCTCCTCGCCGTCTTGAACCTCCTCGCCGGCGCCTACGTCCAGTCCCCGGTCTTCGTCCAGGTCGTCGCGTTCCTCAACGCCAACCTCGGCCTGCTCGTCCTGATCACGGTCCTCTTCCTCATCGGCGACCTCTTCGGCGCTCTCACCCTCCCGCTCAACCTGCCCGGCCCGGTCTTCGGTGCGCTCGGCGCCGTCTTCCTCGTCATCTTCATCCTCCGGCTCCTCATCCTCGTCGGCGAGATCACCGGCAACGCGTTCTTCGACCTCTTTAAAGGGTGGCTCACGCTCCCGGTCTACGTCATCGTCTTCATCATCGCGCTCATCGGGGGCTACATCGGGCTCTTCGTAGGCCCGCCCGGGAAACGGGATCACTCATAGCCTTCCGTCTCCTCAAACGTCCTCACATCGTACTCGCGCACCTTCCCGGCCCCGGCGTCCATATGGATCATCACAAAGAGTTCGTGCTCGGGGTTCTCCCAGAGGGCAAGCGCGGGGTTGTCCTCCTTCGCCCGGAAGCCGAGACCCTCGAGACGCTGCCGGATCTCGTCGTAGGTCCCGCCGCCGGCGATCGCCTCCCGGACCCGGCCCATCATGACCTCCTGCTCATCACGGTCGACCAGTACCTGTCTCTTCATAGGGGAGCCTTACCGCGCTCTACCGGGATAAACCTGACCCGCGGGCGAGGGGGAAGGCGTCACCGGGCGTTGTAGCCGATAAACTCTCCCTCGCCGCCTTCGAGGTCCTCGTAGGCCCCGACCCTGTAGCCCGCGTAGCCGCCCCCGATGTTCATCTGGAGCAGGACGAAGATCCGCAGGCCCGGATGCACCCAGATCGCCACATCGGTGTTGTCCCGCTCCGGCACGAAGTCGAGTGAGGCGAGCGCCTCCCGGATATCGGCATGGTCGGGAGTCGACTGGATCATCTCCTCGATCTCCACCATCACGGCCCGCTGCTGCACGGACTCGATATCGCCAAGCATGCCCCCCTCCTGATCGGCCTCCGGTATAAACATGATCCAGGTCCGGATCGGCATGTTTCCGCGGTGTCTGCCGCCCCGTCCCGGTGCACAACCTTCTTTTGCGGTCTCGCGAAACCATACAGCAATAGAGGACGGGAGGAGAGACCACGACTCACGACGACGACGCAAGGACACTGATCCTCGGCACCGGCACCGACGACTTACAGGAGCTCTCCGAATACCTGGACGTGCTGAGCAGCAGCACGCGCTTGAAGATCCTGAAGGTGATCGAACGAAAGCCCAAGGAGGTCCGGCAGATCTCCTACGAGATCGAGACGAGCTACGAGAACACCAAGAAGCATCTCGACAAACTGATGAGCATCGGGGTCGTCCGGAAAGAAGCCGGCCTCTCGCGGCCGTCCGCAAAAGGGGTCCACCCGGTCTGGAAGTACTCGCTCGTGCCGGGAGGGCTTGAGGCGATCACGCGGAGCCTGGGGCTCTTTGCGAACCTGAACCTGACGCTCACGGACGCCGTGCTCGCACAGAAACTTGCCGGTGTCCGGGAGGCGTTCTCGGGCGAGTTTGCCGGCCGGGGCCCGGTCCTCATCCTCCTCGGGGGGGCGGACGACGGGAAGGTCTTCCCCATCGCGGAGGAGAGCGTCGCCCTGGGCCGGGCCGACCCGGACGCACCCCCCCGGCCGGGGCAGGAGATCGTGCTCGGTGAGGAGTACGCGGCGGTCACCCGGGTCTCACGGCCCCATGCCCGGCTCACCCGGCGGCAGGGGGCCTGGCTCATCGAGGACTGCGGGAGCACGGGCGGGACCTTCGTGAACGGGAACGAGATCGGGCGGGGGACGCGGCGGGAACTCCGTGACGGCGACCTCGTCGAACTGGCGAAGGGCGCACCGGGGGCGACCCTCGTCTTCGTCCTGGCCGGGGGGGTGCGACCGCCGGATGCGGCCTGAACGGGCGGCGGCCCTCTTCCTCGTCGCCGCCCTCCTCCTCGCCGCGCTCGCACCCGCGGTAGCCGGCGCGCCCCCGGACCACGCAAATCCCTCCGAGAAGGCGCTCGAGGCAACCGGAAAGAAGCCGAACAACGGCAAGGGCGGCACCACGCCGGAAGCGACCGTCACGCCGGCGGCAACCCCGACCGCCCTTCCGTCGCCGGAAGCGACCGCCACCCCGGTGCCGACAGAGACCATAGCGGAGCCGGACAACTCCCCCTGGACCGGGATCCTCCTCGCCCTCCTCCTGGTCGGCGTCGGCGCCGCGCTCGGCATGTACTCGAAGAGGCCGCGGGAAGAGGCGGCGGCAACCGTCCCTGCCGACGCCAACCGGACGATGCTGCCCCTCCACCCGCCGGGGTTCCCGGCGGAGCTTGCCGGACGGTACGACCGGGTCGCCTTCGTCGGGAGAGGCGGGCTCGGCCAGGTCTTCTCCGCGGTCCGGCGCGACGACGGCAGGGCCGTGGCGGTGAAGATCCCGGTCTCCTACGACGAGGCGACCGGGAAGACCTTCATGCGGGAGATGCGGTTCCAGGAGGACCTTCTCCACGAGAACATCGTCCGGGTCCACTCGGTCAACATCCTCCCGGTGCCGTTCGTCGAGATGGAGTACCTGCCCCGGAACCTCGCGGACCTCGACAGACCCCTCCCCCCGGCGGATGCCCTCCGTATCGCCGCGGGGATCGCCGCCGGGCTCGCCTACGCCCACGGGCGGGGGATCGTCCACCGGGACATCAAGCCTGGCAACATCCTGCTTGCCGATGACGGGACACCGAAGATCGCCGACTGGGGCATGAGCACGAGGCCGGCCGAGACCCGCGAGACCGCGGCCGCCGGGTTCACTCTCGCCTACGCGGCCCCCGAACAGATCGCCCCGGAGCGGTTCGGGCGGGCGGGGCCCGCGACCGACATCTACCAGCTCGGCGCCGTCCTCTACGAGATGGTGACGGGAAAGCCGCCCCATGCCGGCGAGGGGATCGCCGGGATGGCCGGAGCGGTCCTCGACGCGGAACCGGTCCCGCCGTCCGCCATCGACCCGGCCCTTGCCGGGCTCGATGCGGTCATCCTCCGGTGCCTCGCAAAAGATCCCGCCGACCGTTACCGGTCCGCCGGGGAGGTGCTCGATGCGATCGAAACCCTGATGAGGGACGCCGGCAACGCGGGAGCGTGAAGAGGTTTCTCGCCAGGACCAGGCAGTTTCACTACCTGCTCGCGTCGCTCATCCTCCTGCTCGTCGTCTACCCGTACGTGGCCGCAGGCCCGACCGGCCCGGCCGCGTTGAGGGTGCTCACATCGTTTGTCCTGATCACCGGGGTCTACGCCGTGAGCGACCGGCGGCGGCAGGTCGTGATCGCCGCCCTCCTCGCGATCCCCGCCTTCGGCCTCGGCTGGCTCCACGTCTTCACCGGCGCTCCCGCGCTCAGCATCGCCGGAGACTTCTTCTCGGTCCTCTTCTACACCTTCACCGCACTCATCTGCCTCAAGCGGGTCGTCAGCGCACGCCGGGTCACCTCCGACACCATCTCCGGGGCGGTCTCCGTCTACTTCCTCATGGGCCTCACCTGGGCGACCGCCTACAACCTCGTCGAGACGATCACCCCGGGATCATTCGCGAGCAGCCAGCCGGACGCCGCCTTCACCTTCCCCGCGTTCATCTACTTCAGCTTCGTCACCCTTGCGACGCTGGGCTACGGCGACATCACGCCGCTCACCGACCAGGCCCGGTCGCTCGCCCTGCTCGAGACCGTGAGCGGGACCCTCTATGTCGCCGTCCTGATCGCCCGCCTGGTGGCCGCGGCCGGGTGGCTGCAGGAGAGCGGCGAGGAGTGAGGAGAACCGATATTCCGGAGATAAATGCCTCTTTTCGAGATTCGGGCGAGTAAAGCTACGAAAATTCTCGTAATTAAAGCAAGATATTTATTTTCCCCGAATCAAGAGATGAATGATACCTATGCGAGGAAAGACAGCACTTCTGGGGATCGCCCTGATGATCCTCTGCGCTGCGGTGGTCGGGAACGTCACCGCACAGCTTCCCGAGGAGTCCAAAGACAAACTGATCCACGTCTCCGGCACCGGCAAAGTGACGACCACGCCCGACCAGGCCGTCATCGTCTTTGCGGTCGAGACCGAGCACGCCGACGTCAAGACGGCACAGCAGGAGAACGCCCGGCGGATGGACGCCGTGATCAATGCCCTCAAGAACGCCGGCATCCCGGAGAACAACATCCGGACCGCCTCCTACAACATCTACCCGGTGGCCGAGAACAACTACCGGCCCCTCGCCGACGACGGGAGGACCCCCGACCTGAGGATCCAGTTCTACCGCGTCATCAACACCGTTGAGGTCACGCTGAACGACGTGGACCGCGCCGGCGAGATCGTCGACCTTGCCGTCGCGAGCGGTGCAAACCGGGTCGACCGGTTCGCGTTCACCCTGAGCGAAGCAAAGCAGCTTGAGTTCCGCTCCCAGGCCCTGAACGCCGCGGTTGCGCAGGCGCGGGGCGACGCGAACGTGGTCGCCGCTGCCCTCGGCAAGACGATCGTCGACGTCAAAGAGGTCACCGTCGGGAACAACTACGTGCCCCTGGCCTACGACACCCGTCTCATGGGCATGGAGAAGGCGGCGGGCAGCGCCGTCCCGACCCCGCTCGAAGTCGGCGAGATCGACGTGACCGCAAGCGTCTCCATCTCCTACGTCATCTCCTGATTCCCCTTTTTTTCCGTTTGCATCTCCGGGGTGCTCCGAACCCCGGGCCCAACCCCTTGCCTAGTAAAAGAGGCAGGGCTGCTCTTCGATATCGGGGATCGCGGCGAGATCCTCCTTGCAAACATGCAGGCGCCCGGCATCGACCCGGCGTCCATCCGGCACCTCGTCCTCTCCCACGACCATATCGGCGGCCTCGCGGCAACCCCCTCGATGGAGGTCAACCGTCCACGACGCCTTCTCCGGAGAGACGCTCTCGCTGATCCGGGGCCGGATCATCCGCGGCCGGACGGAGATAACTGCGCGGTCGCGGTGACCGGCCCGCCCGGCTACCCGGTCGTCACCGGGTGCGCCCACCCCCACATCAGCCGGATCATGGACTGGTATGGGGCGTCACCGGCGAAGACGCCGAGGCCCTCGCCGGGGTGGCGTACCTCTCCGCATCCCACTGCACCGATATAATTGCAGAACTCGCGGGGCGATACCCGGCCTCCTTCCGGCCGGGCGGGGCGGGGAAGGTGCACCGGATCTAAAAAAGAGGTTATCTGTCTTTCTCGCTCTCTTCGGCAGCCCGGTTCTGCACCCCAAGCCCGTTGGGGAACCAGACGTTGCGCCGCGGGGGGGGCACCTTGATGCCGTTCGCTTCGAGTGCCTGCTTGATCTTCCACAGAAGCTCCGTCCTGACATCCCACCATTCCCGGGCCGGCGCCCAGATACGAACCATCAGTTTGACCCCATTCTCACCGAGGCTGTCGACGTAGATCGAGGGGGCCGGGTTCTTCAGCGCGAAGGGATGGGCCGCAATGACCTTCTTCGCGATCCGGATCGCCTCCCCCGCATCGTCCTCGTACCGGATGACGATCTCGTACTCGAACCTCCGGGCGGCGTGCTGGACGTAGTTCGTGATGTTCGAGGTGAAGACCTTCTCGTTCGGGATCCGGGTATAGATCCCGTCATAGGTCTTGACGACGGTCGAGAGGACACGGATATCCTCGACGCTGCCAGTGACGCCCGATACGTTGATGTTGTCCCCTATCTTGATCGGGCGCTCGAACATCAGGAAGAGGCCGGAGATCAGGTTCGAGACGACGCTCTGGCTCGCAAAACCGATGACGAGACCGGCGATCCCCCCGGCCACTAGGAGGCCGGAGAGGTCGAAGTTGAGCTGCGGGAGGGCGAAGACGAACGCCCAGATGATGATGACGTAGTAGACCAGTTTCGTCAGCAGCTCGCGCTCGCTCTTCGGCAGCCGGTTCGTGAGGGCCCGCCGGACGTTCGTCGAGACGACCTTCGCGACGGTGACGCCGATGGCGATGATGAGGATGAAGTAGAGGAAACGCTCGACGGTGATATCCCCGATGCCGATGGACATCCCGAAGAGTTCGGTCACGTTGGAGATCATGAGAATCCCCACTCCATCAGGTAGCCGCGGTTGAGCACCGGGATCTTGCGGGCCGTGTAGAGCTCGACGGACTTCACCATGCCCGGCCGGAGCGGCGCGTCGATGAAGGCCGTCTCCGCCAGGGTGGGGCTGAGAATATTTATCGTGGCAATGACCGCTGCGAAGTCGCCGTAGTAGATCTTCATATCGGTGCTGTTTAAGACGACCTGTGAGACCTCTACCCACTCGTGGGAGGCGTTGGTGATGGAGAGTTCCATCACGCCCTCGCGGAAGCAATCGACGGACGGGCTCTCCGGGTAGACCTCACTCCGGTGATACCGGGCGATGAGCCCGGTCGTCGGCGAGCCGTAGAGGGTGTACTTCTGGCTGTCGGCGGCAAAGACATCCAGCACCTCGATGTCCTTCGCGGAATCGAGAAGCACCCCGATCTCCAGGGGAAACTTCAGGTAGACCGTCTGGGTGGCGCCGGGCTCGATGACCATCGGGGTGAACTCTATCTGGAGACGGTCCGTAATCCTTTTGGGGAGGTTGACCGGCTCCACAGGGTTGATGATAACCTCGCCCGTCTTCGAGACCAGGATCCGCTCGAACGTCTGGTCCCCGCACCTGCGCCGGTAGGTCTGGAGGCCGTTAACCTGCTCTATTTCTACCATAATATCGCCGCATTCGCGGTGAAAAGAGCCCATATACCGTCCGAACATCACCTATAATCTGCAAATACTCAAATATTAAGTTACTTCAATGGTGCGTCCTGTCGCCTCACGCGTTTCTGAACCTTGCGAGAATGGGGCTTCTTCGAGAGCCTGATGTTCATGAGAGATTGTTAAATAGGGTTATTGCAGCAATAGGCCCCAGACTGCTTCGGAGCGATCTGGCAAGGCATAAATACCTCATTTTGCAGAAAGTATAATTCAGAGAGAATAAATAGACACTCTTTTAACCGAGGCTCCCCGAAACTCTTTCCAGCGCGTTTGTTCCGACCACCGGGGCAGCCCCTGTCTTTACCGGCCGTTCCGGCGGCCGCTGCAAAGAAGGGGTACGCCCGGGGCCGGGGGCAGTAATTAATACCTGGCGCGGTACCTGCCAGCGCAGGATGTCTCCCGGTGATCCCGGGGGATCGTCTGGCAGGCTTATGGGGGCGAGAGCCGTTCCCGGGTGATGCATGTGAAGATAAACCAGAAACAGGCCAGCGAATCCACGAACCACAGCAAGGTATCCATGAGCATCCTCAACAACCTGGAGCAACCGGCCCTGGTCCTCGACTGTGCAGGCCGGGTGATCGTCTGGAACGGCGGCATGGAGCGATACACAGGCATCCGGGCGGAAGACGTCATCGGGAAAGGCGGGTTTGCCCACGGGAAAGCGCTCTTCGGCAAGAGACGCCCCACGCTTGCAGACAGTATCCTGGCCCGAAACGATCCCGGAGACGACGACTACCGCATGCTCCCTCACGAGGGTGAAGAACTCCTCGCCGAGTCGCGGTTCCCTCTCGCATCCGGGAGAGAGGTCATCTGTATGGCAGCGCCCCTCTACGACGACGCCGGCCGGCTCTCCGGCGTCCTCGAGACCCTCCGGGACGCCGCCGGGGGGAGCGAGGCCGGGGTCCCGGAAGAGCAGGTGCAGATCCTCGCGGCCTCCCTGCCCGGCATCATCTTCACCCTCGACCGGGACGGCATCTTCACCCGGTTCTTCAGGACAGGCGCCGGCGGGGAGGAGGAGGTCGTGGGCAGGAGACCCCACGACCTCTTCCCGGCGGACGAAGCGGACTTCCTCGCCGGGGCCGCACGCCGTGCAATCACGGAGGGCGAGGTCATCTCGGAGACCCGGACGCTGACCTGGGACGGCGACCGGCGCCCGTTCCAGGTCATGATCCACCCCCTGCACGACGCAGCAGGACAGATCACGGCGGCCGCCGGGGTCTGCCGGGACGTCACCGGGGACGTCACCCGGGAGCGCACCCTCCAGGAGACAGGCAGGAAAGCCGGGCTCTACCTCGACCTGCTCGGCACCGACATCTACAACACCAGCATGGTCGCGGCGACGGTCATCGAGATGCTCCGGGAACGCCTCTCCGGCGAGGAGGCGGAACTCGCCCAGCGGGCCAAGAACACGGTCGAGCAGGGGATCACCGTCATCAAGAACGTCGAGCTCTTAAACGCCCTCGACGAGCACCGGATCCGGCTCGAGCCGGTCGACCTCGATGCGATCATCGCAAACCAGGTCCGGCGCTACGCCGGGCTCGATATCCGGTACGAACGGGAGAGCCACATGGTCTGGGCCAGCCCCCTCCTCGAAGATGTCGTATCGAACCTGATCAGCAACAGCCTCAAGTTCGGCGGCATGAAGGTCCGGATCGAGATCACCGTCACGGAGACCGAGGATACCGTGACCCTGACGGTCGCGGACAACGGCATCGGCATACCGGACCACTTAAAACCCAATATCTTCGATCGGTTCGCCCGGGGGAGCAGGACCACGTCCGGGAGCAGGGGGCTCGGCCTCCATATCGTCAAGACCCTGGTCGCCCGGTACGGCGGACGGGTCTGGGCGGCCGACCGGGTTCCGGGCAGGCCGGGAGAAGGAGCGGCGATCAAGGTGATCCTGCAGAGGTGCTAGGCCGGCTAGATATTATATTCCCCGAGCGACTATATCATACCGCATCATGTCCATCGGGGACTTTTTCAATGATTCGAACCATATGCTTTAAAGAACGAAGATATATCGAAGAGCTGAGAATTCTCACCCGGGCGACGGCACTCGACTGCATCATCGACGAGCGCTTCGACCGCATAGTATACATCATAAAGGAGGGAGATATGGGTCTTGCCATCGGCCGGAAAGGAAGCAACATCCGGAAGATGCAGCGGGTTCTCGGAAGACGGACCGAGATGGTCGAGTACTCGTCCGATCTTGAGACTTTCACCCGGAACGTCTTCAAGCCGGCCCAGGTGGTCGGCACCCGCCGGGAAGAGGACGGCAGGCTCACGGTCTACATCAATAAGGGGGATCTCGGCATCGCCATCGGCAAAGGCGGGTGCACCATCGAGAAAGCACGGCTGCTGCTCTCCCGCTACTTCGATACCGCACTCGGCGAGGTGCTGGCACAGGAGGAGACCCATGCGTGACTGGACCGTCCTCGACGAGGTCTGGGAGGTCATCCAGGACCGGGCGGAGCACCCCTCGGCTGAGAGTTACGTCAGTTCCGTCCTGACCCACCGGAAGGGCGTCGACAAATCTCTCGAGAAGGTCGGGGAAGAGGCGGTCGAGTTCATCCTGGCCGCAAAGAATCAGGTCCCGGAGCGGACGGTCTCGGAAGCCGCCGACCTTCTCTTCCACTTCCTGGTGGCGCTCAAGGCCTCGGGCACGGACGTCGAGGACGTGCTCGCGGAACTTGCCGCACGCAGGAAGTAACACGTTTTTAAAAAAACAGGGTGCCGGGCGCGATGGTCCGATAGGACCGGAGCGGGAGAAAACCTTCGGTTTTCGACTCTTCAGTCATGGCCCACCTCAAAGGTACTCTTTTAAGTCCACCATCCTCGGGAGGTCGTCCTTTTTGACCGCCGCCGACTCAACGACCGTATCCTCGATCATGATGGGAGCCCGGTAGCGGAGAGCGATGGCTATCCCGTCGCTCGGCCGGCAGTCCATGATCTCGGTCCGGGCTCCCTGCCGGAGGAGCAGCTTGGCATAGAAGACCCCTTCCTCCAGAGAGTCGATGTGCAGGGCATCGAGCGTGATATCGAAGTTCCGGAAGAGCTCGATGATCAGGTCGTGGGTGATGGGCCGGGGGAGCATCTCGCTGTTCAGGGCGTTGCTGATCGAGATCGCTTCCCAGAGTCCGACGTAGATCGGCACCGTGCTGTCGGCCCCGGCATCCAGGACGACCGTCGGCGCCGCTCCCATCTCGCTCACCGACATGAACACGCCCTGGACCCTGCAACTTTGAGCAGTCATGTGATCACTGACCATCAGCCTTATACTCTTTAAACCTTGGGGTCATCACCGCTGCTTTCCGGCGCGGGCGAGGAACTCGCGCCGGACGATGACGAGACTCGACATCAGGCCGAGGAGGACGTTGAGGTAGTAGAGGATCAGCCGCCAGAGGAGGACGAAGACCCCGACGATCGCAGACGGGACGAAGAGGCCGTAGAGCGACGTGGCGCCGAGTTCCGCGACCCCCGACCCGCCCGGCGTGAGCGGGATCATCATGATGACGGCGAGGATGAGCTGGACGACGAACGACTCGATGAGGAAGGCCGGCTGGCCGAGGCCCATGAGAAGCATCGAGGCGATGGCGAACTCCGAGAACCAGAAGAGGAACGTGAAGATCGTCCCCCAGACGAGGCCGACCTTCCCGTGGTTCACGAACTTGACGAGACCGCAATTGAAGTTGTCCACCTCGCGGTCGATCGTCTCAAGCAGGCTCTCGAGTTTCTTGACGTGCCAGCGCCGGTCGATCCACCGGGAGAACCACTTGAGGGCCCGCTTGAGGAGGTCCGGGTTCTTCACCGAGTAGGCGAAGGCGAGCACACCGAGGATGACGAAGACCCAGGCGCCGTACATCAGGAGGCTCGCGCCGCTGAAGCCGGAGGTGAGGCTGCTCCAGTAGCGGCCGAGGAAGAGCATCGAGAAAGCCCCGAGAGCGCCGAGGACGATACCGTCGAGGATCCGCTCCATCACGACGACGGCGGTCGCGTCCCCGACCGGGACGCCTGCCCGGTAGAGCTCGTGGATCCGGACGGGTTCGCCGCCTGCCTGCGACGGGGTGACTGCCGCGACGAGCATGTTTGCGAGGACCAGGTTGAAACTGTGGAGGAATCCCACCCGGTAGCCGAGCGACGCCGACATCAGTTTGATCCGCATCGCCCAGAAGACCAGCGAGAGGATGTGGAGGAGGACGGCAAGGGCCAGGTAGAGCGGGTTCACGCGCCTGAGGTACTCGACCGTCGTCTCGTCGACGGTGAAGTACAGGACGCCGCCGAGAACGAGAGTGCTGAACCCTATCGAGACGAGCAGCCACTTCCACTGAGACTTCTTCATCACCACGCTCCCCGGGCGCCGGATATGGTTCGATGGAACCGGCCGGCGGATATTCGGGCAATCTCAGGAGAGAATACCCGAAATCGGACTAGTAAGGTATCACTCAGGAACTATTTAACGATGATTTTTTACCGAATTAAAAGGGATATGCCCCGGACCGTCTACACCGTGAAGAGTCCCCGGTCACCGGTGATCGCAAAAAGCCCCGCACGAGCGCCGGCATCGAGCCAGGCATAACCGTAGCTGAACCGGGCGAGGGCAGCGGGCAGGTCGCCGGCCTCGAGGCGCTCGACGCCCTCCGCGTACCAGGACTCCGCCGCGGCACGGAACTCCTCTGCCCCCGCGTGGAGCGGGCCGGATGCGTCCGGCGCCGTCCGGACCGCCGCGAGGGCGGCGGCGAGCATCCGCCGGTAGCGGTGGGTCTTCTCGTCGAGGTGGGCTCGCCGTGACTCCGGGATCGCTGCCTCCACGGTCTCAGGCGGGTGAAGGGTGAGGGGGACGAGCAGGCCGAGACGGGACCCGGCATCAAGCCAGCCGAGCCCGTAGGCAAACGCAGCAAGCGCGTTCACCGGGTCGCCCCCCCGGAGGAACGCCAAGCCGTCGCTCCGGTACGCAACGGCCATCTCGAGCACCTCTCCGGCCACCCGGAAGAGGAGGGTCCCCTCCGGGACGGTGAGGGAGGCCAGGCGGAGCGCCTCGCTGAAGCGGTCGCCGTACTCCTCGAGGTTCATAGCCCGGCAAACATCTCCAGGTACTCCCGCTCCACCGGGTGGAGGTCCGCCGGCACGATGAGGATATGGAGCGGGGGACCGAAGTCCGTCTCCTTCAGCGTTTCGCCCGTCCCCGCCCGGACGACCGGCTGCGGAGAGCCCGCCCGGGCGATGCCCACGTAGAGCGCCGGCGGCGTGATGCCGGCCTTTGCCGCCATCTCCTCGAGGATGGCGATCGCCTCAGGGACGCGCATGTAGCGGTCCTTCTGGATATCGAGGTAGACGAGCGTATGAAGGTTGAGGGCGAGGTTCGCCGCGACCGTCTCCACGGGGGCCGTCGGGAACCAGCCCTTCGCCGGGAACGGCACCGAGCAGGACTTCCCGAACCGGTAGTTCTGCAGGCCCGAAAGACCGCAGACGGCGCTCGATATCGACGAGGCGTGGATGATCGAGGTCTCGATCCCCGCGGCCGCCGCCCGCATCCGGAGGTCGGCATGCGTCGTCGAGACCATCGGGTCCCCTCCGGTCAGGAACGCCACCCGGCCCGCGACAGCGGCATCGAGGACCTCGCGCGGATCCTGCTCGACGTCTTCCCGCACGAGCACCCGGATCTCTTTGCCGAAGAACGCCTCCATCGCGGCGACGTCCGTCCCCATCAGCCGGGAGGTGTACGCCTCAAGATAGACGGCATCGGCGGTCTTGACGTATTCGAGGCCCTTGACCGATATATCCCCGAGATCGTAGAGGCCGAGGCCCACAAACGTCAGCATGGCCGGCCCGCCCCCGGACACGGCATGAGGAGTTGCATCGTCATTCCTCAATCGTGAGTGCTCCATCGTCGTAGAAGTAACGGATCCAGGGGGTCGTCTTCCCGTGGATGCCGATGACCCGGAAGTCCCGCTCCACCGACTGCCGCCCGTCGTCCGTCCGCACCTCGATGACCATGTTCATCAGCTGCTTGATCGTCGCGACGGTCTTCTCGTCGAACGACTCGCTGTTGAGGACGTAGACCCCCACCCCCTCGAGTTTCTTCACCCGGTTCGTGACGACGTGGAGGAACTTGTAGGTCACCTCCAGCCGCGCGTACATAAGGAGCGTCGATATCGAGTTGAGGCAGAGCCGGACCGGCGGCGGCATCGGGCCCGGCGGTTCGGCGATCACCGCCTCCTTCCACATATCCTCGACCATCCTTGAGAACTTGATCCCCATACTGGTCAGGTCGAGCGGGCTCGTGACGAACTTCGCCTTCGGCGTGTCCCGCAGGTTCGGCACCGAACTCTTCGTGACGGCATCGATGATCCCGACCCGGTTCATGCCCGGCCCCTGCCGCCGGAACGCCCCCGCGACATCCGAGGCACGCTCGTCGGTCGATATGACCACAGTCCACTCCCCGTCCCTGGGATAGGCTATCCGGTATGCAAGGTACTCGGCGTAGGAGAGGGGCGGCGCGAGAAGCAGGATGTTCGTCGCGGCCCGCAGGCCGCGGAAATCCCTGTCGATGACCGGGATGCCGGTCTCGTAAAGGTACATGGCGCTATAGTGTATTATGCCAGGAGACGGTAGATAAGGCCTCCGATGAGGAGGCCGAGGGCCACGGTGTAGATGGTGACCGCAGCCGTGATCTTCGAGCCGACTTCACGCAGGAGGACCGTGATCGTCGCGAGGCAGGGAACGAAGAGGACCGTCACGACCGCAAAGACGTAGAGCTGGAGGGACGTGAGGACCGCGCCGAGGTCGGCGGTGCCCGCGAGGATGGCAAGCGTCTCGAACGCCATCTCTTTTCTGAGGATTCCAAAGATGAGCGCCGTCGCCGAGTAGCCGGGGAGGCCGAGGAGCGCCATGGTATAGGGCTCGACGAACCCCTCGAAGATCGCCATGACCCCGAAGAACTCGAGCAGGCCGAGGACGACGCTTCCCGCGAGGAGGAGGGGCATCGCGATGAAGAGGAACTCGGCGAGGCGCCCCCAGGCCTTCTTCACCACCTTCTCCGGGTCGGGCCGGCGGAGCGGCACCATCTCCATGATCATCCCGAACCGCTCGCCGGGGGTCACGCGGGAGAGGACGAGCCCCGTCGCGACGATCAGGGCAAAGACGATGAAATAGACGCTGAACGCCGCCCCGAGGCCGACGAAACTCCCCACGATCCCGGCGATGATGACGGTCCGTGCCGAGCAGGGGACCATCGTGACCAGGAACGAGGCGATGATCCGCTCCCGCCGGGAACGCAGAAGCCGGATGCTCATGACGGCCGGGACGTTGCACCCGAACGCCAGGGTGAGGGGGATGACCCCGCCGCCGTGCATCCCGAGCCGGTGCATCGCGTTGTCGGCGAGGAAGGCCGCCCGCGTCATGTAGCCGGAGTCTTCGAGGACCGAGATGATGATGTAGAAGAGCAGGACGTAGGGGAAGGCTATCCCGAGGCCGGCCTGGAGGGCAAGGATGATGGAGACCCCGAGTTCTTCCGCGAGCGGCGGCAGCGAGAGCGCGAGGAACGGCTCCATCGCAAACCGGTTGAAGAGATCCACGATCATCTCTTCGAGGAACGAACCCGCGATGAAGACGAAGAGGAGCATCCCGACGAGGATGCCAAGGAGGATGGGGATCCCGGGAAACGTCCGCGTCAGGATGCTGTCGGGGTCGGTCCGGGGGGCCGGCGCCTCTTTCGTAACGACGAGGTCGGCGATCCGGTGGGCGAAGTTGTGCCGGTTGGCCGCGATGATCTGGGCGACCGTCATCCGGTGCCGGGACTCGATCTCGTCGGCGATCGTCCGCGCTGCTTCGAGGAGCTCCGGGTTCTCCCCGATCCCCTGGAGGGCGAGGAGGCTCTCGCGCCGGTCGGCCGAAAACATCTTCCCGAGGCTCCGGACGGCGGCCTCCACGTGATGGTCGTAGGGGATCTCGACCGTCTGCGGCCGGGAGGCGGCGATGGCCGCCGGGATGATCCGGTCGATGTTCTTCCCCTGGGATGCGGCCGTCAGGATCACCTCGACGCCGAGGAGGTCGCGGATCGGGCCGGGATCGACCTCGAGCCCCTGCCGTGCGGCGTCGTCGGCCATGTTCAGGACGACGACCATCGGGAGGCCGTACTCCGCCACCTGGAGGAGGAGGTAGAGGTTTCGCTCAAGGCGCGTGACGTTGACGACCGCGATGACCGCGTCGGCCTCCTCCCGTTCGAGGAGCCGGCGGACCAGGGCTTCCTCGTCGGAACTCCCGTCGAGCGAGTAGATGCCCGGAAGGTCCACGAGCTCGACGATCTCGCGCTGGAAACAGGTGTTGCCCCGCTGCAGCTCGACGGTGGTGCCGGGGTAGTTGCTCACCTCGACCCCGAGACCGGTGAGCTGGTTGAAGATCAGGGATTTGCCCACGCTGGGGTTGCCGACCAGCGCGAACTTCATGGACACGACTCCACGAGGATCGATGCCGCGATCTCAGGGCTGATGGCGATATCGCACTCTTTGACCCTGACGACGACCGACTTGTTCTGGAGCTTCCGCCGGATCTGCACGATTTCGCCGGGGAAGATGCCGAGGTCGAGGAGCCGCCGGTTCCGCCGGGGCCCACGGATCAGGGCCACCCGGACGGTGTCCCCTTCCTTGCAGTCGAGGAGCGTGCAGGCCTCGCGCTCCCGGCAACACTGCCGCTGGTGCCCCGGCGGGCACCGGGTGCCGCCCATGTAGGAGGAGAGCCGGTCGATCGTCTCGTCGGAGATACCGTGCTCGAGCGTGCAGGCCTCTCTGTTCGCCGCTGCCTCATCGACGCCGAGCATCTCGGTCAGGAAGCACTGGAGAACGCGGTGTTTCCGCGCCACCCGTGAAGCGACCGCGGATCCCTCCGCGGTCAGCCTGACGGCGCCGCCGGATACCCGCTCGAGATACCCTTCCTCTGCGAGCGCGGCAACGGTCTCTTCGGCAGCCGCCGGCCCGGTGCCGAGGGCGGCCGCTATCTCCTCGAGCGTCGCCGCTCGCCCGCTGTCTCCCGTGATCGTGAGGATTGCTTCAAGATAATCCTCGAATGCAGAGGGAAGCATGCTACAATCTCTTTGACTCCCATCAGTTTATATTTGGGGGTGCGGGCAGCATACGCGGGAAGACCCCTGCGCGGGCGGGTGGTGCCGCCGGTATCCGGGCGAGCATCAACGCCTATATGGTTTTGCAGACGAAGGAGTGATCATGGAGACCCCGGAGCGGCAGGTCACGAATGCCGATGTCGCCGACCGGCTCGCGCTCATGAGCCGGCTGCTCGTGATCGCGGGCGACGACCGGCACCGGAGCGGGGCGTACGAGCGGGCGGCCCGGCGGGTCGAGCGGCTCAGCCTCCGGGTCGCGGACCTCACGGAGGAGGAACTCGTCAGGCTTCCGGCGATAGGCGAGAGGATTGCCGGGCAGATCCGGGAGGTAGCGGAGCGGGGATCGTTTGCGGAACTCGATGCCCTGCAGGCCGGGATCCCCGGCTCGCTCACCGACCTCCTCGCTATCAGCGGGGTGGGGCCCCGGACCCTGAACGTCCTCTGGAAGCGGCTCGGCATCCAGACCCTCGACGACCTGGAGCGCGCGGTGAAGGGGCGGCGGCTCCGGACCCTCCCCGGGTTCGGGGCAAAGAAAGAGGAGACGATCGCAAAGGGGATCCGGCAGTATCGCGCCCGTCCCGACCGGCTGACCCGGCCGCAGGCCGAGGCGATCCTCGCGAAGGTGGCGGCGGTCCTCCCGGACGGGCAGTATACCGTCGCGGGCAGCTACCGCCGGGGCGCCGCCACGGTCGGGAGGGTCAGGGTCGTCACGACCGCCGCCCCGGACGGCCTCGCCGACGGGGCAGGCCTGGAGGTCCGGGTCACCGAACCCGCCCGGTACGGCACGGCGCTCCTCTGCGCCACCGGGTCGGCCGGGTTCCTTGCACGGCTCGGAGCGGCAGCGGCCGCACAGGGGTACCGGCTCGCGCCCGAAGGCCTCGTGGAGAGGTCGAACGGCCGGGTGCACACGTTCGCAAGCGAGGAGGAGGTCTTCTCGTTCCTCGGCATGGATGCCGTCCCCCCGGAGCTCCGCGAGGACCGGGGCGAGGTCGAACTCGCCCTCCGCCACGCCCTTCCCGACCTGGTCGACCTCCCCGACGTGCGGGGGGACCTTCATGCCCACACCGCCTGGAGCGACGGCCGGCAGTCGATTGAGGACGTTGCGGAGGCAGGGGACGCCCGGGGCTACGAGTACATCGCGATCACCGATCATTCCTCGAAGGTGAGCCCGGAGGCCCTCGCGAAACAGCGGGCCGCGATCGAGCAGGTCAACCGGCGGCACGACTGCGAGCTCCTCTGCGGGAGCGAGGTGGATATCAGGAGCGACGGGAGCCTCGGCTACGAGAACCGGGTTCTCGCCGACCTCGACCTGGTGATCGCCTCGGTCCACTCGGGGTTCTCCCAGGACCAGGACGTCCTGACCCGGCGCATCCTCACCGCGATGGAGAACGAGCACGTCGATATCATCGGCCATCCCACAGGGCGCCTCCTCGACCGGAGGCCGGCCTACGCGGTCGACCTCGATCGCGTCATGGTGCACGCGGCGGAGACGGGGACCGCGCTCGAGATCAACTCGTCGCCGCACCGGCTGGATCTCGAGGATATTTATATTCAGCAAGCGAAGAAGAGTGGAGTGAAACTGGCTGCAGGGACCGATGCCCACCGCACCGGTGAATTTGCAAATATGCGTAACGGGATCATGCTGGCACGCCGGGGATGGTGCACCCCGGACGATATCGTAAATACCCTCTCCCTGTCCGGGCTGCTGGAGTGGCGCTCGTGATCTACCGCCTCTACGAGAAGGTCCTGCTTGGAGACCTCCATACGCTTCCGAACCAGATCTGCTTCATGATCACCGGGCAGGATATGCTCGACGCCCCGGACAACCTCCGCCGTGCCGCGGAGTGGTGCCGCGACCTCGGGATCGGGAGCGCCATGTTCCATATCAGCACCGACGACCCGGCCGGGCTGGAACGATGCCTCCCGCGGATCCGGGCGGTCTCTTCGTTTGCGCACCTGACGCTCCACTACGGGGAGAGGAAGGAGGCAAGCGGAGAGGGCATGGACGTGACGGTCGCGATCGGGAAGAGCGGGCGGGAGGAGATCGCCTGCTGTGTCCGGCGGATGGCCGAGGACGGCGTGGACCCGGATGTGGTCGACGAGGACCTGCTCGAGTCCTACCTCACCTTCAAGTACGAGCCGGACCTCGTCATCAAGACCGGCGGGGACCACCTGACCGACTTCCTGATCTGGCAGTCGGTCTACTCGGAACTCTTCTTCCTCGACGTCAACTGGGCGCTGCTCAGAAAAGTGGACTTCCTCCGGGCGCTCCGGGATTTCCAGTCGCGGGCACGCCGGTTCGGAAAGTGAGATCTTACCGGGCCAGACGCTCTTTCAAGCGCATGCGCTGGTCGTAGACCCGCATCGCCCGCAAGAGATCGATCTTTCTGAACGCCGGCCAGTAGGGTGCGCAGAAGTAGACGGCCGACTCGTGGCCGTTCGCGAGCCAGGGGAGGAAGTTCGAGGTCCGGGAGTCGTTGCCGGTCCGGATGATCAAATCGACGGGAGGAATGGGCGCTCCCCGGTGCAGGTGGCTCTCGACAATGTCGGGGGTGATGGCCGCGGGAGCGAGGGCGCCCTGCCGGACCTCGTCGAGGATCGACCGGGCGGCGTGGACGATCTCGTTCCGGCCGCCGTAGGCGAGGGCGACGTTGATGAAGTAGTCGCCATACTCCCGCGTCGCCTCCTCGGCCGCGTCGATGGTCGCGAGGAGGTCGTCGGGGAGGAGGGAACGGTCCCCGATCATCCGCACCCGGATATGGTTCCGGTGGACCCGCTCGTCCCTGAGGATTGCGCGGAACTTCTCCTGGAAGAGGGCAAAGAGCGATGCGAGTTCTTCCCGGTCCCGCCGGAAGTTCTCAGTGGAGAAGGTGTAGAGCGTTATGTGCCGGACCCCGAGGTCGCACGCCCAGTCAAGGACCTGCTCCGTGGTGTCGGCCCCGAGCCGGTGCCCGATAGCCGTCTGGATCCCCTGGTCCCGGGCAAACCGGCGGTTGCCGTCCTGGATCACCGCAACATGCCGGGGGACGTGCCTCACCTGCCACCGCAGGTAACGCTCGTAGAGGGCGTCGATCGCGGACCTGAGCGTCAGAGCGGCGTCACCTCGACCACCATGCCGCCGCCCGGGTAGCGCTCGACGACGTACTTTTTGCCCGGCAGTTCGGCACCATCCCCGGCAAGCATCCACCACGCCATCTCGATCCTTCCTTCGCAGACTGCATACTCGTCC
>JAEWMO010000092.1 GCA_023457135.1 Methanobacteriota archaeon | reverse complement strand
CGGGCGTGGAGGGTTCAATCCCGGTTCCGTGTTTCCCGGAGCAGTACCCAACCCTCATAACAGCATCACTCCGTGATCGCCCCCTGCCCCAGGGCGTCCCATGGCCCCCTCGCCCCTGTCCGTTCACACGAGGCGCGAGGACAGCCGGAATGAGGAGGGGATGCAGGCGAACGACGCAGATGCGACGTGCAGGCCCGGGAGGACGCCCGGACCGGCCATCTATGTCAGAAGATTGGACCAGTCCCCGCCGGTTCAAAGCGTCTTATCGAGCAGTATCCACGAATCGTTGTCAACAAACGTCCCGACGACGACGACCCGCGTCGCAGCCGTGACGTTACGACTCCCGGTCGCCCCCGCCCGGGTCTCCAGCGTGAAGTTATCGTTCGTCCCCCCGACCCCGCCGATCCAGCACCGGATCTCCGATACCCGGTCCATGTTCATCCCGCCGTGCACCACGAACGTGACGTTGTCCCCCGACCGCGTCGCCGTCACCGCGACGGTCTTTGGCTCCTCCGGCATCCCGATCCCGAAGACCAGCGATGCCACGATCCCCCCGAGGATGGCCACGACCGCCACCATCAGGATCGTGCTCACCACCTCCGAGATCCCGGCGTCCTTGCCCGCACCTGTCATAGGCGCGATTATCTCAGGTGCTCCATTAAAAGGCTGCCGGTATTGCATCAGGACACCGGGATCATTCCAGTGCAGATATAACGGCGGGAAATGTCGTTGAAGGGGGCCGGGCTCCCGGAATCCCGGCACCAGATTCATACTTCGCAGCGGCACCCCGGTCGTGACAGGTCACCGAACAGCCATATAACGGACGTGAGCTCCTGCTCCCTCCTGCCGGACCAGGCCGAGCCCCTCCAGGGTCTTTAGCCTCCTGACGACCGTGGGCCTGGAGAGCCCGACCTCCCGGGCAATCTCACCGCTCCTTCTGGGTTCACGGATGGCGTCGAGGATCCTCCGATCCGTCTCGTCGGTCAGAGATCCAGTCTTCTTCTGGAAGGTAACGCTGAACCGGTTCGGTGCCGTCGAGAAGACGACCGAACAGAGGGGATGCTCTGCAACCTCACCCCGGATCAGGCGGATCCCGTAGCCATAGCGCTCGATAAACCCGGTGTCGTAGAGGAGGTTCGAGAGCGTCGGGTTCCGGGGAACGTGCTCGGGATCATCGATATCGGCGCCCGGCATCAGCCCGCCCGGATTCCGGATCTCAATCCTGTCCGGGTGGAGGAATATCCTGGTATCGGCGCTCACGGTGTAGTTCCGGTGAGCGACGGCATTGATGACCGCCTCCCTGATGGCCCTGGGAGGATACTCTAGAACCCTGACCCGCCGCGCCCCGACGACCACCTCGACATTTTGTATCTCGGCAAGAAGGCCGGAGTACACAGCGTCGATCACCTTCCAGACCGGCCCCTCGAACTCCCGGCTCCAGACCGGCTCTCCGCCCACCATCCGGATCATGCGGATCCGGGCGTGGGGGATATACTCGCCGGCGTCGGTGAAGAAGAGAACGCCTGCGTTGGTCAGCATCCCATCCCTGACAGCCCCGGCACTGCGAAGGTAGCGGCTGCGATCCTCACCTGCGATCATTTTTCCCCGGGATTGTTCTAGTGCCTCAAAAAACCAGTCAATATAGTGGGGATCGGCCTCCGCGAGAACCGCAATCGGAGCCCTGTCCCAGGCGACGATCCCGAGTTCGGAGGAGAGCATAAGAATCTCCTGGAGCGAGAGAGGACGGATACCAGTCCCAACCCTGATGTAGACGACACCGCCGACGGAACAGAGCGAACTGCCCTTCTGGACCTCGACAATAAGAAGATCCCTGCCGTTCACAGAGAGCTTCTGGGTGGCGATATGCGGCGGCGGGACGATTGGCTGGAGGGCACTCGTAACTGCTTCTTGCGCCGCTTTCACATCGGTCCCGACGATATTGCCGCTGTCGTCGACGCCGATGATGAGATGTCCCCCTTCTGCATTGGCAAACGCGGCAATCTCATGGTGAAGTGTCCTCGAGGGTGCCCTCTTGAATTCAACCCGCTCTGACTCTCCACCCCGGATGAGGGCGAGGAGGTGATCGAGATCCATAGTTACTGTAAACTACTGTAAACAGGAAGAATGTTACGGTAGATGACTTACTGCATCATAATACAGTGATTCGATATGATACAGTGACATCGAGGTAAATGACGTCGGACTCCCGCACGCCACCGCATCCCTGATCTTTCTCGCCGGAGGCGCTTACGCAACCCGGACCCGCCCGCCCCGGAGAACCTTACCGCATCCCGTACCATACGGCAGCATCCTCGCCCGTGCCGTCGCAAATAACAGGGCCGGGGGGAGAAGATACGAAGGTCCCGGTCATCATGGGGAGCCCCCGGAAGGGCAACAACCTTTCCGGGCGGCGCAGAGGATCAAGGAGACGATGCGGTCCCCCGGCGACGACGGAGCCCATCTTCGACCGAATCTCCTGTTACGGACCGCCCATCTCTGCAACTGAGCATGCGAGGGCATCCGGACCATCACCGACCCCGCTCCGGTCGACCGCGCCTGCCGGGGAGGGACGGAGATGGCCCGACCCACCTCCGCCGGCTCACACAGGCGCCGCGACGAACCTGCTCCCCGCTGAGGCGTCCGGGGAGGCAACGCGTGCCAGAGACCATCCGTTCACACTCCCCACCCCGGCAGGATGAAGGGGGTCTGTACAGATTCCCCTGCGCCCATGAGGGTGGATGAATGATTCCAGATTTTATTATAAAATTCCGAGAATAAATCACCGTAAAGGATATATATTTATACCGCTATTCACGCATTCACCGGCTACCCTATGACCGGGTCTTAAATCGAAATTCGCAGTACGCCTGCCCGGTGCTCGCCAGAGCACCTGCTTCGTCGGTCTGTTTGTGCCTACCGTGAGGTATGCACTGCGGTCCTGCAGGTGGAGAGCGACTCATGTTAGGGGGAAACGAATGACAGAACGCAAACACCTGGCACTATTGTGTGCGGTTGCTATCATCGGTCTTCTGATATCGCCGGTTTCGGCGGTAGAGGCTGCACCGGGAGAGCACATATACAGGGGCTTTGACAAAGCGCAGAATCACCCTGATCTCGATGGCAACACGATCGTCTGGGAAGACGACCGGAACGGCAACAAGGACATCTATCTTGGAACTATCGATCAGTTCCGGCCCCAGCCATCCAGTTACACCGGGGAGAGGATAACGAGCGATCCCGCCTCGCAGGAGAGGCCGTCCATCTCGGGCGACTACATCGTCTGGCAGGATGATCGGAACGGAAACTGGGATATCTATCTCTATGACCGTTCTACCGACGTAGAGACACAGCTCACCAACGACACGAGCAACCAGTGGCTGCCCGTCGTCCACGGGAACTACGTTGCCTGGTACGACGATGGCAGCGGCGCGACAAACATCGTCGTCTACGACATCGCAGAAGGCGCCGTCAAAGACGTCATCGAGCGTGACGTGAGGACAACGATCCCCTTCGCGGCCGTGTCCACCGAGTTCAGGCCCGCCCTCTCGGAGCAGTACGTCGCCTGGGTGGATGACTTGGACGGCGAGAAGATCTGGTACTATGACCTTGCGGCTGAAGAGATTGCAGGCGCGGTAACCACGATCCAGGCAATTCAGTCCTGGCCCTCGCTCTCCGGAAGCCTCATCGCCTGGGAAGATTACCGGCACGGGTCGGGGAACCCTGAGATCTACATGACCGATCTCGCCAACCCGTCCGGCGGCGAACAGCGGATCACCAACGACTCCGGTTATCAGGTCTCACCGTCAATCAGCGAGAACCTCATCGCCTGGGAGGACATGCGGGACGGCGGTCGGCGGAGCATCTACATGTACGACCTCGCCGGAGGCGAGGAACTGTCCGTGTTTGTGCCCGGGGACGTCAACGACGAACAGCTCTATCCTGCGGCGAGCGGCAACACGATCGCCTGGCAGCGGGGCATGAGCCCGAACTCGAACCTCTACATGTTCGTCTATGACCCTGCAGCAGCACCGGTCGATCCGGTACCGACGACCGTCGAGATCACACCGCTCACGGCCACCCTTGCGGTCGGCGCCACCCAGGCGTTCGAGGCAACCGTTCTTGACCAGGACGGCAGCGAGATGACCGACGTTGCGATCGACTGGACAAGCAGCGACGAGGCCGTCGGGACGATCGATGCGGAGGGTGTCTTCACCGCCATCGCCGAGGGCACGGCGACCGTCACCGCGTCGGCAGGTGAGATCTCCGCAGAGGCGACCGTCACCGTCAACGGTGAGATGCCGATCGACCCGGTGGCGACGCGCATCGAGATCACGCCGCCCACGGTCACCGTCGAGGTCAACGAGACAGTAGAGTTCTCCGCGACCGTCTTTGACCAGTTCGACGAGGAACTGCCGGAAACTGCAGTCACCTGGACGAGCAGCGACGAGACCGTCGGCACCATCGATGCAGAGGGTGTCTTCACCGCTCATGCTGAGGGCACGGTAGACATCACGGCAACGGCGGGTAACGCAACCGAAACCGCAACCGTCACCGTCAGTGCCGAAGAAACGGTCCTGACCAGCATCGCGGTCGAACCCGCCACGGCCACCCTCGCGATCAACGAGACGGAACAGTTCACGGCAACCGCTCTCGACCAGTTCGGCAGCGCCATGACCGGCGTTGAGATCGCCTGGACGAGCAGCGACGAGGCCGTCGGCACCATCGATGCGGAGGGTGTCTTCACCGCCATCGCCGCGGGCACGGCAGATGTCACGGCAACGGCAGGCAACGTGACCGGATCGGCTACCGTCACTGTCGAAGCGCCGGCTGAGCCGGTCCTGGACAGCATCCAGATCACACCGACCGGGGCCACCATCGTTGTCGGCGATACCCAGCGGTTCATGGTGACCGCTCGCGACCAGGACGGCAACGTCATGAACGGCGTTGCGGTCAACTGGACGAGCAGCGATGAGACCGTCGGCACGATCGATGCAGACGGAGTCTTCTCCGCGCTTGCCGAAGGCACGGCCACCGTCACCGCAACGGTAGAGAACATCACCGCGACGGCGGACGTCACGGTCAACAACGGAGAACCGGCCCTCGCCGGCATCGTCGTCGCACCCTCGGCGATCACCCTCGGCTCCGGTGAGACACAGCAGTTCACCGCGACCGCTTTCGACCAGTTCGGTGCCGAAATGACCGGCGTTGAGATCGCCTGGACGAGCAGCGACGAGACCGTCGGGACCATCGATGCCGATGGGCTCTTCTCCGCGCTTGCCGACGGGACGGCGACCGTCACCGCAACGGCAGAGAGCGTGACCGGGACGGCGGAGGTAACAGTCGCCACGCTCTCCTCGGGAGTTGTTGTCTCTCCGTCGACGATCACCCTGGATGTCGGGGGCTCCCGGCAGTTCACCGCGACCGTCTATGACCCGGAGGGCAACGAGACATCCGACGCGGTAGTGACATGGACGATCAGCGATGAGGCCGTCGGGACCATCGATGCCGGCGGACTCTTCAGCGCGCTTGCCGAAGGCACGGCGACCATCACCGCAACGGCCGAAAACGAGACCGGGACCGCGACGGTGACCGTCGAACTCCCACCGGTCCCGACCAGCATCGAGATCGAACCGGCCACGGCCACGGTTCTGCCCGGAGAGACCCGGCAGTTCACGGCGACCGTCTTTGACCAGCGCGACAACCAGATGGACTGGATCAGCGTCACGTGGTCGTCCTCCGACCCGGACATCGGCACGATCGACCGTGCCGGGCTCTTTGCGGCCTTCGCCGAAGGCACCACGGACGTAACGGCATCTGCAGGCGACGCAGAGGCGACCGCCGCGGTCACCGTCTCGGCAACCGCCGTACCCGAACCCACCCCGACCCCCGGGAGCAGCGGCGGCGGTGGCGGGAGCAGCGCCCCCACGTTCTCTGCAGGAGTGCGTGAGAACCTGAGGAGCGGCGAGACGTTCACCTACTCGGATATCAGCGTCTCGTCGGTCAGCAGCGTTGCCGTCACGGCAACCGAGACCGTCCCGATGCTGATGGTGACCGTCAAAGAGGCATCCCGCCCCGCTGCGGCGCAGCCCCCCATCGGTGAGGTCTACGAGTACGTCAGCATCACGCTCAACTGGGCAAACCCGCAGAGCATCAGCAACGGGACGATACTCTTCACCGTCCCCGCCGACTGGCTTGAGGCACGCAACGCGACCGCCGGGGATGTCAGGCTCATGCGCTACGCCGACGGCGGCTGGCAGATCCTGGACACCATGGCCCTCGGCCAGGAGAACGGGAACTACCGGTTCCAGGCAACCACGCCCGGGTTCTCCATCTTCGCCATCACGGTGGCGCCGGCGAGCGTGACCCCCATCGGGGATACCAACTCCACCACGACCGGCGAGGAGACCAACACCACGGCCGGTGAAGAGATGAACGTCACGGTCAACGAGACCGCGAACATGACCACCGAGGCGACGACGGCACCGACCACCGCATCGGCGCTGGCCCAGTCGGCACCGCTCGTCTACGCGCCTCTCCTCGCCCCGCTGGCCTTCCTCCTCTGGGCGAGAAGGAAACACTAACCCTACCTTTTTTTGACGCTGCAGTCGCGGGAATGCCCGGCGCAGGAATCTCCGCGCGTTCCGCGGAGACCTGCACGAGAAGAGATGCCGGGCATCAGGTCCACGATTATCTCAACAGTCGGGCCGGATCAGTATGCGGATCCCAGTCCTGTTGTGTTCATCTCGCCGTCGGTCGGTGTCGCCAGCGGTGGCGTCATCGTCTCCGTGACGTCAGGCGACATGGTCTCCGCCGGTGTCGCCGCCGTCTCCGTGGGAGTCGGCAGAATGCCGTCCCCCGACGGCATCGTGCATCCTGCAGCCAGTACACCGACGCTCAAGAGGAAGAGCGCCACCAGAAGTACCAGGATTGGCCTCATGGGAGGGGCCATCACAGACATGATATTTATAATTTTTCCAGCCGCAGTTCCCGGCCATACGCCCGGCCCGAAGAGGGCAAGGGTCCGGCATCCAAGCTCCCGGATGCCGCAAAAGAGGAACGATCCGCACGGGAAAGAGGAGAGGGGGTGCCCCCATCCTCTGCTGCATCACTCGACGACGAAATCGCCGTTCATGGAGGGATGCACGTCGCACTGGAAGTAGTAGGTCCCGGGTTCGGACGGGGCCGTGAAGGTGTAGGTGGTCTCGGCAGGCCCGGTGATGATCTCCCCGACAAAGATCTGCTCAGACCGGAGAGAACTGTCGTAGACCGCGACGTTGTGGGGGATGCCGTCGTCCTGGTTGTCAAAGACCATCGTCACTTCCGCCCCCGCCGGCACCGTGATGGTCTCCGTGTCAAACGCCATGTTATCGGCGCCGATGTTCACCGTCACGGCACCCCCGGCCGTCGTGGCCGTCGGGGTCGGCGTCATGTTCCCGGCCTGGCCCCCGACAGGAGGCATGGCGGCCGGGGTCACGTTCTCCGTCGCCCCCGGAGTGACGTTCTCCGTCGCCCCCGGAGTGACGTTCTCCGTCGGGACGGGGCCGGCGCCGTCGGGCGCCACGACCTTCCAGACCCTGCCGGTGCTGGTGGTGGTGTCGGGACCGCCGACATCGTTGGTCAGGACATAGAGCTCGCCGTCGGCGCCTTCGCCGAACCCGCGCAGGAACATGCCGAGGTTCTCCTGGCCGGTGATGTTCACCGCCTGGACCTCCCACATGGCGTTCGCCTCAGCGGTCAGGTTCTCGGCGGACTCCGGCGCGGTCCACCCCTCCGGGGGCGTCGCGGCGAGGAGGGTGCCGTTCCCCACCGTCCGGCTGTCGCTCCAGTAGCCGAAGATGTACTTGCCGTCGAGCTCCGGGGCCGCGGTCCCGCGGTAGACGTTGCCGCCGACGACGACGATGCCGAAGTCGCGGCCGCCCTCGAAGATCGGCCCGATCAGCGGCTCGTCCAGGAGTCCGGTGGTGTTGCAGGATTCCGGCGGTTCGGTGGTGGCGTTCGGGTCAAAGCAGTATGTGCCCTCCCGGATGTTCCAGCCGTAGTTGCCGCCGCGGTAGACGACGTCCACCTCCTCAAAGAGGTTCTGGCCCGCGTCGGCGACAAAGAGCGCGTTGTCGCCGCCGGAGTCAAAGGACATGTAGGCCGGGTTCCGGAACCCGTAGGCGTAGATCTCGGGCGGGACGGAATCATAGGCATAGACGTCGAGGATCTCGGTCTGGTTCTCCGCGAACGGGTTGTCGGCGGGGATGCCGTAGAGGCTGCCGGCAAACGTCGTCCAGGTCGGGTCGGGCGGGTTTGCGGTCCGGTTGACAGTCATGTTATCGGTCTGGTTCATCGCCGGGGTCACGTTCCCCGGGACCGTCATGTTCCCGTCGGTGACGTTGTCCACGTCGATCCGGAGGATCTTGCCGTAGATCTTCGTGAGGTCCTGGGCGTTCCCGATACCGGGGGTGTGGCCGTTCCCGACGTCGTTTGCCCGTCCGGCATCGCCGAGCGCCACGTAGAGGTAGCCGTCGGCGGGGCTGAAGGCGAGCTGGCCGCCGTTGTGGTTATGGTAGGGCTTGTCGATGTACATCAGCACCTTCTCGGAGGTCAGGTTCACCCGGTTCGGGTTCTCGGGATCGACCTCAAACTCGGAGATGTGGTTGGTGCAGTTCCACTCCTCGGGAGCCCCCTCGCGCAGGGGTGCGCTGTAGAAGGCATAGACCTTGCCGTTCTCCGAGAAGTTCGGGTGGAACGCGATGGAGAGCAGGCCGCGCTCGTCGTAGGTCGGCCGGAGCGGGACCATCTTCTCACTGAGGTCCAGGAACGGCTCGGGGAGCGTGGTTCCATTCGCGTCGACGACCCTCACCACGCCGACCTGGTCCACGACGAAGAGCCGTCCGGTTCCGTCGTCCGGGGATGCGAGGGCAAGGGGTGAGGTGAAGTTCTCCGCGACGAGTTCAAGGCCGATCTCGGCCGTAACGTTCGAGACCGTCAGGTTCGTCCGGGTCGCGTTGCCTTCGAGTATCGCGGCAAGCGGGGATCCGGCGTTCGTGAGATCCGTCGCGTTGCCGCTCATGTTCTGCGTGCTTCCGGTCGTCTGGTTTGAACTCTCATTGACATCGCTGAAATTGCTCGATCCCATCACCTGTGCCCCCGCACCTGCAACGAGTGCGAGGATCAGGAAGAGGGATGCTATGACAGGGATGACTTTTGTCATGCGAGGCAGGACACGGCATTCAGGTTGATAACAGTTGCGCTGGATCAACCGGCCATACTCCGGATCAACGATTCAGGCGGGGCCTTCATCGACACGATTCCTTGAGAAGAGGAGGGAGAGCCGGGGGATCTCCCGTTGATGGGTGGCCGGTCACTCCACGATGAAGTCCCCGGTCATCTGCTGTGGGTGGACGTCGCAGCGGAAGAAGTAGGTTCCCGGCTCCTCCGGAGCGGTGAAGGTGTAGGTTATCGTCTCCGGGCCGGTGATGGTCTCGCCCACAAAGATCTCCTCGGCTGCCGAGGAGTCCGTGTAGACCGCGACGTTGTGGGGGATGCCGTCGTCCTGGTTGTCGAAGAACATCGTCACGTTCGCTCCCGCCGGCACCATGATCGTATCCGTGTCGAACGCCATGTTATCGGCGCCGATATCGACTGTCACGTTATCTCCACCAGCTGCGGTCGTCGCTGCCGTTGTCACGCCCGTTGTCGCTGTTGCTGCCGGCGTCTCGGTCACGGTCGGGGTCGGCTGAGTGCCGTCTCCACCCGGCGCGGTGCATCCCGCGACCAGCATGCCGGCGCTCACGATGAGGAGCGCCATGAGAAGGACTGCATTGGGTCTCATGAGAGGGGCGATCCTGTACATGTTATTTATATTTATCCTCGCGGAGAGGTCCGCACTGGAGAAAAGGGTTGTGAAGAGCGGAGTTGCCCCGCTCCTCGCATGCCGGTACGCTCCGGCATCACTCCACGATGAAGTCGCCGTTCATGAAGGGGTGGGCGTCGCACTGGAAGTAGTAGGTGCCGGGTTCGGACGGTGCCGTGAAGGTGTAGGTGGTCTCGGCAGGCCCCGTGATGAACTCGCCGACAAAGATCTGCTCTGTCCGGGCGGAGGTGTCATAGACCGCGATGTTGTGGGGGATGCCCTGGTCCTGGTTGCTGAAGAGTATGGTCACTTCCGCCCCCGCCGGGACCGTGATGGTCCCCGTGTCGAACTCGAAGTCCGCTGCGGTGACGTTCAGCATCGTCGCGTTCCCGGTCGCGTTTCCGTCGACGGTGACGTTCACCGTCTCAAAGACGAGCGGGATGAGCGGCGTGTGGTCGTTGTTGACCAGCTGGACCGAGAGGTTGTGCTCGCCCGGCGTCACGTTCTCCCAGACGTGGGAGAGGTTTGTCGAGACGACGTAGCCCCCGGTCTCCGGGATGGCAGGCGCGCTCGCGTTCGTCGGCACCACGGCGTCCAGGTAGTAGTGCAGGTGGCCCTCGCCCGGTGCGTTCGCCTGGCCGGTCGGCTCGACAAGCGTGAAGTTCGTGACGTTCACCTCAACGGTCACGTTCCCGGCGGCGACGCTGGCATTCATCTCCGGTGAGACGATCGTGACGTTTGTCGCGTTGGTCTCGTTCCCGGCCGCGGCCATGGCGGGGGTCTGGTCGCCGCCATACACCACCTGGGCGACCGCTCCGGAGAGGAGGGCCGCACACCCTATCACCAGGGTGAGGATCAGGAGTCGCATCAATCTCGTCATACGGGGCAGGGGGATAGATGCGAGTCTTATATACCTTTCGTATCGGTGCCTCGTGCGCCCCAGAGCGTCGAGATCTTCGAGAATGCTCCATATTACCGGCCCGGCTCCTCCAGGGAGACAGTGTTATGTGGAGGGGCGGCGTATCCCCGTCTCATGCTGCGCACAAAGCGGATCTACGACGAGCCCTCGGAGGACGACGGGCTCCGGGTCCTCGTCGACCGGCTCTGGCCCCGGGGTATCTCGAAGGAGAAGGCAAAGATTGACCGATGGGAGAAGGACCTTGCACCGACGAACGAGTTGCGGAGGTGGTTCGGCCACGACCCGGAGAAGTGGGGGGAGTTTCTGCAGCGCTACCGGGCCGAACTCGCGGGGAAGGAGGAGGTGCTCGCCCGGCTCCGGCAGGAGGCGGGCGAGGGGACCGTCACGCTCCTCTACGCCGCAAAGGACGAGGAGCAGAACAACGCCGTGGCCCTGAAACGCTACATCGAGGAAGGGTAGCCGGGAGTGTCGACACTTACTTATGGTTGCGGGAGAGGTCACTTCCCATGACCATGGAGAGCGACAGGATATCCTACCACGAATCGGTGAGAACCGTCTACGAGCGGCTCAAGAAGGACGGGATGTCGAACGTCTGGGACCGCTACGAGGCGCAGGGTTTCGGGAAAGATCCCGACAAGCGGTGCGCCTTCTGTCAGGCGGGGGCCCGATGCGACTTCTGCTCGAACGGCCCCTGCCGGGCGGATGCCAGCCGGAACCACCGGGGCGTCTGCGGGATCAACGCCGACGGCATGGCGATGCGGATGATGCTGCTCAGAAACGTCATGGGCGCGTCGAACTACCACTTCCACGCCCAGCAGGCCGTCAGGACCCTCCGGGCGACGGCAGAGGGGAAGACGCCCTTCTCGATCGCGGAGCCGGGGAAACTCCGGACGTTTGCAGGACGGCTCGGCATCGACACGAGCGGGAGCGACGCCGATGTCGCGCTCCGGCTCTGCGACTTCGTGGAGGAGGACTTCCACCGGTTCACCTACGAGCCGAGCCTGATCGTCGAGCGGCTCGCCCCGGAGGAGCGGAAAGAGGCCTGGAAGCGGCTCAACCTCTTCCCGGGCGGGATCTACGGGGAGACGATCGTCGATACCGCGTCCACCCTCACAAACGTCGACGGGTGGTTCGTGAGCCACGCCATACGGGCGATGCGCCTCGGTGTCGCGATGGCCTACCAGAGCCAGATCGTGCTCGAGTACATCCAGGACATCCTCTACGGCATCCCCCGCCCGCACCCGATGCGGGTCGATCTCGGCGTGCTCGACCCCGACTACGTCAACGTCCTCCCGAACGGCCACGAACCCTTCCTCGGCTTCGCCCTCATCGACCTGGCCCGCACCGACGAGTGGCAGCAGAAGGCGAAGGAGGCGGGGGCGAAGGGCCTCCGGATCATCGCAAACATCGAGACCGGGCAGGAACTGATCCAGCGGAGGGAGATGGACGACGTCTTCTACGGCTACACGGGGAACTGGATCATGCAGGAGGCGGTCCTTGCCACCGGGGCGGTGGACGTCTTTGCCGCCGACATGAACTGCTCCCTCCCGCTCGACCCCATCTACGCCGAGAAGTATCACTTCAAGCTGATCCCGGTCAGCGAGGTCGTGGTCTTCGAGGGTGGGACGGACCGGCTCGAGTATGTCCCGGAGGAGGCAAAAGAGCAGGCGGCGGCCCTCCTCCGGATGGGGATCGAGAACTTCAAGAAGCGGCACAGCACAATCGAGCCGATCCGGGGCCTTCCTGTCCGGGAGGCGGTGGTCGGCTTTGCCACGGAGAGCATCGTCGACGCCCTCGGCGGGAGCCTCGACCCGCTGCTCGGTGCTATCAAGGACGGGACGATCCGGGGCGTCGTGGGGCTCGTCTCCTGCACCACGCTGCGTGATTACGGGCAGGACGTCCACACCGTCGCGGTCGCGGAGAACCTGATCGCCCGCGACATCCTGGTGCTCGGGATGGGCTGCGGCGTCGCGGGCCTGCAGGTCGCCGGGCTCTGCTCCCCGGAGGCGAAGGAGAAGGCCGGCCCGGGGCTCAAGGGGCTCTGCACGGCGCTCGGCGTCCCGCCGGTCCTCGGCTTCGGGACCTGCACCGATACCGGACGGTGCGCCGACCTCCTCCTCGCGGTCTCCGAAGCCCTCGGCGGCGTGCCCCTCCCGGACCTCCCGGTCGCCGTCGCGGCTCCCGAGTACATGGAGCAGAAGGCGACGATCGACGCCCTGTTTGCGCTCGCGCTCGGCCTCTACACCTACGTCAACCCGGTGCCGACCGTGACCGGGGGGCCGGATCTCGTCAAACTCCTCACCGAGGACCTCCCCGGCATCACGGGCGGGGTGCTCCACGTCGAGACGGACGCAAAGGCGGCGGCGGACGGGATCCTCGCGCACATCGAGGCAAAGCGGGCGAAACTGGGGATCTAAAACCCTCAAATACCTCTTTTCATGAGAGGGGCGGCGCGGAGCAAAAAGCGTTTAAGGCCCGGCGGCCCACGAGACTTCAATGGGCTCCTTACGCCGCACGGGGGCGGACTTTCTCCTGATCAACCTTCTCCTCCTCGTTCTCACCCAGCCCGGCGCGCTCGCTCTGGCCGGGTTCGACCCGCCGTTCGGCCTCGCGGTGAGCGTCACCACCTGGATGGCCGCGTTCGTCGGCGCCTCCCCCCTCGCCGTCCTCTACCTCCTCATCAGGAGCGACTCCCTCGGCAGGCGGTTCCTCCCGGTAACGGCGGCGTACATCGTCCTGGTACTCGCCGTCGCCTGTGCATCGTATCTCCTGCAGCAGCCCCTCTATGAGGGGTTCAGGACGCCGGGCTACGAATTGTCGTTTCCAGTCTTCCTTGCCGCCTCCGTGCTGACTGCCGTCATATCCCTGACACTCCTGCCGGCCGGCCTCCTCGCCTATGCGGGAGACCCCGAAAACCTCCCCCTGCTCGCCGTGAACGTCGCGCTTCTCGCGGCGGCCGTGCTCCTCTGGCGCCTGCGCTCGCGGGGCGAAGGACCGTACGGGGACGCCTGAGCAGGTGACGCCATATCCGGCGCTGCCCGGCCCGGGTAAGGAAAAGGGCTACGCAGAGGGAAGCCTCACCCCGGCCCCTCGATCCGTTCTGCAGTCGCGGTCATCCTGTTGACGAACTGCCGCTGGACGCAGGTGATGAACAGGAGAGTGATCACGACGGCGGGCCCGGCCGGGATGTAGATATGGGGGTTCCCGCGCCGGACGGTGATGAAACCCCTGCCTGCAAGCCCTTCGGCGATGTCATAGACCCGCGGCCGGGAGCTTCGCGCTCCGCCCCCTTCACCCCCACAAGTTAAACCTCTCCATGCCTCACCTTATTCCGAAGAACTCTGGTGATACCATGCGGCTACAGATGATCCTGGAGCGGATCCTGCGGCTCATCGGCCGGGAAGGCCGGAACAGTTCCGGGGCGGACTCCGGCGACGCCTGCTCCCTCCTCATCGACACCTTCGCCGGGGATAGCGGCGAGGAGGCGGAGCAGGGGGGAGCGGTATCGGTGGAGGCGATCCGGGCAGCCTGCCGCCGGATGCAGGGCGCGAAGACGAAGGAGGAACTCCTCCGCATCATCGCCGACGAAGTGGCGGCGTACGACCTGCACGACCTCGAGCGGATGAACGCCGGGTTCGAGCGGAAGGTCGCCCATCTCCCGGAGGGCTACCGCGACCGCCTCCTTGCAAGCGTCAGGGAGGAGATCTTTTCGGCCCACCACCGGCTGATCCTTCTCTCGCGGAACGGCTCCGGCCGCGAGCTGGATGAGCCCACCGACCCGGCGCTCGGCAGGTACTGCGCCATGGTAGCGGAGGCCTGCGCCGCAAAAGCGCGGGAGAAGGACCCGAAGTACCTCTACCTGAAGTATCTTCTCTCCGGGTTCACGATCTTTGTTCTCGGAGAGCCCGCCCACCCGGTCGGCACCCCGTTCCCCGGCGGGCAGATCGTCGACGAGTGGGAGGGGGCCTACCTCTGCCCGGTCAGGGATAAGGCCGACGACGTGGCGTTCGCTCTCTGCCCCTTCTGCCCCGCGGTCCAGAGCGACGAGCCGACCTACCCGGAGATGCGGGCCCGCCGAAAGGAGCGGAGGCGGCGCGAAAGCCTCGAAAACTACTGGACGAATTATAAAGGATGAGGGCCATGAGGCTAACTGGAGATGAATGCGATGAAGATTGTTGATGTAGCAACGGTACCGATCAGCGAGAACCCGCACCACGTCGACGCCCGGAAGATCTACGACACCGAACACGCGAACGCGGTCGTGATCACCCTCGCCCCCGGCGAATCGTTAAAAAAGCACATCACCCCGGTGGACGTCTTTTTTTACGTCCTCGAAGGGACCGGGATCGTCGAGATCGGCGACGAGCGTGCCGAGATCGAAAAAGACCACCTGGTCGAGAGCCCGGCAAAGATACCGCACCGCCTGGCAAACGAGGGCGAGAGCACCTTCCGGGTGCTCGTGGTGAAGGTCCCGCGCCCGACGACCGGGACACGGCTGTTGTGAGGCCGGGGGTGCGCCCGTATCCCGGCGCGTAAATGCGAAAAGTAGATTGCCGGAAGAAGAATGAGTTATACAGCGAGTGATTGAGCTATGTCCGAAGAGAAGCGTACGGAACTGCGGGGGAAGATTCTCCGGTTAGCGGACCTCGTCGCCTACCAGGACGGGACCGTGGCGAGCAGGATGATCATCAACAAACCGTCGGGAAGCATCACCCTCTTCTCGTTCGACGAGGACGAGGGGCTCTCGGAGCATACCGCGCCTTACGACGCGACCGTGACGATCCTCGACGGCGAGTGCGAGGTCTGGGTCGCGGGCGAGACGTTCCAGATGAAAGAAGGGGAGACGATCATCTTCCCGGCGAACGTCCCCCACGCCCTCTCGGCCATAACCCGGTTCAAGATGTCGCTGACGATGATACGGGAGTGAGGGTATGACGAACGAGAAGGAAGGCGATTACTGCACCATCTGCGGCGGAGTCCGGCCGGACGCGATCAAGATCAAGACGGTCCTCGTGGACGGAAAGGAGACGGGCATCAACCAGCTCGATTTCATCGTCGCCGGCGTGCGGGACCTGCATCTCGAGAACGACGCCGCCATCCGCGACGAACTGCTCAGGTGGGCGAACGAGTTCAACTACATCCCGACGAAGAAGAAAGCGGCGTACGGCGACGCCCTGATGCAGGAGTACAGGGCGACGCAGAAGTGAGGAGGCCTTGTGCTCCCCTCACACGCTACCCGCGACGGGAGGTGTGAGCGGCTGGCAGGCGGGGCGACCCCGTGCCGCCTTGAAGACTGCCTCGCATGCCCACGCAATATGAATGCTGATTTTATGCGTCCCGGATGAACGGCAGCCTCTTAAGCGGCGAAGAAGGCTCCTCCGGTTCTCCAGCTTCCTCTCCCTTCCGGAAGAGGAAGAAGTGATCGCCATTCCTGAACCTTTCCCGGCGCCCGCTCAGGAGATCCCCCCAGACGCTGACCGCCGTGATGCATCGCGCCAGTGTGGGGAACGATATATCGACCCGCTCGTTCAGTGCCCGGCATAAGCGCATGTAGGTCCCGAAGAGAGGCGAAGCATTGGTCGCGGCGTGATACTCCAGGTGCATATCGCACTCCCTGAAGGCGTCGATGTAGAAGTCAGGCCTCCGATAGAATGCTCTACCCTGAAAATATCCTTCACGCTCCATAAGGCGATCCTCGGGCCAGTTCACCCGCTCGATGATGGCAACGTGCCCGCCGGGTCTCGTCACGCGCGAGAGCTCCATGATGGTCCGGACCGCTTCCGCGTCGGAGATGATGTACTTGAGGACCCAGACGCAGTTGACCAGATCGAAGGAGTCTTCAGAAAACGGCACCGCATCCCCGTCAAAGACGGTGAAGTCGACATTCCGAACCCTCCTCTCCGACGCGAACCGCAACGCCGCGCTCACCATATCTGGTGAGAGGTCGATCCCGAAGACACGGGCGACGTGGGGGGCGAACCAGAGCGACCATCGCCCGTTGCCGCATCCGAAGTCAAGGACGGTATAGTCCTCTTTGAGGGGAAGGGCACGGGTGTAAAAGGCTTTTTGTGCAGCGTCGATGTAATGGTTCAGGGCATCATCGCTTCCTACGACCGCTCTCAGTGGGTGGTCGGCATGCTCGCCCCGGAGGGCATCCCATGGGTCTTTGGGCCCGGGTAATTTATGGTTGATCGGCATCACCGGTCCCGATACACCCCGCTGATCCTATATGAAAATGTCTCCGGGCAACGAGGCTTGCCCGGATACGTGAAGATGATCTGGCAGCCGGATATAACGAACATCTCTTTTGCAGGCGAAAAAACCGCACTCCGGACCATGGGAACATTGAAGACTGATTTGAACGTGTCTACGGCACGACCGGGAGTTATGCCGATGGGGGGCGCATATGCACCCGTATGACCGACGGGATTGTACAGGACCGGGCCGAGCACACCGGGAGCACAATATACCCCCTTCCCGGTATCGACCCGCAACGAGAGGAGCAGGAAGCTATCCGCGGTCAGGATACCCGGAAGGAGCGGCAGACCTGGAGCGACGCGGTAAAAAAAGGTTAGGCGCTGATGGCAGCCAGCCTGCCATCATCGCGCACGAACAGCCAGTAGCCCTCGGTCGGGGAGAGCCTCTGGTTCTCGCCCTGTGCTCCGGTCTGGTTGTTGACGAGCGCCGGCCGGTAGCTCTGGTCCTCTGCGTCGAATCCGACGACATAGACCCAGACATCTTCCACCGATTTGAGCGTCTCATCGGCAGTTCGCGGAGTCAGGTCGGAGTAGCCGATGGCATTCCATCCCGGACTGAGCGTCTTCATCGCAGGCGGCCTCATCGGGTTGGTGCTGAGGTCCAGCTGCAGCGTCAGCTCCCCGGCCGAATAGACCCAGTATCCCTCAAGGACCTGCAGGGTCGTATTCGCACCCACGGGAGTGAAGCCGGTCCCCGGGGCAAAGGTGTAGACCGACCGTCCATCCATGTCGACATCGTCGAAGACTGCCGCCACGGTGTTGTTTTCCGCAGAGAGCGGTCTCGGGATGGAGACGAAGTTCCAGCCCTCATAGAGCTCGAGGTCCACGGTCTCCCCTGCCGGCGGGACTGATGGCGTGGTCGTCGGTGTCGGCGTGACGTTCATCGTCGGCGTCGGGGTGACGTTCATCGTCGG
>JAEWMO010000091.1 GCA_023457135.1 Methanobacteriota archaeon | reverse complement strand
TGACCCCTTCAGGCACCTCTCCAGATAAAAACCCTCGCAGGGAAGTGAAAGAAATGATCCATGACGCCCCTTCAGATCCCGGAAGTACCGTTGAACCTCAGTCCGTTGAGGAACTTCAGCGCAGGTGTGCGGAACTGGAGCACGCCAACCGACTACTTCACGAGGAGCTGGCGAGGCGTCGAGAGGCCGAAGAGGCGCTGGAGAGCAGACTGAAGCGGTTCGAGAACGTCCTGGAGACGTTGCCGGCATACCTGATCCTCCTGACACCGGAGTACCACATCCCTTACGCCAACCGCTTCTTCCGGGAGCGTTTCGGTGAATCAGGCGGGCGACCCTGCTTTGAGTACCTCTTCGGGCGCAGCGAGCCGTGCGAGGTCTGCGAGACGTACTCCGTTCTGAAGACCATGCAGCCGCATGAGTGGGAATGGACGGGTCCGGACGGCCGCAACTACCATATCTTCGACTATCCCTTCGTCGACGCGGATGGCACCTCCCTCATCATGGAGATGGGCATCGACATCACCGAACACAACCGGGTGGAGGAAGCCCTCCGGGTGGCGATCGCCTACAACCGGAGCCTTATTGAGGCGAGTCTCGACCCGCTCGTCACCATCAGCCCCGAAGGTAAGATCACCGATGTGAACGAGGCGACCGTCAGGATCACCGGGTATCCACGGGATGACCTGATCGGCACTGACTTTTCAGGCTACTTCACAGAACCCGCGCGGGCAAAGGCCGGATACGAGCAGGTCTTCCGGGACGGAACGGTGAGGGATTACGAGCTCCAGATCCGCCATCGGAACGGTCGTGTCACCCCCGTTCTCTACAACGCGACCGTCTTCCGAGACGGGGCCGGGAATGTTGCCGGCGTATTTGCCGCAGCCCGCGATGTCACCGAACGGAAACGGGCAGAGGAGGAGTGGACCCGCCTGGCGGCCATCGTTGACAGTTCCGACGACGCTATCATAGGAAAATCGCTCGACGGCATCATCACGAGCTGGAACTCCGGTGCGGAGAAGATCTACGGGTATATGGCACGGGATGCTATCGGCCAGCATGTATCCGTCCTCGTACCGCCGGACGAGGTCCGGGATATAAAGCGTATCCTGGAAAAACTCAGCAGAGGCGAACCGATTCACCACTATGAGACTGTGCGCAGAAGAAAAGATGGTACCCAGATAGAGGTCTCGCTGACACTCTCGCCGATAAAGGACCGTAACGGAAAGCTGGTAGGTGCGTCGACCATTGCGCGTGATATCACGGAACGGAGGAAGGCAGAAGAGACCATCCGCCTGGTGAGCGCCTACAACCGGAGCCTGATCGAGGCGAGTCTCGACCCGCTCGTCACCATCAGCCCCGAAGGCAAGATCACCGATGTGAACGAGGCGACCGTCAGGATCACCGGGTATTCACGGGATGACCTGATCGGCACCGATTTTTCAGGCTACTTCACCGAACCGGCGCGGGCAAAGGCCGGATACGAGCAGGTCTTCAGGACGGGGTCAGTGCGGGACTATGACCTGGAGCTCCGGCATAGAGACGGTCACATCACCCCCGTTCTCTATAACGCGACGGTGTACAGGGATGAGGCCGGTCAGATCGCCGGTGTCTTTGCGGCAGCACGTGACGTTACCGAGAGGAAGAGAGCGGAGGAGACCATCCGGCTGGTGAGTGCTTATAACCGGAGCCTGATTGAGGCGAGCCTCGACCCGCTCGTCACCATCAACCCCGACGGGACCATCAGCGATGTGAATGCTGCAACGGTCCGGGTTACCGGATATTCACGGGAAGACCTGATCGGTACCTACTTCTCGAATTACTTCACCGAGCCCGCCCGGGCGAAGGCCGGGTACAAGCAGGTCTTCCGGGACGGGACGGTGAGGGATTACGAACTCGAGATCCGTCATCGGAACGGTCACGTCACCCCGGTCCTCTACAACGCGACCGTCTTCCGTGACGGCAACGGGGAGGTTGCCGGTGTGTTTGCCGCAGCGCGCGATATCACCGAGCAGAAACGGGCCGAAGAGGCCCTGATGAGGGCCTACAACGAGCTCGACGACAGGGTCAAGGAGCGGACTGCCGAGCTGCTCGTGGCCAACCAGCATCTGGAGCAGGAGATCACCCGGCATAAAGCCACGGCGGACGAATTGAGCAGGAAGAGCGAGGAGCTTGCCCGGTCGAACCTTGAACTCCAGCAGTTTGCGTACGTCGCCTCGCACGATCTCCAGGAGCCGCTCAGAGCCATCTCCGGCTTCACCGAACTCCTGGAGAAACGGTATAAAGGCCATATCGATGAGAAGGCGGACAGATATATCCATTTCATCGTCGACGGCACGAGGCAGATGGACCAGATCATCCACGATCTGCTCGCGTACTCCCGGGTGCAGACCCGGGCCCAGGAGTTCGGCCTGACCGACACGAACAAAGCCCTCGACCAGGCCCTGTCGAATCTCCATTCATCCATCCAGGCCAGCGGGGCGGTCATAACACGGGACCCGCTCCCGGAGATCCATGCCGATAGCACCCAGATAACCCTGGTCTTCCAGAACCTTATCGGAAACGCACTGAAGTTCCAGAAACCCGGTATCACCCCTAAGATTCACATATCCGCCATCCGGGAGGACGATGTATGGCGATTTTCAGTCACCGACAACGGTATCGGTATCGAGCCCCGATTCGCCGACCGGATCTTCCTGATCTTCCAGCGGTTGCATGCGAAAGGCGAGTACGAGGGCACGGGTATCGGTCTTGCCATCTGCAAGAGAGTTGTCGAGCGACATGGAGGTGCGATCACCGTGCAATCGGAGCCAGGCGCGGGATCGACATTCTCCTTCACCATTCCGGCAAAGAGCGAGGCATAACTATGAGCGAAGTTGTTAACCACCTACCGAGATCTGTTGAGATACTGCTGGTCGAAGACAGTCCTGCCGATATTGCACTCACTCAGGAGGCGCTGGCAGAAAGTAAACTGTTAAATGAACTGCACGTGGTAACGGATGGAGAAGCGGCCATGGCATTCCTCCGCAGGGAGGGGACCTACGCTGCAGCGCCGAGGCCGGACCTCATCCTTCTCGACCTGAACCTCCCGAAGAAGAACGGGCGTGAGGTTCTCGCCGAGATCAAGCAGGACCCCTCCCTGAGCCTTATACCGGTCGTAATCCTGACCGTATCTCAGGACGAGAGAGACGTCTTCGAATCCTACCGCCTCCATGCCAACTGCTACATCAAGAAACCTGTAAAATTCGGGGAATTTATGGAGATCGTGAAGTCGATTGAAGATTACTGGTTCACCATCGTTACTCTGCCGCAGAAACCAGGTATCTAGAATGAAGGTCCTTCTCATCGAGGACAACCCCGCCGACGTGGAACTCATCCGGGAGATCCTCTCCGAGCATCGAGAACATACATTTGAGATCGTCCATGCGGCCACCCTGGCGACCGGCCTGTCCGTTCTGTCGGAAGGGGAGATCGACGCAATCCTCCTCGACCTCGGCCTGCCGGATAGCCAGGGGCTTGATACGGTCAGCGTGGTGAGAGAGAACAACCCGGCGACGCCGATAGTGGTTCTCACGGGGCTTGACGACGACGAGGTCGGCGTCCGGGCGCTCCAGGAAGGCGCACAGGACTTTCTCGTCAAGGGTGAGATGAGCAGTCCGCTGCTTGCACGTACCATCCGCTACGCAATCGAACGGAACCGTGTCGAACAGGCCCTCCGGGAGAGTGAGGAGAAGTACCGCACTCTCTTTGAGGGCGCAGGCGACGCCATTCTCATCCACGACCTCGATGGAAGGCTCCTCGACGTGAACCGGGCGGCGGTCGAGCGCTTCGGCTACTCGCGGGAAGAACTCCTGGCCATAAGCCTCATGAAGGTCGTTGGGCCGCGGTTTACCCCCCGTGTGCCCGGGCGGATCGCGGAGATCGCGAGGAGCGGGCACGGTGTCTTCGAGACCAGCCACGTGACCCGCCGGGGCGAGCAGATCCCTATCGAGATCTCGGCACGGCTCATCCCGTACCGGGGCGGGACGGCCATCCTCGCCATCTCCCGGGACATCACCGACCGCAAGCAGGCAGAAGAAGCACTTATGCGTCGCACCGACGATCTCACGCGCAAAAGTCGGGAACTCGAAGCAGCACGTCACGAGGCGAACATGTACCTGGACATCATGACCCATGATGTCCGGAACGCGAACAACGTCTCGAGCATGTACGCCGATCTTCTGGCGGAGCTGGCCGACGGAGACCTGACGGATTATGTCGAGAAGTTGCGCGCCAGCATCACCCGGAGCAGCGAGATCCTGAAGAGTGTCGCGACCATCAGGCGGGTTTCGGAAGAGTCGCCCGACTGCCTGGCGCCGGTGAACCTCGACGCGGCAATACGGGATGAGATCGGCAACTACCCGGAAGGTTTGATCTGTTATTCCGGCCTCGAGGTCGACGTCATCGCAGACGGCCTTCTGCCGACGGTCTGCAACAACCTCCTCGGCAACGCCGTCAAATTTGGCGGTGAAGACGTCGCCATCACGATCCGGGTCGAGGAATTCGACAGCAGGGTGCTGGTCTCGGTCGAGGATACCGGGCCGGGCATTCCCGACGAGGTGAAGGCAAGACTCTTCCGCCGGTTCGAACGGGGCACGGCCCGCGGATGCGGCCAGGGGCTCGGCCTCTTCATCGTCCGGACGCTTGTCGAGCGGTATGGCGGGAAGGTCTGGGTCGAGGACCGCGTACCGGGCCGGCCGGAGGAAGGGGCGGTGTTCCGCTTTTCGCTGCAGAAAGCGTGAGAGACGGAAAGATCCTACCTCACATCTGGACGACGAACCCGGCGGATGGGCGTATCCGGCCGGAAAACATCGATATACCGACTGATTTTTCGTCCTTTGTCCCGGATACCGGCCGATCTTCACTCCTTCCTTGCGGCCGCAAAGCCGGCAAGACCCACCCCGAGGACGCAGAAGATCAGGCCGAGGGTGCCGTTGCTGAACCCCGTCGGCGCGGAGCCGATGAAGTAGTAGGGTGCCGCCGAGAAGTGCAGCACGAACGCGATACCGAGGAGAGAGAGGGTGATGGCCACCGTGCCGGTTTCGTCTGTCATGGATATCGGATCAGGGGTGGGTGGGGATGGGTTATCGGTCTTTTGGCCGGCCTGTCGGTGGAGGTTGAATCCTGCCGGACCCGATACAGCAGATAACCACTGACAGAACCAATTGGGGGCAAAAAAGTTCCAGAATGTATATATCCAATTAATTAACCATTTTAAATGGTCAGACGATGTCAAAACGGGGCCTGCTTCTCCGCAACGGGGGTTTCGACTCCATCACCTGTTCGCGTTACTTTTTCTCAGCAGGCTTTGCCGTTACGCCTCCGTGTGTTGATTCCGGATAGGGCGCACCCGGAACATATTCACCGTCGACTGATTGCAATTGTGAGGAACTCCAATGGGTGGGAAAACCGTAGAAGACTGCGTTAACGAGGTTAATAATTTAGCAAACAAGGCCGGTCTGTCCAGGGAGATCTGTGCATACCAGTATAGAAAATACAGATGGATCTCTACCGGTCTGTCGTTATCCATTCTGCTATTCTCGGCATCGATTGCCTTTTTGAGTATTGTAGATCCCGATATCCTGATCTCATTGTCGCTTCCCTTCCACGATCAGCAGGACACGAGAAACGTGATTGCATTTCTGGGTTTCCTGATATTTGTGATCTCATTTTCCGATAAGATACTGAACCTGACTGCGACCATGAATAAAAATGAGCAGGGCATGAAGATCTTCACGGACTTCATACGGGACTGTCATACGTTCAGGGATGTGGGATCGAAAGATTGCGACGAAACATCGGCCGGCCTGAAACTGGAATCGATAAAGGAGCAGTACAGTTACCTCAACCAGGTGATGTCTTCCAACATGCTCTTCAGCAAAACGTTCCTGAAGGTCAAAAAATCGTATAAAATGAAGACGAGGGTGAGCAGAATGCTCGATGAGGAGCCCAATATCAGTATACATAAGAACTACAGGATGAGAGTCTGGGAGTGGCTTTTCTGAAAAATCCCGGTATACCGACGTTTAAAGAAAAAAAGTTCTCATTTTGGGCGATTTCAGGCGTCACCCTCCTTCGCCCGTTTCCCGGTCCTGCCCCCTTCCTCACCGACGTCAGGGAACCCCTCTTTCATCGGTATCCCTGAAGATACGGTGACCACGCTTATCATGACTGCCATCGGGGGCATTCTCGCATCATATGCCGCCCGGATGACGGTCTGCAAGATCGGCGCAAGTATCTTCGAGGGAACCTGAACCATCAACAAAAAGGAAAGCCGCTGGGGGGACTTGAACCCCCGACCTGCTGATTACGAATCAGCCGCTATACCGCTAAGCCACAGCGGCAACTGCCTTACAACATTGTACGTCCGGAATTAAAAAGGTATCACCTGCCGGGGCACCCCCGCCCCGGTCACGATCAGGAGTAACCCCGGATGGTGACGTTGCTCTCCTGCTGCGGGGCGGCCTCCGGCGTGTCGATCTTGCCGAACTTCTGCTCGTAGTCGGCGACGCTCTTTGCCAGCACCGCGACCAGGTTCTTCGCGTGCCGGGGGCTGATCGAGACGATCGCCTTCGCGCGGGCCTGGTTCATGCCGGGGATCTCGTGCAGGAAGAGGAACGTGAACTCGTCCTCCTTGTAGGCGATCTGAATCCGGTTCGAGTAGACCGGGTCGAGGTCGCCGGGGATGTTGACCGATATCTCGCGGTTAGCCATACCTCTCTTCTGTACCCCGCTCCGGCATAAGGGTTGGTTTTGGCCCTGGCGCGCGCCGGCACGGAAGGTATCCGCATATAAAGGAGAAGAGCGGATCTCTCCTCCGGACGGATTCGGTTGCCCACGAACGAGTACATCCCGGTATCCGGCGTCGTCGCCTGCCATATCTGCCCCCGGCGCTACTACTTCGAGCGGTCGGAGGAGCGCGGGGAGTCACCCCGCTACACCGTCTGCAAGCAGGTCTCCGCGCATCTCGGCGACCTCCTTGAGGCCGACCGGATCTGGCAGGAGGTCCTCTGCGTCCTCCCAGACGCCCCTCCTGAGGCCCGCGACCTCCTCGACGAATGCATCGCCGCCTGCCGGGAGACCGCCTGGGAGCGGCCGGTCCAGACCGACCTTGCCGTCGAGTCCGACACCCTCGGCATCCGGGGGAGGGTGGACAAGGTCTTTGAAGACGGCACCTTCGCCGTCACCCGGTCGAGCACCGCCCCCAACGCCGGGGTCTACGGCACCGACCGGCTCCGGGTCGCCTGCTACGTCGCCTGTCTCAGAGAGACCCTCGGCCGCCCCGTCGCCGGCGGCTACGTCGAATACGTCGCGAGCGGCGCATTACGGTTCGTCGAACCCCAGCCCAGGGACCGGCGGGAGATGATAAAAGCGATCGGGGCGGCAAAACGGGTGGTCGCGGGCGAGATCCCGCCCCGGCCCCTCCGGGCTCCCTGCGAGGGATGCCCGCATATCGAGCGGTGCACCGCCGGCCCCCGGCGGCTCTCGGACCTCTTCTAAAAATTAGTCTGTGCTCTCAAGCAGCGTCTTTGAGACGATGTACTCGCCCTTCGCCTCGCGGGTCGTCCCCACGATCAGCCACCGTTCGTCGCCGTGCTCCTCGACGACGCCCTTCGCCTCGATGACCTCGCCCGCGAGTGCCTGACCCGAGTAGGTGTGGGTGAAGGAGACGACCCGGCTGATCTCGTCGTGGTCCACGCGGTACGCCGCCGGGCTGTCGAAGGAGAGGGAGGCATCCGTGACCGTCGCCTCGATCGTAGCCCGGCCGAGGACCTCGCCCTTCCCGGCCGGGACCGCGTCCAGATTCCCGTAGGACCGGGTGTAGAGGAGGTCGAAGTAGGTCCCCTCGAACTCCCCCCGGTTCCACTTCCGCTGCTCGTGCAGGACGAACGCATCAAACGAGATCTCCGGCACCCTCTTATCGTAGACCTTCCGCCACATCGCGGTGCTCATCCCCGGGATCACACCCGCCCCTACGAGCTGCCGGAGCTGGCGCTGCGCGGCAAACCAGGCGTCGCCGTAGACCACCAGGTCGATGTCGGAGGCGGCGTTCTCAAGACCGCAGAGGAGCGAGCCCGTGCACCCGAACGAGCCCTTCGGGAGGTTGAAGTGGGAGAGGAGACGGCGCACCCGGGCGTTCCGGGCCGCCACCTTCCCGATCTCCTCCTCCGGCTTGTAGACCCGGGCGACGTCGCAGTACGGCACCCGGTGGACCGAGTCGAGATACGCCGGCTTATGCTCCCGGACCCACGCGAAAGATTCGGCAAAATCGTATTTGCGGTACCGGCGGCCGGAGAGGCTCGTCCGCTCCCCGCCCGCGTCGGGGACGTAGCGGAGGATGCACCCCACCCGGTCGGCGTTGTCGTAGTTCGAGACCGCGTAGAGGCAGCCCTCGCGGTCCTCGACGAAGTCACGAAGACGTATCGGCGTCATGCTTGCAGGCTCTCCAGGAAGGCCTCCACCGCTTCCCATTCCGCACCCTTCCGCAGGATCCGCCGGGCAGGGAGATCCACGACCGTGCTCGGCGTCCCGGGAAGTTCACCGCCGTCGACCAGGTAGTCATGGGGGACCGAGACCTCCTCCGGCCGGGTCGGCGCGATATCGTCGGAGATGTTCGCGCTCGTGGCCGTGATCGGCGCATCGAGTCTTGAAATGATCGCGATGGCGACCGGATGATCGGGCCACCGGATCCCGATGAGGCCCGTGCCGCCCGTCAGGACCTCCGGGAGGCAGGACTTCGCCGGAAGGATCACCGTCACCGGGCCGGGCAGGAACCGGTCGATAAAGGCCTCCGCGGCCTCGTCAACCACCGCGACGGCACGGAGCATCTCCATATCCGAGACCGCGACCGAGATCGGTTTTCCCACCGGCCGGTTCTTCGCCTCGTAGACCCGCATCACCGCATCCTCCGAGAGGGCGTCCGCGCCGAGACCGTAGACCGTCTCGGTCGGGTAGACGACGAGCCCGTCCCGCGAGAGCACCCGAATAGCCATATCGATTGGATCCATTAGAACTCACGTCCCCGCACGCGGTTGATATCGAAGACGCCCTTGCCGCTGACGTGCATCACGGCAAAGACCCCGGCCTGGATCGGGTCGGTCACGACCAGGTCGGCGTGCTCCGGGACGCTCCCGGCCATCTTGAGGGCGATCACCGGGATGCCCGCCGCCCTGACCCGGTCGACGGCCCGCGAGACCTCGCCGCCCATCAGCGACCCGGCGAGCACCAGGATACAGGCCCGGGGGAGCCGGGCCACCGCGTCCACCGCGAGTGCGAGGGTCTGCTCCCCGACGAGGGGGATCGTGTCGACCGATATACGCTCACCGCGGATGTTGTGGCGGTCCGCCTCGTTCACGGCGCCGAGCGCCACCTGCGCCACCTGCGCACCGCCGCCGATGATGATCACCCGTGAGCCGAATATCCGGGAGAACGGCGGGTAGATGGTGACATCAACGACCGACGGCACCCGCGCAAGATCGGCGATGAGCTCGCCGTGGTTCCCGCACTCCTCGAACTCGAAGTAGAGGTAAGCTCTCCCCGTGTTCGGGCCGGTGGTGATGATCGACTGCTGGATCATCTGGATATTGGCCTGGTAATCCGCCATCACCGTGGCCACATCGCGCAGCACGCCGGCCCGGTTCTCGGTGATGATGCTTAAGGCATACATATCGGTATCGGTGATCATGATCCTCCCCCGCCGGAGATCCGGGCGCTCTCCACCGGCCTGGTGAACGGGAAAAATTCGGTCATATTCGCGCTGATTGATAGATTTGAGTTTCATAGAGGTTATAGGTTTTCGGTGTGCGTCTGATCGGTCTCCTCCGTGCGGGCCTTCTCCCCGGCGGCAAGCGCACCTCCAAGGAGGCCGAGGGGGATGTGGAGGTAGTAGAGAACCAGCCGCCAGAGGACGACATAGAGGCCGAGGAGGTAGGCGGGGACGATCCGGCGGTAGAGCGTGGCGGCGCCAAACTCGGCGATCCCGGCAGACCCGGGGATGAGCGGGATGTTTGCGATCATCTGGAGGATGCCCTGGAAGAGAAACGACTCCGCAAAGGAGGGCGGCAGGCCGAGCGAGGCGAGCAGGGCCGACGCCACGGAGAAGTGGAGGCCCCATTCGAGGACGGTAAGGAGCAGCGCGGCGGAGAATGCCCGCCGGCCGGTCCGCACAAACCGCATGGAGCCCGCGGCGAAGGCGTCGGTCTCGCGGTGGATCCGCTCCGTGAGGCTCTCCACCCCCTCCGTGCCCGGGCAGAACCGGAGCCAGCGCCGGCTCCGGTTGCACCGGTTGAGCATCCTGACGGCGACGCCGCCGACCATCCGCTTCGTGAGCGACGGCCGCCGGATCAGGACGAGGAGCGCGAGCACGAGGACGAGGACGAGGAGCAGGAAGGCCGCCACCGGGTAGAGGACGGTGGCGGCAAGATAGCCCCAGAGGTGCCGGACGGCGAGAAGGGCCGCGAGGGTGAGGGAGACGAAGACCGCAAGGTCCAGCACCCGCTCCGTGACGACGACGGCGACGGCGTCTCCGACGGCGAGCCCGGAACGCGAGAGCCGGTGAATCCGGACGGGCTCCCCGCCGACCTGGCCGGGGGTGATCGAGCCTGCAAAGAGGGAGAGGAACTCGGTGGTCGCCATGCGCCGGAACGGCACGGTATAACCGAGCCCGCTGCAGAGAACCCGGATCCGGGTCGTTCTGCAGAGGATCGCCCCGGCGCGAAGCCCGACGGCGAGAATGATGGCGGCGACGCTGACCTCGCCGAGATAGGCCCTCGTCTCCGGGGTGAAGGTCACCGCGAGGAGGGCCGTGAGAGCCGCGCCGCTGACCAGCAGCGAGAGCGCGATCCAGCGCCGGCTCCTCATACCCGTTCCCCTCCCCACCGGATGTTCATCCCGGTCGGCATCACCGCAGGTAGATGCTGCTCATCACGATTACATCTTCGGCCGGGACGGGGGCGAAAAAGAGGTGGGTCCCGGAGGGAGGGACGATCAGTCCGGTGTATTGCGGAGCGGGCGTGAGGTCCTGGTCAGGAGGGATGAAGACCCGGCGTTAGCGGGCGCGGATCTCCCGCGCCACCCTCCGGCCGAGGTCGTAGGCACGGGCAAGCTCGTCGGTGTCCGGCCGGTAGTTCACGTGGAACCCGCCGTCGATCACCTCGATCCCGGCCGCCTTCAGGGCTCCCTCAGCCTGAGCCACCGCACCGCCCATGCCACCGTGCGACCCGAACGCGCATCCGATCTTCTTCGTTCCGAGGCGGCCGGGTGATAGGCCGCGGAGGTAGCTGAGGAATCCGGCCACCGTGGGGAGGACCTCGTCCTGGAGCGTCGGCGACCCGACGAGGACCGCCTTCGAGTCGAGGATATCCGTGACGATATCGCTCCGGTGCGTCCCCTGGAAATAGCCGTCGGCAAGGAGGCAGACCCGGACGTCGGCGCCTTCGGCCATGACGCCCTCGGCGATCGCTTTTGCCAGCATCGTGGTCGAGCCGTGCATGGTATCGAAGACGATCGTGACCTTGTCCTTTGCGACGCCCCGGCTCCAGTCGGTGTAGGCCTTGAGGATATCACCGGCGTACGACCGCCAGATGACGCCGTGGCTCGGCGCGATCATCTCGATATCGATCCCGAGCCCCCCGACCTCATCGAGTTTCTTCAGGACCTTCGGCGCGAGGGGTATGATCAGGTTCGCAAAGAACTTCTGCGCGTGAGCCAGCGCCGCATCCTTTCCGAGTTCATCGTCGAACCGGGCGGCGCTTGCGACGTGCTGGCCGAAGGCGTCGTTCGGGAAGAGGATGGCGTCCTCGGCAAGGTAGGTGAACATCGAGTCGGGCCAGTGGAGCATCGGCGCCTCGAGGAAGACAAGCGTCTTCCCGCCGAGATCGAGCGTGTCGCCGCTCTTTACGACCCGGATGTTCCAGCCCGCCGTGTCGTAGTGGCGGGCAAGGCCGGCCTTCGCCCGTTCCGTGCAGTAGACGGGAATACCGGGCATCCTCTTCACGAACGCCGGCAGGCTGCCGGAGTGGTCCTTCTCGATGTGGTTCACGACGATGTAGTCGATCGTGCCGGGGTCGCAGACGGACCCGATACGGCCGAGCACCTCCCCTTCGAATCCGGCGTAAGCGCCGTCGATCAGCGCGGTCTTCTCACCCCGGACGAGGTAAGCGTTATACGTCGTTCCCGGGAGGGTGTAGCCGTGGTACTCCCTCAGGTTCCAGTCGATTGCCCCGACCCAGTGGACGCCGGGAGCGAGTTCTGTAGCGATCATGGTTGTTCCCCATAAAGTTCGTAATCATACGAACATACCAGTATATCCGAACAATTGTTATATCACCTTTTCGATTTTGATCTCAGGAGCGGGGAATGGACGGCCGGGCCCGGAAAAGAGAGTATCGGGTGGGAGTATAGATCATCCGGCCGTTTCGCGGCGAACACAATGGAGGTGGGGCGGCCGGGCCGGGGCAGAGCCCGGACCGGTTCGCCATGGTGAGGGGAACACGCCTCACCTCTGCATCCCCGACGCACCGGCTCAGGGGGGCAAAGGGACGGGTTTGTTCCTGGCGGTCACCGCCTTGATGGGTATGCCCCGGGCGCGGGGATCCACATCAAGGTCTCCGGCGTGAGCGCGGTTCTCTTACCCGGGACGGGCCGGGTTCTGGAGTGACCGCCCAAGAGGTTCGTCTTACTACGAACATACTACTATATCCGAACATTTGATATATCTTCCTTTCGATCCTGATATATGGAGCAGGGAATGACCGGCAGGGGGCGGGCCGGCCGGCCGAAACCGGACCGCGACATCGACCTGTATTCGACGCCGGGAGGGACGCGGGCGGTCGGAAACCCGGTGCGGCGTGCGGTTCTTGCGGCACTCAGGGAGCGCGAGCATACGTTTGAGGAACTCGTCATCCTTGCAGGGCGGGCGAAGTCGACGATCTCGGTGCACCTCCAGGATCTCACGGCAGCGGGCGTGATCGATTCACGCTCCGACCCGCTGGACGCGCGGAAAAAAGTCTTCTTCCTGACCGGCGAACTGATCGCGATCGTCTCGCCGGAAGACCGCATAGCCGATGAACTCGCCGCCTACGCGGGCGCCTACCGGGCCGGCGGGGGCGACCCGTTTGCATTTTACCGGCTCGCCTTCCGGACGATCCGGGTGGCGCTCATGCAGGAGGGTGTCCTCCTCGACCCGCTCCTCACCCGTGCCGGGGAGCGGATAGGCGAGGAACTCTACCCGGCGGTGGCCGACCCGGAGACCAGGGCCTTCTGCACAAAGATCGCCCGGTTCTGGGAGGAGCACCGTCTCGGCCGGATCGAGGTCGCGGGGACGGAGCCGCTCGTCCTCCTCGTCTACGACTGCTTCGAGTGTGTCGACCTGCCCGTAACCGGGAAGCCCGCGTGCGCGTTCGACACGGGGATCCTCCGGGCGCTCTTCTCCCGCCACTACGGGCGGCCGGCATCGGCGATCGAGACCCGGTGCTACTCGATGGGCTTTGACCACTGCCGGTTTGAGATCGCTGCAGAAGAGGAGCAGAGCGGCGCCGGGTGATGCCTACCCGGCGCTCTCGCGTGACATTGAAACAGTTTTACGCTTTGTGAGGCGCGCGTGGCCCGGCCCCGGCAGCCGGAGATAAACCATCAGGATGACGGAAGTCTAAAAGAGCCAGAGATGCAAAAAACGGCGTTCGGATGCGATAGCCGGGAATCGAACCCGGGCTAGAGGCTTGGGAAGCCCCTGTCCTACCGCTAGACTACTATCGCTCCGGTACCAATACATGTTAACCGGGGAGGAGATAAAGATTCGGGCTCACTCACCCGCAGCCCCGGGCTGATAACGCCGCAGGGTGAACGTGATGGCGGCCCCTTCCTCGGGGTGGCCGGGGACCCGGTCGCCCGCCCGGACGCTCCCCCCGTATCTCTCCACCAGCATCCGGACGATATAGAGGCCGAGCCCCTTCCCGCTCTTCTTCGTCGTCCCGCGCTGGTAACGCTCGAACAGGCGCGTTTTGAGGTCGTCGGGGATCCCGGGACCGGTATCGGCAACCGTCACAAAGACCGCATCCCCCTCCTCCCGGACGCTGATGGTGACATCGACCCCCGGCCCTCCGAACTTCGCGGCGTTCCCGACCAGGTTCACGAAGACCTCGCTGATGAGGTCGTCGGCGAGGACCGTTGCATCCACCCCGTCGCAGGCGATGCGGGCTTCGGCATGGTAACTGCAGATCCCCCGGATGACAGGGTCGAGGTCCACCGGCCTGAGTTCGACGGACGCGGATTTGAGCCTGCGGAGCGTCGAGACGTTCCGGATGATCTCGCTGCTCTGGTGCACGGCGGAAAGTGACTTCCCGACAAGCACCCCGTCCGATGCGGCCGCACCGGACTCGAGGTACATCTGCAGGTAGCCCATCGCCGCGGTGTTCGCATTGTTGATGTCGTGGGTGAGGATATCCACGTAGAGGTTGACCTCTGCCGCCGCCGTATTCGCCTCCTCAAGGTAACGGTTGGCAGAGGCGAGCGCCTCCTCGAGGTCTTCCTGGAGCATCCCCTTCACGACCGCGTTGCCGAGCTCGTCGCAGATCCCGAGCAGGATCCCGCGGTCGCTCTGCGATATCGTCTCCCGGTTGCTGCTCCCGACTCCGATCCAGCCTACCGGCCCGTGGTCGCCGGGGATCGGGGTGACGGCTATGAACCGGGATGTGGCGCCGGGATACCTCGTCCGGATATCCTCGATGCAGCGGACTTCCCCGACCGCAACAAAGTCCCGGTAGAAGGGATCGTCCCGCCTCACCGTCGCCGGCAGGGCATAGGCCGTCCCCACCTGCGCACGGAGGACCGCCGTATCGCTCTCCGGGCGCATCAGGTAGACCGCTCCGAGCTCGAACCCGAGCAGGGCGACGGTCTTCCCGAGCGAGACGCGGAGGAGGTCGTCGAGTTTGCGGGACGCGGTCGCCGCGGCGACGACCTCGTTGACGACCATGAGGTAACGGTACTCCTCCCGCATCGCCTCTTCCGCCTTCCTGCGCTCGGTGATATCGCGGATGGACAGGACCAGCCGTTCCGGGGCGTCGCCATCTTTTGCGAGATAGGTGATCGAGACTTCTGCGGGCCACCCGGTCCCGTCGAGCCTGCGGAGCATGTATTCCTCCGGGGCAGGCGTCTCCCCGGAGAGGACCCGGTCCCGGTAGGCCTGGACGGCCTCGAGATCTCCCTCCGCCAAGAGGATCGCCGGGTTCCGCCCGACCAGGTCCTCACGCCCGGCCGCACCGAAGAGCCGGATCGCGGCCATATTCGCCTCGACGATACGCCGGCCCGGATCGGTGAGGAGGATCCCGACGTCGGCGGCGTTGAGGATGACCCGGAACGTCGCTTCCGACCGGCGGAGCCGGCTCTCCATCCGCTTCCACCCGGCCATACCGGTGACCACCGCACACCCACCCCGGCCGTCAGGAAGGAGGTTTGCCGAGAGGAGAACCGGGCAGTGCGTCCCGTCCCGGCGGATGAGATCGCAGTCCAGACCTTCGACCCCGTCCTTTCCGATATCGCCGGGATACGCCGGCCAGATCGTGCGCACGTCAAGAGACGGGACCTCATCTTCGGAATACCCGAGCATCGCGGAACAGCCCCGGTTCATCTCCTCGACCTTCCCGGTACCGGGCGAGAAGAGGAAAAACCCGGCGCCGGATGTCTCGAAGATCCCCCGGTATCGGCTCTCTCGCGTATTCAGGCGGGCGGAGAGGTATGATATGATTGCGGCGACGATGAGGAACACCCCTGCGCGAAGGAGCGCGCTTGCAACCCCGAACAGATCACCCGGCATGAAGAGGAACACCTCCGCAAGATAGCCGGCAGCAAGCACGGCGGCAAACGCGACACCCCGGTCAGGATAGCGGTAGGCCGCAAGGGCGATCGGGACATAGAAGAAATGGGAGGTGACGACGGACACCCCGATGGTGAGGCAATACCCCACGGTGCCGAGCGCGAGGAGGGCCGAGGCGGCGATGACGAGAGAAAAGATATGCTCCCGGCTGAACGGATTTCCGGGCCGGTGGTCCGGCCTCCCTGCCTGCATACAAGAATAATCGCAGCGAACGACAATAAACCCCCCACAGTCGGATTTCTCCGGGATCCCGCACCCATCCGATATCCTTAAGATTCCTCCCGGTGAATATGATGCAGCACTGCATGTGCTGGCTATGGTAAGTCCGACGTGCTCCCGGAAGCACTGCCCGCAAGGGCTCGGGATTACAGAGATTAGTCAGAAAAAGGACTCTTTTCTGGACTTAACATAGTGTATTCAACGGAGGAGTAAGAATGGCAAGAATGTACGCTCGGCGCCGCGGAACCAGCGGTTCTGTCCGGCCCTACCGGAAGGAAGCACCCGAGTGGTCCAACACGGACACAACGGAGATCGAGAAGATCATCGTCGATCTCCGCAAAGACGGCATGTCGAGCAGTCAGATCGGTCTTGCACTGCGGGACCGGTACGGCGTCCCCGACGTCAAGCTCGCCACCGGCAAGCGTATCAACGAGATCCTCCGCGAGAAGGGCCTTGAATCCGAGATCCCCGAAGATCTCCGGAACCTGATGCAGAAAGCGCTCGGGATGAGGAAGCACCTTGCGGAGAACAAGAAGGACGTTCACAACACCCGTCAGCTCCAGATCACCGAGTCCAAGGTGCGCAGGCTGGTCAGGTACTACGTCGGGTCCGGAAGGCTGCCGGAAGGCTGGACATACAAGCCGGAGACCGCGGAGATTCTGCTTTCCCGCTGATGACCCATGTCGCTTGAAGCCGCTGCCGCCCGCCTCGCCGACCACCTCCTCGAACAGGAGTTCGTGGAGGTGCTCGCGCACCACGATGCAGACGGTATCGCCGCTGCATCCATCCTCTGCCACGCCATGTTCCGCAAGGGCGGGCGGTTCCGGCTGAGGATCAGTTCGGGCATCAGCGCGGCCGACGTGCCGCGCGACAGCAGTGTGCTTCTCTGCGACTTCGGGTCAGCACTCACGGACCTTTCCGGCGACGTGATGGTGGTGGACCACCACCTGCCTCACTTCGAGGGGGACTACCACGTCAACCCGCGCCTCGAGGGAATCGACGGCGACAGGAGCCTCTCGGCGGCCGGTGCGGCCTACCTCGTCGCACAGCGCATGGGAGACAACCGCGACCTCGCGAGCCTCGCGCTGCTCGGGATCCTCGGCGACGGCCAGGAGCTTGATGGGCCGAACCGGGAGATCGCGAACGAGGGGATCGCGAACGGCTTCATCACGCCCCGCCGCGGCCTCCGCCTCGCAGGGAGAGGCCTCGTCGAGCAGCTCGCGCTCGCCGTCAACCCCTATCTCGCTGGTTTCTCGGGCGTTCCCGATGCGGCGAGGGCGCTCGTTGCAGCGGTCACCGACGAGGACGACGTGGACCTCGAGTCCCTCCTCTCCCGGGTCGTTCTTGCGGCCGCGCCGAAGGCATCGGTCTCCGCGCTCTGCGGGGTCTGGGGGACCACCTACAGCCTCGGCCGGGAGGTGATCGACGAGGCGGTGAACCTCGCCGCCGTCGTCGACGCCTGCGGCAAGGCCGGGAACGGGGACATCGGCGCATCGCTCTGCCTCCGCTCAAGCCACGCGCTCAAGGAAGCCTGGGAGATCACCGCCCGCTACCGGCAGACGGTCATCACCGGCATCCAGGGAGCACGCAGGCTCGACGAGCGCCTCGCCCTCTTTGCGGTGGACGACGGCATGGTGACCGGCGATGTCGCGGACGCACTCGCAAACGACCTCGTCCAGGACAGCCCGGTCTTCGTCATGGGGCCGAGAGGGGAGCACTGCTCCATATCGGCACGCTGCCCGCCGGGCGTCGACCTCGATCTCGAGCCGCTGATGCGGAGGATCGCGGAGGCGTGCGGCGGCCAGGGCGGCGGGCACCACCGGAGGGCCGGGGCCAGGATCGATGCCGGTCAGGCAGAGAGGTTCAGGCAGGAACTCCTGGAGGCGGTAGCGGCATGATCCGGATCGAGGGCACCATCGAGACTCCCCACACCCATCCCGAATGTGTGGCGGCGGCGCTCGAACCCGACAACCTCACCCTGATCAGGACCTCCCCGGTCAGGGGAGGGGTGCGGGCAGAGATCGATGGGACGAGACTTCGGTCGATCATCGCCTCGGTGGACGACTACCTCATGAACCTCGCGATAGCAGAGGACATCTGCACCTGCGCGGCACGGAGCCGGAGAGCTCCGGAGTGAAAAGCGGTTCAGAATCAAGGATATAATTGAGAGTGATATCATGGCAAGGAAGAAACAGGTTGGAAGAAGGGTGGAAGGCTGGAAGGCCAAGAAGTGGTACCGTGTCTACGTACCCGAAGCCTTCGGCAAAGTTGAGATCGGCGACACCATCTCGGCCGACCCCGCAAACATGGTCGGCCGGGTCATGACCGCGACGCTCGGCGAAGTTGTGCAGGACTACTCCAAGTCCCACATCAAGATGAGGTTCAAGATCAACAACGTGGCCGGCGATGCCGCATACACCGAGTTCGTCGGTCACGAAGTGACCCGCGACTACCTCCGGTCGATGGTCAAGCGGCGGGCATCCCGCATCGACACCATCCACCCGATCATCAGCAAGGACGGCAAGCTCCTGCGGGTGACGGTCGTCTGTCTCACCCTCTCGAGGGCCGAGCAGAGCCAGGTCCACGCGGTCCGGCAGGCAATCTCGCAGGCCCTCGCCGCGAAGGCAAAAGAGAGCGACTTTGAGACCCTGGTCAAGGACATCGTCTCCGGCGAGACGGCCCGGGAAGTCTTCAAGGTTGCAAAGGAGATCTACCCGATCCGCCGGGTCGAGATCACCAAGTCCAAACTGGAGCAGATCGCGGCCGTATAAGGCCGGCTGCTCATCCCACTTTTATTCTCTTCATACGTCCGTCTCACATGCCACGTCCTGAGCACCGTCAGGTGCGAGAGTATATCTCCTGCGGCGAAGAATACCTCCGCCGGAGCATGCAGGAGGCGGAGACGACGACGGTTTACCAGATGCACGCAGATGCCCGGCGGGCAAAACAGGTCCTGACCGTCCCGGAAGTGCCCGGAGAACGGCAGCAGGTGGCGCTCGGGATCCTCAGAAGGATGCTCGTCGAGTTTCACCGGGAGTGGACGGAGCTCCGGAGCCGGGAGGACGAGGCAGGGTGGGTTCTCACAGCAAACGCGCTGCTCGACCGCTACGCGCACCGGATCTACGACATCATATGCGACCTTGAGGGGTTCGTGGACGAAGACCTCGCCATGGATATCCGCTGCCTCTCGGCCGATATGATCATGACGACGAACATCCTGGTCATGACCTGCTGCGGGGAGGAATGCTGCCGGCGGGGCGATGCGCTTGCGGAAGCGGCGCTCTGCAGGGCAGAGCGGTGCCGGACGCTCCAGAAGGCGGTCCGCTGACCCGGACCCCCCACTTCCGGCAAGAGTAATCAGGTCCGCGATCTCACCTGTTCTTGATGATTGCTGAGAAAGTGCTATTCCTCGTGCTGGACGGGATCTCCGACCGTCCCTGCGAAGCGCTGAACGGACGGACTCCCCTCACGGCCGCACGGACCCCGGTCCTCGACCGGCTCGCAGCCGAGGGCGTATGCGGCATCATGGACACGGTTGCTCCCGGCATACGCCCCGGCTCCGATACATCCCACCTCGCCCTGCTCGGCTACCCGCCGCAGGAGTACTATACGGGCCGCGGGCCGCTCGAGGCCGAGGGGACCGGGATCCACATGACCGCCGGGATGATCGGCTTCAGGTGCAACTTCGCCACGGTCGACGCGGAGGGGCGCGTCACCGACCGCCGGGCGGGGAGGATCTCCGGGACCGCGCCGCTCGCCGAGGCGATCCGGGACGGTGTCGACCTCTCAGGCCTCGGCGCAGGGTTCAGGTTCGAGGCGGGCGCCGGCCACCGGGCGGCCCTCGCCCTCACCGGGGACGGCCTCGGCGATAAGGTCTCCTCGAACGACCCGAAGAAGGAAGGCGTGCAGCCGCTCACGATCCGGCCCTGCACCGACGATCCGGCGGATAAAAAGACGGCGGATGTCTGCAACGAGTTCATCCGCCAGTCGGCGAAGATCCTCTACGACCACCCCCTCAACGTCCGCCGGATGGAAGAAGGCCTCCCGCCTGCAAACCTCCTCCTGATCCGGGGCGCCGGGAAGATGGGCGCGTTCCCGCAGTTCACCGAGCGTTACCACCTCTCCGGGAGCGTCATCTCCGCGGCGACCCTCATCTCCGGGATCGGGAAAGTCGTGGGGCTGGAGCACATCCCGGTGCCGGGAACGACCGGGTCGGTCGACTCCGACCTCGACGCCAAGGTGAGGGCGGCGATCGCGGAGCTCGGCCGCAAAGACTTCGTCCTGATGAACATCAAGGGCGCCGACGAGGCCGGCCACGACGGGAAAGCGATCCAGAAGCGCGACTTCATCGAGGTGATCGATACGGCGCTCGAACCGCTGCTCGCACTCGAGAAGACCCTGATCGTCATCTGCGCCGACCACAGCACCCCCTGTTCGATCAAGGACCACAGCGCCGACCCGGTGCCGGTCGTCATCAGGGGGCCCGGCGTCCGGACGGACCGGAACGTCCGGTTCGACGAGGTTTCGTGCGCAGAAGGGGGTCTCCACCGTATCCGCGGCTGCGATCTCATGCCGATCACCCTGGATCTAATTAATAAGTGTCATAAGTATGGGGCATGAAGATTATAGCAGGTAAATGGAACCGACAGGCGACCACGACTGGCTCAGGGCCTGCACCCTCCCAGACCACACCGAGCTCCAGGAGAGGACGCTCAAGACCGGGCAGGATATCGTCATCGGTGATCGGTGCCGGATCGATTACGGTCTTGCAGGGAACGACGTTGTGGTCTGTGAGTTTTCCAAGATCAACGGCAACATCGTCGCCGCCGGTGATGTCAGGATAGACAACTGGTGCGAGGTCGCCGGCGACGTCGTCGTGGAGGCAGACGCCTACCTCGGCGAAGGGGTGAAGATCCAGGGCAAACTGCTCGTCAAAGGCGATCTCGACATCGGCGACAACGTCCAGATCGAGCGCGGATTCGAGGCGAAGGGCTGGATCTCCATCAGAAACCCGATGCCGGTCATCATCTACATCATGATGTACCTGGTTGCCGTTCTCGGGATCGAGAAGGAGGAAGACCTGGAATCCGTCCTCCAGAAACTCTTCGGCGACGATGAGGCTCCCTCCGGGACACCGCTGATGATCCCGGCCGGCGCCGTCCTCAACATGGAGACCTTCTCGGTCCCGGAGAGGATGAGCGTCGGGTCGGGGTGCCGGCTGCACGGGAACATCCGCGCCGGCGCCATCGCCGTCCGTGAAGAGACGACGATATTCGGGAGCCTTCACGCGAAGGAGAGCGCGAGCATCGCACGGGGATCGGTCATCCACGGCAACGTCCAGAGCGACGGCGATGTCGTGGTCGAGCAGGAAGTGCATGTCCTCGGGAACGTCTCCTGCCGCGGGCTCACCCTGCACGAGGACGCCCGCGTGGACGGGGTCATCCGGGCGCCGGGTGGCCTGAAGATCGAGAGGCGAGAAGCATGAAGGTTGCGGATATCCTTGAGGCTGACGGCTGCCGGCTGGTTGAACCGTCGTTTGCGGAACTGACGATAGACTCCTGTACGGCGATGCTGCCGGAAGCGACGGCGGACGAGGCGCGACTCCTCGTGGACGAAAACGAGGAGCCGCTCGCGCTCGCCCTGCACGACGATGAGGGCTGGCAGGCCGCCTCGTTCCTCTTCCGGGACCCGACACTCGAGGTCATCGAGTGTTTTGAGGCGATCGGGGGGGACATCTACCAGGAGAACCGCGAGGCGTGGCTCTCGGCGGTCCGCGAGTACTACAGCCTCGAACTCCTGGCGACCGTCGTTCCCGCGATGGAGGACCTGCGTCCCGGCCGGACGGAGATGATCCGCGCCCTTATCCGCGAGGTCTGGGGCGACCGTGCGGGGACGCCCTGCCTCGACTGCTGCTGCGGGTCGGGTGTCGGCACCGCCGCCCTCCGGGAGGAGGGGATGCGGGCGCTCGCCTACGACAACGATCCGGCGCTTCTCGCACTCGGCCTCTCGAAGGGCCGTCTCGTGCCGGAAGACACCATGTGCATCGACGCGAGGGCTGCGGCCCGCTACATCGCGCCGGTGCCGCTCGGCGTCGCCTTCATGGCCGGGGAGATCTACTCCTACAACGTCGATCTCTGGAGACCGATCATCGCGACGCTCCTTGACCTGACCGACGAAGCGGTGATCACCGTCGGCACTGAGGCCGAAGCAGCACGGGTAAGAGAGTGGTGCGCCGGCCGGGACGTCGAGGTCTTTGAGAACACACGCGACCCGATCTACGACCGGTGGTGCTGCGTCGCCCGGCGGACCTGATCCCGGCCAATATATAAGGTAGATCACCGCCTACTATTTTTCCCGCAATTTAAATACCCCGGCCGCAGAGCATGCTCTGCCGCCCCGATATCCAGGTGTAACCTCCAATGAATACAGCCAAGCGAATCTATAACGTCCTCTTCATATCCGTCTTTGCCACCATGCTCGGGCTCGGGGTCGTCAGCCCGCTCCTCCCCATCTACGCGGAGAACCTCGGAGCAACCGGCATCTGGCTCGGCATCATCTTCTCGGCCTTCGCGCTCTCGCGGTCGGTCTTCATGCCCGTCATCGGGAGGATATCGGACCGGCGAGGGAGGAAGTGGATCATCCTCATCGGCATGTTCGCCTACGCCGTCATGTCGCTCGCCTACATCGTCGCCGACAGCGTCTTCTCCCTCACGGCGGTCCGGTTCGTCCACGGCGTCGCCTCGGCCATGGTCGTCCCGATAGCCATGGCCTACATCGCGGACCTCTCGGAGAAGGGAAAAGAGGGGAGCAGCATGGGAAACTTCTCCATCTCGATGTTCCTCGGCCTCGGTATGGGACCGCTCCTTGGCGGGTTCTTAAACGACACCTTCGGGATGGACTCGGTCTTCTACGTCATGGCCGCTCTCTCGGCGTTCGCCACGCTCCTCGTCGCCGTCTCCCTCCCGGAGACAAAACCACGGCTGTCCGCGCTCCCCGGCGGGGAGCATACCCGGCTCCTTTCGGCGATCTCCACGCTGCCGGTGATGCGGGGAGTCATGGTCTTCACCCTCATCAGCGCCCTCGGCCGCGGGAGCATGATGGTCTTCATCCCGGTCTTCGCCCCGCTCATCGCGATCAGCCCGTTTGAGGTGGGGATCATCCTCTCCGTAAACACCTTCCTGATGGCGCTCCTCCAGATCCCGGTGGGGAGGCTAACCGATAGAGGGAACAAGGTCACCCTCATCGTGGTCGGCTCGGCCATAGCCGCGATATCGCTTGCCGTAATCCCCCTCTCCCCGTCGTTCGGCCCCCTGCTCCTGGTCACCTCCGTGATCGGGATCGGGGGCGCCATCCAGCAGCCGGCGATCATGGCCCTGACGGTCGATGCAGGGCGGACGATCGGGATGGGGACCTCGATGGGCGCCTACAACACGGTCTTTGGAGTCGGGATGATCATTGCGCCGCTGATCGGCGGCGTCTTCATGGACTTCATCAGCATCGACGCCGTCTTTTACTTCGGCGGGGCGATCAGCCTCATCGGAACCGCGGTCTTTGCGGTGATGATGCAGAAGATCCCCCGCGAACATGCCGCAGGAGAGGCCCCGGAGTCCGGGTAGGCCGCCGGGAAAAGACCTGCCAATCCCCACAAATCTGCCAGAACTCTAACCTCTCCTGCTGAAAAATGCCGGTGGGACAGTATACTATTATCCCCCATAAGAAACATTTAAATATCTCTTTTCCCATCATGGGATAACGTGGCGCGCAGAGAGCGCGCCGGCACCGCTGTCCCGAAGACTGCAGGGCTGCCGGACGACACCCTGCAGGAGAGGGGTCCCTGACCCTGCAGATCGACACAGCAGCATGACCTCCAGCGAGCACGCACCCAGAACCTGTGCCGCCCCTCCTGCGGGCTCCGGTACCCCCGGCCCTGCCTTCCTTGCTCTCCTTGCCCTCCCTCCCGGCCTTCCGGGCGAGGCCTGGAGCCACCCAACCGTCCTGCTCGCCGGGGTCCTCGTCATCGGCATCGTCTTCGGGATCTTCGGGATCTGGCTCAAGGAGTGGGATGTGGCCGCCCACGTCGCCGGCATGGGCGCGGAGGTCGGGGCCGTCAGGGAAGGAAACGGCTCTCCCGCCCGCCTATCCACAGACGGGAACGATCCCGTCGCGGGGCTCGCCGGCGAGATCAACCTGATGCTCGACGAACTGGAGCGATCACGGCAGGAACTCCAGGAGAGCAGGGACCGTTACCATCTCCTCTTTGACAGCGGCAACGACTTCCTCCTCGTCTGCGCTGTCGGGAAGAAGGGCACCCCCTACCGGATACTGGACGCAAATGCGCTCGCCTGCCGGTGTCTCGGCTACGGCCATGAAGAACTGCTCACCGTCGCCCCGCAGGCGGTCATCCTCATCCGGAGCGACGACCTGCGGGACGACCACCGCCTCCACAGCGCCGAGCTGATCCCCCGGCAGGGCGAGCGGATCCCCGTCGAGGCGACCCTCCACCGGATCAGCCTGGACAACATCCCGGCAGCCCTGATCATTGCGCGGGACGTGACGGAGAGGCGGCGGGCCGAGAAAGAACTGATGGAGTACCGCTACCGCCTCGAAGAGCTCGTGACGCAGCGGACCAACGAACTCCGTGAGGCAAATGAGAGCCTCCGGCGCGAGATGCGGGAGCGGGAGCGGATAGAGCGGGAGAGGGCGGAGGCATATCGGCAGATCGAGCGGAACATCGAGCAGTTCGCGGTCCTGACCGACCACATCCGCAACCCGCTCCAGGTCGTCCAGGGGATGGCCGACGTCATCGAGGACGAGCGGGCGGCAAAGATCCGGGAGCAGGTCAGCCGGATAAAGGAGATCCTCCGGCAGCTCGACGACGGCTGGGTGGAGTCGGAGAAGGTGCGGGAGTACCTGGAGCGCTACCGCTAACGCCCCTGCGGCTCCTCGGCTGCGGCGCACTCGAGTTCCGCGACGACCTCGGCCGCGTCGTCCATCCGTCTGACCAGGTCCAGGATCTCGATGAGGCGTTCGGCCCCGATGAAGTGCTCGGCCATCACCCGGGCCATATCGGTGAGTTCGATGCGGCCCGCCCGCCGCTTGACCAATCTGTAGTCGAGGAGGGTGGGGAGGGCCGGCTCCAGCGTCCCGACCATCGCCTGGTTCATGCGGATGATCTGCTGCTCGTCGCCGCCGCAGACGACGGCGTTCGCGACGAACTCCTCCGTGCTCTGCTCCATGTCGTACTCGGGGGCCACCTCCTCCATCTCACCCCGCAGGAGACCGACCGCGACCTCCTCCTCGGTCTTCCCGGACGTCCGGGCATAGGAGCCGCCGGGCTCCGCGAGGATGACGACCCGGCCGAGGTCGTGGAAGTCGGGCCGGCCCGCGCGGCCCATCATCTGGTGGAACTCCTGGACGGTGAGCCACTGGATGCCCATCGCGAGGGCATCGAAGATCACCTGGGATGCCGGGAAATCGACGCCGGCGGCGAGGGCTGCCGTCGTGACGACGGTCGCTATCTCCCCGTTCGTAAACCGCCGCTCGACGTCGCGGCGCTCCTGGGCGGTCAGCCCCGCGTGGTAGGGAGCGGCGTTTCCGCCGAGGGCGTCGGCGATGACGTGGCAGCGGGCCCGCGAGTTCGTGAAGACGATCGTCTGGCCCCGGTAGCCTTTGGACGACCGCACCTTGAACTCCTCGGCGGCCATCTGCTTGATGAAGTTGATCTTCTTGCTCCGTTCGATGAAGAGGAGGTGGCGCTCGAGCGGGACCGGCCGGTCGGCGTAGCGCACCAGGTTCGCCCGGAGCTTCTCCGCGAGCAGGCCCGGCATCCCGATCGTGGCCGAGAGATAGAGGAACTGGGCATCGGGAGCGACGTGCTTGAGCCGGGCGATCAGCCCGTCGAGACGGTGGCCCCGCTCGGGATCCTCAAGCATCTGGACCTCGTCGATCACGACGGTCCCGATATCCTTCAGGGTCCGCCCGGTCCGGAGGGCGTGGTCGATCCCTTCATACGTCCCGACCACGACGGGGGCGTTGACGTCGCGGTCACCCGCCGGCCGGGTCTCGGGAAGGTTGAGGCGGCTCACCCCGGTCTGCAGGGTGACCCGGACCAGGCGGCCGTAACGGTCGCGGAACCGCTGGTATTTCTGGTTCGCGAGCGCGACCAGCGGGACCAGGAAGAGCATCCTCCCCCGCCCTTCGAGGAAGTTCTTCATCCCCGCCATCTCCCCGATGAAGGTCTTGCCGCTCGCGGTGGCGGAGACGACGAGGAGGTGCTGCCCTTCAAGGAGTCCGTTCTGGACCGCGAGCTGCTGGACGGGCATCAGATACTCGACCCCGGCGGCCTTCGCGAACGCCGGGGGCAGCGGGAGCTCGGTGATGTGGGCGGTCTTCTGGACCTCGTGCGCCTCGAGCCGGTCAAAGAGGGTCCGCGCCCTGTCGGGCTTCTCCGGGCCCACCGACGCGAGGACCCGGTCGAGGTCCCGGACCTGGACAAGGAGTTTCTCCAGGTGGACAAGGACGGAGCCGCCGAATTTGCCCAGGTAGCCGAGCTCGCGGCGCATCTCGCGCTTTGCGCAGTCCATGCAGATCCATTCCCCGCCGTACCGGACACCGGTCGCCTTATCGACGGGGACGAACCGGTCCTCGAGCTGGCAGAACCGGCAGATGTTGATCCTCGATACCGGGATCTGAAGATCGGCGAGGAACGACTCGAACTCCGGGCTCTTCGCCGCCAGTTGCACCGATGACCGGCGAAGGAGCGCAATGAGGTCCCGCGTCGGGGTGGGCTTGAGCGGTTTGCCCCTCCTGCGCATCTTGAAGTTCTTGGGCCGCTGGCCTTTCGGGGTCGCGGTCAGTTCGACGAAGCCGGAAGCATCGACACGGCCGCCTTCGACGAAGAGCAGTTTATAGGTGCCTTTCTGGGGCTGGACGATAACCTTCATGATGCGATCAGGTCGTGGATCGTGTAGGTGAGTCCCACCGTCTCCAGTCGCTTGAGAAAATCGGTAAACTCCTCATCGACGATAAGGATTGCGCACTCCCGGCCGTGGAACGCCGCCTCGATGACGCCCTCGCGGGAGCCGAAGAACATATCCGGTTCGATATCTGCCTTCTTGAGGGCCACGTAGGACTCAAGGCCCACCGCGGCAACCATCTCCGCGTCCCTGACGGCCTCGCGGAGAAGCTCTGTCGAGACCTGCCGGGACCCGCCCCGCTCCACCCGCGGCACCTTGCAGACGTGGATGAGCCCCTCCTCGTGCTCGATGATCCCGTTTAAGTGAGCGACGCCGACGTCCTCCCCGGCCCGGGCATCCATGGTCGCGAGACCGGTGGCGCTCTGCCCCTCCTCTTTCGTCGCGTAGAGCCATCCGTGTCGCATGAAGACCCCGACGGTATCCCCCTTCGTGATATCGTCCCGGGCGACGGCCGTCCAGACGGCCACCTGCCGGATGATGTCCCGATTGACGTGGCGGGCGTAGGCCTCAAGGGCTTCCGCGTGCCGCAGGACCCACTCGATCCCGCTCTTCGTCACCTCGTACCGGCCCCGGCCCTGGGCCATGACCAGCCCTTCGTCCACCATCTCCCGGATGTACTCGGAGACGGCCTGGGGGGTCACGCCGAGTTTCCCGGCGATCTCCTGCTGGCGGATCGCCGGCTGGTGCTCGGCGATCTCAACGAGGATCTGGAACCGGGTGGCTTCCCGCTTGCTGCGCAGGATCACGTAGAGCGGGTCGTCACTGAGTCCGGTCAAGCAACACCATTCCCTGCCCTTTCACGTCGAGACCGGGGATCCTTTTGGCCAGCCCCTTGATGAAGATCGGGCTGACACCGTATTTTCTGGATATATCGCCGATAGAGGTGGTTCCTGTCGCAATCTCCTGTTCAACCGAGTCCACAATTGTGCGGAGCCCCTCGTCGTTTGAGACGGCGATGTGCAGCAGGTCCCCGATATCGCCCATGGAACACTGAAAACTGGCCCTGAATTTGCTGTACGTCGTTCTGAACTCTTTCGTCGGCTTTTCACCCGGCCTCGGCATCCGCCACTGCTCTTCGATGAGGTTTCCCTTGCGAAGGATGGAGAGGCACTCGGTCACCACCGGACCTGCGGCGTAGGCACAGAGTTCCTCCTCGGTCAGCCAGGTCTTGTTTAAGAGTTCGTAGATCCGTTTGTAATCGGCATTATTGAACGTTATAAGAAGAGGAACGAGTTCAACCGGATCGTTGAGAATCTTAATATGTCCCGTCAATGCGATACCCTATTGTTATATTGCTGTATAACTCCATAAATTTTTGCTGAATTCTCAATGCGTACATGTGGCACTATCATCATCCGGGGCATCGTGCAGGGGGTCGGATTTCGTCCCTTTGTCTATGCAAAGGCCCGGGAATTCGGGATCACCGGGACCGTCAAAAACCTCGGGAGTGAGGTGGAGATCCATGCATGCGGAGAACGATTTGAAGAGTTTCTGGAGGCTGTATCCAGAGGAACTCCTCTATCCCGCATAGATTCTGTATATGTTCAAGATCTGCGCGTCAATCAAACCGAAGGGTTTACCATCCTTGAGAGCGGCTCCGGGAGCCTCTCGGGATTCATCCCGGCCGACGTCGCTACCTGCGACGACTGTATCGCCGACATATTCACGCCCGGCGGACGATACGAGGGTTACTGGGCCACGTCCTGCGTCAACTGCGGCCCCCGGTACAGCATCATCACCGCCATCCCCTACGACCGGGAGCGGACGTCGATGTCGGAGTTTCCCATGTGCGGCGCCTGCGCAAGCGAGTAC
>JAEWMO010000090.1 GCA_023457135.1 Methanobacteriota archaeon | reverse complement strand
ATGCAGCGGTGAGCCTGGTCCTCCAGAACGCCGAGACGATACGGCTTGTCGCGGAGGACGGTTCGGCCGTATCGGTCGCGAGCCTCGCGGTCGGCGATAAAGTGCTCGGCAGCATCGCGGAGGGCGGGCGGCACTTCGGCATCGCCGTCAAAGAGACGATCCGGGAGAAATGAAGAGGATGCTTGCAGGCATCATCGGCGGCACCGGGCAGATGGGCCGGTTCTTTGCGGAGGTCTTTGAAGCGGCCGGGTGGGAGGTGGTCGTCTCCGGGACGAAAACCTCCCTCACCAACCGCGACGTCACGGAGATGGCGGACCTCGTCATGGTCTCGGTCCCTATCCGCGCCACTGTCGGGGTGATCCGGGATATCGCCCCGCTGTTATCGGAGGAGCAGGTCTTCTGCGACCTGACGTCCCTCAAGGCCGAACCCGTCCGTGCGATGCTTGAATCGCGCGCAGAGGTGATCGGGCTCCACCCGATGTTCGGGCCGGGGGCCGCATCGCTCCGGGGCCAGACGATCGTCGCGACCCCGGCCCGGTGCAGACCGGAGACCCTCGAAGGCCTCCTCTCCATCTTTCGCGACCAGGGGGCGGCGATCACTCTCTCGACACCCGAAGCCCATGACCGGATGATGGCGGTGATCCAGGGGCTGACCCACTTCGGGACGCTCGCGAAAGCGGAGGCCATCCGCCGGACCGGCGCCGATGTCGGGGAGACCCTCACGTTCACGAGCCCCGTCTACCGGATCGAGATGGGATTCGTCGGCCGGCTCCTCGCCCAGGACGCCGGGCTCTACGGCGACATCCTGCAGATGAACCCGGCGGTCCCGGAGGTCCTCGCCGTCTTCGAAGAGGCCGTCCGGACGCTCCGCGCGATCGTGGAGTCCGGGGACGACGAGCGCTTTGGGGCGTTCTTCGCCGCAAACGCCGGCCACTACGCCTCCTTCCTCCGGGCCGCGACGGAAGAGACAGACGACCTCATCAACCACGTGGTGGGCCGATGACCGTGCTGACCCTCGGCCCGGCCGGGACGTTCAGCCACGAGCTCGCCGTCCGGATCTACGGCGACGATATCGAACTCCTGCCGACCATCCGCGCGATCATCAAGCGTGTGGCCGGCGGCGCGACCCGCGGGCTCGTCCCGATCGAGAACTCGGAGGCCGGCGGCGTGGGGGAGACCCTCCAGGGGCTCGCGGAGTTCGGGGTCGTCATCACCGGAGAGGCCTACATGCCCGTCCGGCACCACCTCGCTGCCCGCGGGGACCCGGCAGATCTCAGCGTCATCTACGCCCACCCGCAGACGCACGAGCAGTGCTCCATACTCCTCGACAGCCTCGGGGTCGAGGTCGTGCACACGAGCAGCAACGCCGCGAGCGCTGTTGCCATGCAGAGAGACGAGCGGGCCGGCGCAGTCGTCTCGGAGACAGCGGCGGCGACCTATAGCCTCCCCATAGCCGTCCGGGACATCCAGAACAGCAGGGGGAACACCACACGGTTCGTGGAGATCGCATCGGCCCCCCGTGAGGCTGCCGGGTGCACGAAGTGCAGCATCCTCGTGGACCCCGAGACGGACCGGGTAGGCCTCCTTGCCGATATCCTCGGCGTCTTCGCCCGCCGGCAGGTCAACCTGACCCGGATCGAATCAAGGCCGTCCCGGCGGGGGATCGGGAGATACATCTTCTTCATCGATATCGAGGTCTCCGTGGGATGGCAGGAGGCAAAGGAGGAACTCAAAACAATGACAACCGTCAGGGAACTTGGGTGTTACGCCCGGATGGAGGTGCCGGGATTATGATCGTCAGGGTATCGCGGACGGGTCCGGTCGACGCAACCTTCGAAGCTCCGCCTTCGAAGAGTTACACCCACCGGGCCCTGATCGCGGCGGCGCTTGCCGGCGGCCGGTCACGGATCGCAGGCCCGCTCCGGGCGGCCGACACGGAACTGACCGCCCGGGGGCTCGAAGCCCTCGGCGTGCCGCTTGAGTGGCTGCCGGGAGAGATCACCGTCACCGGGTGCAACGGCACCTTTCCGGCGGCGGGAGAGGTCGTCATCGACTGCGGGAACTCGGGGACGACACTGCGGCTCCTCACCTCGGCGGCGCTCCTCGCCCGGCACCCGGTGGTGCTGACAGGGAACCGGAGGATGCTCGAGCGGCCGGTGGGCCCGCTCGCCGGAGCGCTCCAGGCACTCGGCGGCGAGATTGCGTTTCCCGGCCAGCCCGGCTACCCGCCCATCCGGGTCTCCGGGAAGCTCCGGGGCGGGAAGGCAGCGATCGACGGGAGCATCAGCAGCCAGTTCGTCTCGTCCATCCTGATGGCAGCGCCCTACGCGGACGAGGACGTGGAACTCACGCTCCCCGCAACCCCTGCCTCGCGGTCCTACCTCGACGTGACCGCGGACGTGATGCTCAGGTTCGGCGCACGGCTCGAGCGCCGGGGCTACGACTGGTTCCGGGTGGAGAGCGGCACGCCCTACCGGGGGCGGGACTACCGTGTCGAGGGCGACTACTCCTCGGCGTCCTACCTCTTCGCGGTCGCGGCCGTCTGCGGCGGGAGGGTCACGGTCAGAGGCCTCTCCCCCGCATCGGTCCAGGGGGACCGCCGGTTCCTCGATGCCCTCGAAGCGATGGGCTGCCGTATTACCGCCGGCGAGGATGCGGTGACGGTGGAGCGGACAGGGGACCTCCACGGTATCGAGATGGACATGTCCTCCTCCCCCGACACCGTCCAGACGCTCGCGGCGGTGGCGGCAGTCGCAGCCTCGCCGACGACGATCACCGGGACCGCGCACCTGCAGTACAAAGAGAGCGACCGCGTCGGGGTGACGGCGGATACCCTCCGGAGGATGGGGGCGGGTGTCGAGGTCACAAAAGACTCTCTGACGATCACGCCCGCGCCCCTCCACGGCGTCGCCGTCGACCCGCACGACGACCACCGGACAGCGATGGCGTTTGCCGTCCTCGGCCTCGCGGTCGGCGGCATGGCGATCCGGGACCCCGAATGCGTGGAGAAGTCTTTCCCCGGCTTCTGGGAGGCGCTTTATGGGGAGGGCCTGCTGTGAAGATCGTCCTCATCGGCTTCCGGGGGACCGGAAAGACATCGGTCGGGCGGAACCTCGCGGACCGCCTCGGATTGCCGTTCTTCGACACCGATGCGCTGATCGAGCGCCGGACAGGGATGCCGATCCCGGAGATCTTCCGGGAACACGGGGAGGCGCAGTTCCGCTCCCTCGAACGGGAGGTGATCGCCTCACTCCGGAACGCGGAAGGCGTGATCAGCACCGGCGGCGGGGCGGTCTGTGACCCGGCAAACGTCGCGGACCTCCGGCGGCACGGCAGGGTCTATCTCCTCTCGGCCGCGCCCGAGGTCATCGTTGACCGGATCACCGGGAGCGACCGGCCGGGGCTGACCGGTCTTTCTCCGGAAGAGGAGGTGCGGACGCTTCTTGCGCGGAGGAAGAATGCCTACCTCGGTGCGGCCGACGCCTGCATCGATGCCGGCACCCGCCCGCCCCGCGAGATTGCGGAGGCGATCCTTCGGGAGATCGCCGGGGAGGCCGGCATCTCCCCCGACAGGAGACGCGAGCGGGACCTCCTCCTTGAGCGATTCGGGCTCTCCACCCTGCGGGGGATGATCGACCGGGACCCGGGTCTGATGGTCTGCGCTATCGCCGGGAACCCCTGCGCCCACAGTAAGAGCCCGCTCCTCTACAACCGGCTCTTTGAGTGCTTCGGGATGCACTACCACTACACCCGCCTCGAGTGGCCGGACGCAGCGACGATACTCCGCCTCGCCTCTCTCCTCCCCCTGAAAGGTCTCTCGGTCACGATCCCGTTCAAGGCCGCCGTCATCCCCTGCCTCGACGAGGTCGATGGGCATGCCGCGGCGATCGGGGCGGTGAACACCGTCGTCCGGTGCGGCGGAAGGTCATACGGCCACAACACCGACTGGCTGGGCGTCCGCTCGCCGCTCGTCCATCGGCAGGGGGCACGGGCGGTCGTCCTCGGCGCCGGGGGTGCGGCGGCCGCGGCGGTCTACGCCCTCCTCTCGCTCGATATGGACGTGACGGTGCTTGCCCGGCGGCCGGAGGCGGCGAGGACCCTCGCCGACCGGTTCAGGTGCCGGTGGGGGGCGCTGGAAGAGTTCAAGGGGAGCGACGCCGATGTAGTGGTGCACACGACCCCGGTCGGGATGGAGCCCGACACCCGGAGCCTGCTTGCCCCCTGCGATCTCGAGCAAAAGACGACCGTATTCGACCTCGTCTACACCCCGCCGGAGACGCCCCTCATCAGGGCGGCAAAGGAGGCCGGGTGCGAGACGATCCCCGGCACGGAGATGTTCGTTTACCAGGCGGCAGAGCAGTTCCGGCTGATCACCGGGATAGCGGTGACGCCTGAACTGGTTCGGGAGATGCTTGCATGAATACGTTCGGAAGAAACTTCAGGTGCACGACGTTCGGCGAGAGCCACGGCAAGGCGGTGGGCGCGGTCGTCGACGGCTGCCCTCCGGGGGTCCCCCTCACGGAGGCGGATATCCAGCCCTACCTCGATCGGAGGCGGCCGGGGAAGAGCCCGCTCGAATCCGGGAGGCAGGAACCCGATAGAGTGGAGATCCTCTCCGGGACGTTTGAGGGGCGGACGACCGGCGCCCCGATAGCGCTCGTGGTCAAAAACCAGGATATGCAGTCGGGGGACTACGAGACGCTCCGTGACGTCTTCCGGCCGGGACACGCGGACTACACCTGGCAGGCGAAGTACGGGCTCCGCGACCACCGGGGCGGCGGGCGGAGTTCGGGCCGGGAGACCCTTGCGCGGGTCGCGGCAGGCGCCATCGCAATCCGCTGCCTTGAGCCCTGTGGGATCACGATCCGGGGGAGGGTCGTCGAGGTCCACGGCGCAACGGAGCCGGCGGCGATGGAGGAGGAGATCCGGGCTGCCCTTGAAGCCGGCGACTCCGTGGGCGGGATCGTCGAGGTGACGGCTGCCGGGTGCCCGGCAGGTCTCGGTGACCCGGTATTCGGGAAGCTCGACGCCGCCATCGCGGGGGCGATGATGGGGATCGGTGCGGTGAAGGGCGTCGAGGTAGGTGAGGGGTTCGCCGCCGCCCGGCTCTTCGGGAGCGAGATGAACGATCCTATTCGCAAAACCGGGTTTGCGAGCAACCATGCTGGCGGCGTCCTCGGCGGGATCAGCACCGGGCAGGAGATCGTCGTCCGGCTCGCCGTCAAGCCGACGCCCTCGATCCGCCGGGTCCAGCGGACCGTCGATACGGTCGGGGAGGAGCGGGAGATCTCGGTCGGGGGGAGGCACGACCCCTGCATCGCGCCGCGGGTGGTCCCGGTCGCGGAGTGCATGCTCGCGCTCGTCATCATCGACGCGATGCTTGAGCAGGCGAAGTACCGGGGATGGGGTGGGGAGTAGGCCCGTCCTCTCCCCCGATCACCTCAGCAGATCCGCGAGCTGCCGCATCTCCCTGATATGGTACTGCCCTTCGGCCGTCGGGGTCCCGGCATGGCAGAAGGTGAACTCCGACCCCACGAGGGGCAGGATTGCACGGGCGTAGCGGAACTCGGCGCCCATGATGCTCGTGCAGACGGGTTTCTGGGCGTGGTGGGTGAACGCGATGAGGTCAAAGAGGTCGTCGCGGGTCCGGGGTTTCACCACGATCTTCGGGATATCGCCATAAGACCTGAGCATCTCCTCGATCCTCCCCAGTTCCGGCAGCGTGGGCATCTCGTTCGTGTGGAGGGACGCGAGGATCTGGACGCCCTGGCTCTTGATGAACGGTGCGTGGTCCCGGTAGCGGGCCTCCACGTCCACGTAATCGACGTATTTTGCGACCGGCCCGACAATCCGAACCCAGAGTTCGGCATCCCCGACGAACCGGCCTCCCTCCTCCCGGCTTCTCAGGGTAGCAATCAGGGGAGTGCCGGTCTTCTCACGGATCGTGCGGACCTGCTCCTGCAGGTCCCCCTCCATCCTGTCGAGCCTGATCTCGATGAACGTCGGGTTGTACTCCATCACCTCATCGATGACCCCGGCATCCTCCACAGAGACGACGATCTTCATACCTGCCGGGGGTATAACCGCCGCACCACTTAAAAGTCTG
>JAEWMO010000089.1 GCA_023457135.1 Methanobacteriota archaeon | reverse complement strand
ATCTCGGCCCGAACGGCGCAGGGAAGACAACGACCATCCGGATCCTGCTCGGCCTGCTTGCCCCCGGCGCGGGGGAGGTCCGGGTCCTCGGACGGGACCTTTCCTCTGATGACGATGCGCGGGCGAGGATCGGGGTGCTCTTTGATAACAACGGTCTCGCCGACCGGATGAGCGCCGCCGACAACCTGGCCTACTACGCCGGCCTCTACGGCGTCGAGGACCCGGGGGAGAGGATCGACGAACTCCTCGCCCTCGTCGACCTCGCCGACCGGCGGGACAATCCCGTCGGGACGTTCTCGACCGGCATGAAACGGAAACTCGGGATCGCCCGGGCCATCCTCCACCGACCGGAGGTCGTCTTCCTCGACGAACCGTCTTCCGGCCTCGACCCCGGCGCGCAGAGGATGGTCCGCGACCTCATTCTCGAGCTCTCCCGGCGGGAAGAGATGACGGTCTTTCTGAACTCCCACCACCTCGACGAGGTCCAGCGCATCTGCTCGACGGTCGCTATCCTCGCCGGCGGCAGGATCCGTGCCTTCGACTCGGTCGAACGCCTCACCTCGGCCTCCGGTCGCCCGGCCGTGACGGTCTCCCTCGCCGACGCCGGCGACCGGGCCCGCGCGTGCGAGACCGTCGGGAGGCTCCCGTTCGTCGCCGGGTGCGACGCAGACGGCGGCACCCTCCACTGCACCCTCGCCGACCCCGGCGCAACACCTGACCTCGTCGCGGCCCTTGTCGGGGCCAACATCCGTATCGAGGAGGTCTGCCGGTCGTCAAGGTCGCTTGAGGAGATCTACCTTGAACACGTCGGTAGAATGGAGGGTGGGGCATGAGCACGCTCTCCGTCATCGCCCGCCGGGAGATAAGGCTCGCCCTCCGGAACCGGGGCGTCCTCATCACCGCGTTCATCTTCTCTATCTGGTTCCCGGTCATGACCGCCGTCGGCATCGCCGCGGCAGCCGGAGGAGACGCCGCCGCTGTTGCCGGCGGCATCGCCGCGATCACCCTCCCGGTCGGTGTCTTCATGGGCTACATCTTCTGCTCTGACGCCTTCCTCCGCGAGAAGCGAGACGGCACCATCGAGACGCTCCTCTGCGCCCCGGTCTCGCTCCAGCGTCTCTGGGAGGGGAAAGCCATCGGGGTCGTCGTCCCGGCGTACCTGACGACCCTCCTCGCGGCCGCGGTGAGCATGGGGGCAGCCTCAGCTCTTGCGGACGCTCCCGTCGCCGCTGACCCCCTGCTCCTCCTCCACCTCGTGGCCGTCGTCCCGGTCTGGATCGCCGCCGCGGCGGGGCTCATCGGCGCGGCCCAGCTCGCGCTCGGGATGCGGGAGAACCAGATACTCGGGTTCGCCTTCATATTCGGGTTCATCTTCCTGATTGGCGGGCTCCAGGCCGTCATATCCGGCGGGTCCGGCATATCGGCGACGGCAGAGGGGGTCCTTGTGGTTGTGGGCCTGGCGCTGCTTGCCCTCGCCCGCTTCATCGCCGGGAAGGTGACGAAGGAGCGGATCGTCAGAACAATTCCGTAAAAAATATGGAACGGGCCGGCTTACTGCCCGGCCGCTCTCCCTTCTTTGAGATACCGGATAACCGGGGCGAGGATCTCCTCGTTTACCGCACCCGCCTTTGCCGCAGAGTTGCTGTTCATGGCGATGTAGGTGTCCTCCTCGGCCCAGTAGTAGAGTGCCGTGTACGAGCCGTAGTACCCGCCGGTATGGCCGTAGAGGGTCAGACCTTCCGATGCGTTCTGCTGCGTGAAGTACCCGTACCCGCATCCGACATTCATCTCTCCAAGACCGGCCACCATCCCGTTCTTCTGAGACTGCGGGGAGACATTCTCCATCGCCGCAAGCGACGCAGGATCGATCAGCGCCCCTGTTCGGAGCGCACGGTGGAACCTGTTGAGGTCGGCCGTCGTGCTCACGATATCCCCGGCGCCGCGGTCGAACTGGATGTAGAGGTCGGTGAAGTCCATGACGGTCCCGTCTTCTTCGCTCTCCAGAGCCCGCATGTGCGGGCCGGGGATGTGGTTGGTCCGGTGGACGAAGGTGTCGTTCATCCCCGCCGGGACGAGGATGTTGCGGGTGACGTAGTCCTCGTAGGGGACGCCAGCCGCCTCGTCGATGATCAGGGTGAGAAGGACGTAGTTCACGTTCGAGTAGGTGTAGTCCGTTCCCGGCGGGTAAAGGGGGCTTGCGTCGAGGCCCTGCCGCATCCCCTCCTGGTAGGGGATCGGCGTGTCGGGGTCTTCGTATTCGGCGAGGACGATCGCGTCCTCGTCGTAGTCCGCGATGCCGCTCGTGTGGTCGAGGAGCTGGCGGACCGTGATCGCGTCGCTCTCCGGGATCCTCTCCGCCACGTCCGCCGGGAGCCAGCGGTCGATGGGATCGTCGAGCGAGAGCTCTCCGTCCTCGGCGAGCTGCAGGATTGCGACGCTCGTGAAGGTCTTTGTCACGCTCGCGATGATGAACCGCATCTCCGGCGCTGCCGGCACCACCGGGGAGAGTGAGGCGTTGCCGGCCGCGTAGTTCCAGGTCCATGCCGGCGTCGAGATCTCGATCAGGGTGCCGGGGACGCCGGCATTTTGAACGCCGGCCGAGACGATCGACTCAAGGTCAGAGGCTACAGCCGGGGAGGGAGGACTGCTACGGTCATCCGTCCCCTGCACGGGTCCGGTCTCCTGCAGGCACCCGGAGGAGAGAGCGGCCGCGGTTATGACGATGCCGATGAGAAGGAGGATATGAGGCTTTGTGCGAGGAAAGGGGGGCATAACCACTCATATGCACTTTCCGGTAATATAGCAACCTATTCTGCCCGAAAGGGCACCAGAGGTGCGCCTGCAATTCGGGCAACGGCTTTCAGGGCCTTCCGCGGGAACGATTCGCGCGGTTGGGGGTACTGAAGAGGCGGGACTCCTGCAGGGCCCTGCCAAAAAAGGTATTGGTTGGATATCCTGGACTGCCTACAGCGTCTCGCTGCCGTAGAGGTAGGGCCTGAGGACCTTCGGGACCGTGACCGACCCGTCCTCGTTCTGGTAGTTCTCGAGGATCGCCCGTATCGCGCGGGAGGTCGCGATCGCGGTGCTGTTCAAGGTGTGCAGGTAGCGCTTCTCGGTGAACTCGGTCGGATCGCGCACCTTGATGTTCAGCCGCACCGCCTGGTAGGCCGTGCAGTTCGAGCAGGAGACCGCCTCGCGGTAGCACTCCTCCCGCGGCATCCAGACCTCGAGATCGTACTTCTTCGCGGCGACGGTCCCGATATCCCCCGTGCAGATCAGGACGACCCGGTAGGGGAGGCCGAGCTGCTGGAAGACCGCCTCGGCGTTCGCGAGCAGCTCCTCGTGGAGGTCCCAGGACTGCTCCGGCGTCGCGTAGATGAACTGCTCCACCTTGTGGAACTGGTGGACACGGAAGAGCCCTTTCGTGTCGAGGCCGTGCGCCCCGATCTCGCGCCGGAAGCACGGACTCAACCCCGCAAGCCGGAGCGGCAGAGATTTCTCCTCGAAGATCTCGTCACTGTACATCGCGGCCATCGGGTGCTCGCTCGTCGCGATCAGGTACTCGTCCTCGCCGTCGATCTTATACATGACGTTCTCGAAGTCGGCGAGATCCGTCACGCCCTCGTATGCGGCCCGGTTCATCATGTAGGGGGGTATGATCGGGGTGTATCCGCGCTCGACCAGAAGGTCCATCACAAACCGCTGGAGCGCCATATCGAGCAGGGCGAGTCTCCCCTTCAGGAAATAGAACCCCGCTCCGGAGATCTTTGCCGCGCGCTCGAAGTCCGCCCAGTCGTGCTCGACGGCGAGAGCCCCGTGGTTCTTCAGGTCGAACGCGGGGACTTTCGGTTCGCCCCAGCGCCGGATCTCGACGTTCTCGGTATCGTCTTTCCCTACCGGGACGCTCTCGTGGAGGATGTTCGGGAGCCGCATCAGGCGGTACGTCACCTGCTCGGTGAGCGTCTCGCGCTCCGCCTCCGCCTCTTTGATCCGTCCGGGGAGATCCGCCGCCTCGGCGATGAGGTCTGCTGCATCCCTCCCTGCCTTTCTCGCCTGGCTGATCTCGCGGGATATGACGTTCCTCCGGTTGCGCAGGTCACCGATTGCCACGGTGAGTTCCCGTGCCCTCCGGTCCATCTCCAGCACCTCGTCGACCCAGGCCAGTTTCTCGGTATCTCCTCTCTTGATGAGGTCTGCCCTGACGACATCGGGGTGCGCACGAACGAACTTCAACTCAAGCATGCTGTCTCTCTGTACATACTTTCGCCATGACGGTATATGGTCATGTTGCCCTGCCTGCAGGGTGGGTGCAGGTGGCTCTCCGCGGCAGCGCGCCCGTATCGTCCCCGCCGCTCCCGCTCGAAACCTACCCCTTATAATTCCCGGTGTGCTAACTCATGTAGCATGGATAAGAACCAGAGGAACATCCTGGTGGCGGGAGGATTCATCACGCTGGGGCTGCTCTTCATCGAGCCCTTCTTCGCCCTCATCGCACTGGTCTTTATGCTCGTCCTCCTCATGAGCATCCATATCATGGGAGAGACCGGCCATTACCCGCTCGTCACCGTCGACCTGTCCGAGGATGCCCGTGAGATCATCGTCACCAATACCGGCACTGCGAGAGCACAGAACGTCCATGTCGCCATCGTTCCGATGAACCTCGATTTTGAGGCCCCCTCTCTCGAAGCGGAAGAGGAGTCCGGGTTCAGCCTTGGCACCATGGTCTCGGAGGCAAAAGCGGTGGTCACGTACGAGGATGCCTCCGGCAGAAAGCATACCCGCTCGTATCCGCTTTCAGCGCTCAGTGCCGGGCGCGACGCCACCCAGCCGATCTTCCCTATCTTCGGGAGCCGGTGAGGCCGGGGAGCCTGTCGGGCGCCCTCTGCCCGGTGCGTATACTCATCGTGCCCTGATCCTCACGAAGAACAGCAACGCGTTCGAAGTCCGTTCCGGCCGGCACCCTGTCGGTATCGGCCGGAGACTGAAGAAAAGAAACGGGTTTTAAGATCTGAGGTATTCGAGCGTCCGCGCGAGCGCGGCCGTCAGTTCCTCCTCTTTCTGCGCATACTCGTACAGCGCCCGGTAGAGCATGACGACGAGGTCGTAGCCGTAGACGTCGAAGGCATCCTCCGGTGTCAGGGGGGAGAGGTAGGAGTCGATCCGGATCTCGGTGTTGGTGTACATCACCTCGTAGAAGTTCCCGTCCGCGGACAGAACGCAGATCTGGGTGTCGACAGGTATGCTCGGGTCGTCCGGGCGGTAGGGGAGCGGATCGGTCTTCCCGAGCACGATCATCTTTGTCTCGTAATACTGTTGCTCATAGAGTTCGCCGGAGGCCTCACGTTTCCCGCGCCGGAGCATCTCAAGGCCGATCCTCTCCACGACCGGCGCCGTATCGGCGGCCATCCGCGCAAGGAGGGCTCCTACGCTGCCCCGGAGTTCCGAGGCCGATTCCTCCTTCTTCGCCTGCAGATCCCCGAGCGTCTCAAGGAGCCGGGCGTATCCCTCTTCGATGATCGGATCCATTGTTCACCTAACTCTTGCGCCGGCCGGCATAAGCGCACCGGTTTGCCCCATCAGGTGCCCTGCCGGAGACGTTCGATGCCGAGGGCGCCCGCATACGCGATCGTGCTCACCAGGATGATCGTCGCCCCCGACGGAACGTTGAGAACGTACGAAAGCCCGATCCCCGCCACGGTGAAGATGATGCCGAGGACGACGGCAAGTAGCATCATGCTCCATATCCTGGTGGTGTAGAGGCGGCTGATCGCCGCCGGGAGCGTGAGGAGCGCGATCACCAGGATGATCCCCACCACGCGGATCAGCATCACCACCGTGAGGGCGATCAGCACCAGGAGGAGGAGCGAGAGCCGCTCGACCGGGAGGCACATGACCGTCGCGTAATCCGGATCGAAGGTGAC
>JAEWMO010000088.1 GCA_023457135.1 Methanobacteriota archaeon | reverse complement strand
CCGGCCCTATAATTCCGGAGAATTACGGCGATAAGGTTTTATATTCTTTCCTCTCCCATCTCTCTTCCGGTGATGCCAGATGTGTACAGTCGGTGGACCTGTCGATATCGAGTTCGATGATGATCGGGTGAAAGGCAAGAACTACCGCTGCAAAGAGTGCGGTGAGAGATTCAAGGGCGTCGGAAAGCGGCCCATGTGCCCGAGCTGCCAGTCTGAAGATGTCGAAGAAGTCTGAATGCGGTGCCTCCGGGGGTTCATCTGCCGGATCGGGGGTGACGGTCCCCCTCGGCGGAGAACTCCTCCTCATTCAGGGAGAACGCTCTTTTCTGCTCGTAGGGAAAGCCGGCTCACGGTTCCCTCTCTGCATCGAGACCCCCGAGGACGAGTTCTGCCTCGCGGTCGACCCCGACGATCTGGTCGCCGTCTCGATGCCGGAAGGTGGTCCGGTCGAGCAGGCGCGGATGATGCTTGAGCTGGTCCGGCGATACCATATCCCGCTCGTTGTCCTTCCAAAGGATCATCCCGGCTCAAAGCGGCTCTCGATGATCGTCTCGGTCGCCCCGGAGATCCTCCTCTCCTGTGATATCCGCCGGGGGACCCACCCCGAGCAGCATCTCCTCTGCTCGTCGGGGGAGCTCGTCGGGCTCTCGCTTGCCGGGGTTCCCGGGGGCGTTTTCGTCAAACACCTGCCCCGCGAGGTGACGGTCAGACATCTGGATGCGGAGAAAACCTCAGCGGACAAACAACAATAAATATATGCTCAATTTCATCAAATATTCATACGCCGTGAGAAGGAGGGTTTGATGAAGACCGATGTCCTGAAGAGCATCAGGGAAACTGAAGAAGAGTATCAGGCGATGATCCGTGATGCGCAGGCCGAGAGGAAGAAGAGCCTCTCGGACGCCGAGCAGGAGGCTGAAAGCCTGGTCCTGAAGGCACACAACGATGCCGGGGAGTACAGGAATCAGCGCCTTGCCGATGCACGGGCCGAGGCCCGGCGCAGGTATGACGAGATCGTCAGGGAGGGTGAAGCGCGCGCAGAAACCCTGAAACAGCAGGGGAACAAGAACCTTGCACGAGCCGTGGACGCTGTCGTCGCGCGGTTTAAGGAGCAGGTGCATGTTAAGGCCTGAACGGATGCGCCGGCTGCTCATCGCGGCCCCGAAGGGTGAGATCGAGACCATCATCCAGGAACTCTACCGCCACAATGTCTACCACATCGAAGACTTTGTGCCGGAGAGCACATCTCCTGAGGCGCTCTCGATCGGCCACCCGTTACCGGAAGCAAGCGATGCAGCCTCGGCGCTCATCAAGGTCAGAGCAATTGAGAATGCGTGCGGGATCGACCCGGAAAACGTAGAAACCAGAGCAAAGCTCCCTGCATCGAAGGTCAGGGCGATGATCCGGACGGATCTTCCGGCCATCCAGAAGGAGGCCGAAGACCTCGTCGCGACACGCTCGCGCCTCGAGACGCGGCAGAAGGAGCACGAACAGCGCGTAAAAGAGCTCGAACCGTTTGCTGCGGTTCCCATGGATCTGGAGCTCTACCGCGGATACACGCGGTTTACTGTCTTTACCGGGCACATCATGCATGATGTCGCCATCGACGTCCCCAACGAGAAATATTTTTCCGACAAGGTGGACGGCAACATGATCGTCGTCGTGGTGCCAAACGAGCACCGCGAGCAGGTCGAGCGGACCCTTCTTGATGCCGGGTTCCAGGCGATCCCCGTTCCAGATGAGACGGGATCCCCGGAAGAGCGCCGGAAAGCCCATGCAGAAGAGGCCAGGCGGCTCGGAGACGAGATTGCTGCGGTCAACGGAAAGATCGCGGGGATCCGGGAGAGGCACACCGACTTCCTGGTAGCATGCGATGAACTACTCACGGCTGACGTAGAGCGGGCGGAAGCCCCGTTGCGGTTTGCTACCACGGAAGAGACCTTCATCACCGAAGGATGGGTGCCTGAAGACCGGGCCGACAGGATCCAGGATGCACTGGAGAGAGCGACGAACGGCCGGATCTACATCGAGGAGCTGGAGGTCGAAGACGACGCTGCAGTTCCGGTGGAGTACGAGAACCCGTCGTTCGCATCGCCGACGCAGATGCTCATGGACGTCTACGCGCGGCCCCGCTACTCAGAGATCGACCCGACGCTGATGGTCGCCATCGTGTTCCCCATCTTCTTCGGGATGATCCTCGGCGACGTGGGGTACGGAGCCATCCTGCTCGCCTTAAGCCTTGGCCTGCGGAGGTTCCTGAAGGGTGACGGTGCAAGAAACCTCCTCAAGGTGCTCGGTGTCGCAAGCATCTCAAGTATCATCTTCGGCTTGCTCTACAGTGAGTTCCTGGGATTCTCGCTCCCGTGGGAGCCGTTTGTCTTCTCCCGACACCTCAACATAGGAGGCCACGCGGGAGGTCACGGCCCGCAGGTAGCCGAACTCATGATCATCGCGATCTGGATCGGTATTCTGCACATCACGCTCGGGCGCATCCTCGGTATGCTCAACGCACGGAGACTCTACCACGGGAAACACGCGACAAAGGCGGTCATCGCCAACGCCGGCTGGCTCGGCGCCATGTGGGGGATCATCCTCATCATATGGTCGTTCTACGCCATCCCGATGATGCCCGACCTGACAGGTCTCGCTATCGCCCTTCCGCTGGGTGTCGTTCTCCTCGTTGGTGGAATTATCGGTATTGCTCAGGAGAATGCGCTTGAGATCGTCGAGATCCCGACGATCATCAGCCACGTATTGTCGTACGCCCGTCTTGTGGCAGTGGGCCTCTCGTCCGTCGCAATCGCGATGGTGGTCAACTACATCGCGATCGGCATGATGATTGAGCCCCAGCTTGAGGCAATCACCCCGGTCGGTGTGATCCTCATCATCGTCGGCATTCTCGTCTTCCTGTTGGGGCACACGCTGAACACAGCACTCGGCCTCCTTGGCGGCGGTCTGCACTCGATTCGTCTTCACTATGTTGAGTTCTTCACCAAGTTCTACAAAGGTGGAGGCAAGAAGTACAACCCATTCGGTATGAAATCAAAGTTTACGGAGGAATAAGAAAATGGTAGATGTTGGCACAACTCTTGAAATGGTACAGGCATCGCAGTTGGGAATGAAAGCAGTCGGCGCAGGCCTTGCAGTCGGTCTTACCGGTGTCGGCACCGGCCTTGCCGAGATGGGCATCGGTGCGGCTGCCGTCGGTGCAACCGCAGAGAACAGGGATATGTTCGGTCTCGCACTGCTCTTCACGGTCATTCCGGAAACCATCGTCATCTTCGGTCTTGTGGTTGCACTGCTGCTTCTGTTCTGATGGAGTGAACCATGGGACTCGAAGCAGTCGTCAACGAGATCCGGGAGAAAGGGCGAAAGGAGGTCGAGGCGATCCGGGCAGAGACCCGGACCGACGTCGAGGAGATCCTGAAGGACGCACAGACCCGCGCCGCCGGGATCAAGGCGTCGGCACAAGAGGAAGCAGACCGGGCGGCCACCCATCTCATCAACCAGGAGGCCTCCGCAGCAAACCTCGTCGTCAAGCGGCAGATCCTGAACGCCCAGAAGATGCTCCTTGATCAGGTCTATTCGGCCTCGCTCACCGCTGTCGGTGATCTGCCTGCTGAGTTCCACGAGAAGGCGCTCACAGAGCTGTTGAAGAGAGCGGCAAAGGAGATCAAGAAAGGTGTCGTCCACGCGAACGAGCGGGATACGCCGGTTGTCGAAGGGATCGTCGCCCGGCTGAAGACGCTCTCGGGCTACACCGTGGGTGCGCCGGTCGATATCCCCGGCGGCATCATCGTCGAGAGCATCAACGGCGATCTGCAGATCGATCACAGTTACCGCACGTTCCTGGACGAGATCTGGGAAGCCGGCCTGAAGGACGCGTCAGAGATTCTGTTCAAATGAGGAGGGTTCATACATGGCAGGGGTAAGTAGTAGCGGATCGGCCCTGTATATCTACGCCTGCACCCGCATGCGGGTGCGTAGATCACAGCTGATACCGCGCGAGGACTATCTCCGGATGCTGAATATGAGCCTGCCTGAGATCACCCGGTTCATCGGCGAGACCAATTACCGGTCCGAGATCGATGAACTCGGCACCTCCTTCTCCGGTATCGACCTTGTCGAGGTGGCCTTAAGCTGGAACCTCGCCAAGGAGTACCAGAGCATTCTGGAACTTGTGCCGGGGGACCTGAAGTACTTCACGGCGAGTTACCTTCGTCGCTGGGATATCCAGAACGTCGTCACCGTCCTGCGCGGCAAGATGCAGGGGATGCGGCCGGGCAAGATCAAGGAGGTCCTGGTCCCGGCCGGCAGGCTTGATAGGGTCATTCTCGACCGCCTGGTCGCGGAAGAATCCCCGGAACGGGTCGTCGAGGCCCTCAAGGGCGAGCGGTTCTATCCGACACTTGAGAAAGAACTCCCTCGCGCGGTGGAGACCGGGTCGTTTGCTCATCTCGAGAACGAGCTCTACAAAGGCTACTACGCGCGGCTGATCGCCGACGCTACAAGCGGCCTCAAGGGCGGAGACGTCTTTGAGAAGTACATCGAGCTCGAGATCGATATCCGGAACATCCAGAACCTCTTCCGCCTGCGGGCGAGCCACGTCCATGAGGACGTCAGGGAACTGATGATCCCGGGCGGCTCGTTCAAGGTGGAGGAACTGCAGCGGCTCTCCGGGCTTGAGGACCGGGACGAGTTCATCGACGCCCTGAAGCGTCAGGTGAGGATGGTCCCGCTCCTGAATGCGCTTGAGGAGATCCGGGGGAAGAGTGCCCTCCACGAGGTCGAGGTCGCTCTGACCCGGGTTCAGCTCGACCAGATGGAGCGGATGTCGAAGCGGTACCCGTTCTCGATCCTCCCCGTCCTCGTCTACCTGGAGGAGAAGAAGTACGAGGTCGCGAACCTTCGCGCCCTCGCCCGGGGCAAGGAAGCCGGCCTGCCCGGTGAGCGGTTACAGGGTTACCTGGTGATGTAGAATGGAGATCGCAGTTGTCGGGACCAGTGAATTCATCCTCGGCTTCAGGCTCGCGGGGGTCAGAAAGACCTACGCGGCCGAGACCGACGAGCGACTGGTCGAGCACATCAACCGGGTGCTGGAAGACAAAGACGTCGGCATCCTCGTGCTGAAGGGCAGCGACATGGAGCGGATCCCCTTGCGGCTTCGCACCACCCTTGAGAACTCCGTCAAACCGACCGTGATCGCGATCGGTGGAGACGAGGGCGGCCTGTCGATGAGAGAGAGAATCAAGAGATCGGTGGGTGTTGATCTGTGGAAGTAATGGAGAAAGGAAAAGAAAACAGGACTCGCGGAGTCCTGAAGAGGATTTCAGGGCCGGTCGTCACTGCTGTCGGTCTCGACGCACACATGTACGACGTGGTGAAAGTCGGCACTGAGGAACTGATGGGGGAGGTCATCAAGATCCAGGGTGAGAACATCATCATCCAGGTCTACGAAGATACCGCCGGCATCAGGCCCGGTGAACCGGTGTCGAACACCGGCCTCTCGCTCGCAGTCGAACTCGGGCCCGGCCTGCTGACCAGTATCTACGACGGGATCCAGCGGCCGCTCGAGGTGCTCATGGACAAGATGGGCAACTTCATCGAGCGCGGTGTCTCGGCCCCCGGCCTCTCCCACGAGGCAAAGTGGGAGTTCGTGCCCACGGTGAAGGCGGGCGACGTCGTCGGTCCCGGCGACATCCTCGGCACGGTCCAGGAGACGAACATCGTCCACAAGGTCATGGTTCCTCCCCGTGTGAGCGGCGGCAAGATCAAGAAGATCAACGCCGGCAGCTTCACGGTGGACGAGACCATCTGCACCTTCGAGGACGGCACCGAGATCACGATGCTCCAGCGCTGGCCGGTCCGTGTGCCCCGTCCCGTGAAGGAGAAACTGAACCCGGACATCCCGCTGATCACCGGTCAGCGGATCCTGGACGGTCTCTTCCCCATCGCAAAGGGCGGCACGGCTGCTATCCCCGGCCCGTTCGGGAGCGGCAAGACAGTCACCCAGCAGCAGCTTGCGAAGTGGTCCGATGCCGAGATCGTCGTCTACATCGGTTGCGGCGAGCGCGGCAACGAGATGACCGAGGTTCTGACGGAGTTCCCCGAACTCGAGGACCCGAAGACCGGCAAGCCCCTGATGGAGCGGACGGTGCTGATCGCAAACACCTCGAACATGCCTGTCGCGGCCCGTGAAGCATCCGTCTACACGGGTATCACGATCGCCGAGTACTTCAGAGACATGGGTTACGACGTCTCCCTGATGGCCGACTCCACCTCCCGGTGGGCTGAAGCCATGCGTGAGATCTCGAGCCGTCTTGAGGAGATGCCCGGTGAAGAAGGGTATCCCGCATACCTTGCGGCACGCCTCTCGGAGTTCTACGAGCGGGCAGGCCGTGTGATCAACAAGAACGGGACGAGCGGTTCCGTCTCCGTCATCGGTGCGGTCTCTCCGCCCGGCGGTGACTTCTCCGAGCCGGTCACCCAGAACACCCTGCGTATCGTCAAGGTCTTCTGGGCACTGGACGCGAAGCTCTCCCAGCGCCGGCACTTCCCGGCGATCAACTGGCTGAACTCCTACTCGCTGTACCTTGACGCGCTCAACGACTGGTACGACCGGGAAGTCTCGCCGGAGTGGAACCCCCTGCGGTCCTGGGCGATGAGCGTCCTCCAGAAGGAAGCCGAACTCCAGGAGATCGTCCAGCTGGTCGGCTCCGACGCCCTCCCCGACGAGGAGCAGGTCACCATCGAGGTGGCCAGGATGATCCGTGAGATCTTCCTGCAGCAGAACGCCTACGACGCGGTAGACACCTACTGCTCGATGGCGAAGCAGTACGACATGATGAAGGCGATCAAGCACTACGCGGACCTTGCCCGCACCGCCCAGGCCGGCGGAGCGACCCCGGCACAGGTCATCGGCATCAAGAGCAGGAACGAGCTCCCGCAGATCAAGTTCATCAAGGACTACGAGCCGGTGCTGGCGAAGATCACGAAGGACATGGATGCTGAATTCGAAGCGATGAGGACGGCGTGACCATGAAGGAATACAGAACGGTTGCACAGATTGCCGGCCCCCTGGTCTTCGTCGAGAAGACAGAGCCGGTGGGTTACAACGAGCTCGTCAACATCGTGACCGCCGACGGCACGCAGAAGCGCGGCCAGGTGCTGGACACGAGCGACGAGATCGTGGTCGTCCAGGTCTTTGAGACCACTGCCGGTATCGGCAGGGACTCGGGGATCCGCTTCACCGGCGAGACGATCAAGATGCCGGTGGGGAGGGAGATGCTCGGACGTATCCTCTCCGGCGGCGGTAAGCCGATCGACGGCGGCCCGGAGATCGTGCCCGAAAAGAGGCTCGAGATCACCGGTGCGGCCATCAATCCCTACGCCCGGTCGTCCCCCGCGGACTTCATCCAGACGGGTATCTCGACCATCGACGGGACGAACACCCTGGTCCGTGGCCAGAAACTCCCGATCTTCTCCGCCTCCGGTCTGCCCCACAACGATGTGGCGCTGCAGATCGCCCGGCAGGCGAAGGTGCCCGGCTCGACCGAAGAGTTCGCCGTGGTCTTTGCGGCCATGGGTATCACCCGTGAAGAGGCCAACCACTTCATGGCCGACTTCGAGAAGACGGGCGCCCTCGAGCGGGCAGTCGTCTTCTTAAACCTCGCCGACGACCCGGCAGTCGAGCGGATCATCACGCCGCGTCTCGCGCTCACCACGGCCGAGTACCTGGCGTTCGATCTCGGCTACCACGTGCTGGTCATCCTGACGGATATGACCAACTACTGCGAGGCGCTCCGTCAGATCGGCGCGGCCCGTGAGGAAGTGCCCGGCCGGCGCGGCTATCCGGGTTACATGTACACGGACCTTGCAGGCATCTACGAGCGTGCCGGTATCATCAAGGGCGTCAAGGGCTCTGTGACCCAGATCCCGATCCTGACGATGCCGGGTGACGATATCACTCACCCGATCCCGGACCTGACCGGCTACATCACCGAGGGTCAGATCGTGGTCAACCGTGAGCTGCACCGGAAGGGTATCTACCCGCCGATCAACGTGCTGCCCTCGCTCTCCCGTCTGATGAACCTCGGTATCGGCAAGGGGCACACCCGCGAAGACCACAAGAAGGTCTCCGACCAGCTCTATGCGGCGTACGCCGAGGGTAACGACCTCCGCGGCCTCGTCGCCATCGTCGGCAAGGACGCGCTCTCGGAGCGCGACCGGATGTTCCTTGAGTTCGCCGACCTCTTCGAGGACCGGTTCGTCAGGCAGGGCCTCTACGAGGATCGGTCGATCGAGGGAACGCTCGACCTCGGCTGGGACCTCCTCGCGACGCTGCCCGAAGAGCAGCTCGTCCGTATCGACCGCGAACTGATCCAGAAGTATCACCCGAAGTACCGGAAGAAGGCACAGGGGTAAGTGTCCATGGCGCTGCGAGATATCAAGCCGACCCGATCTGAGCTGATCAACGTCAAGCGGCGGATCAAGCTCTCGGAGCGCGGCTACAACATCTTAAAGATGAAGCGCGATGGGCTGATCCTGGAGTTCTTCAAGGTGCTGCAGCAGGCCAAAGACAGCCGCGGTGCAATGCTGGAGCGGTATACGCGTGCGATGGAGATGATCGCCCTCGCGGAGACCGTCGAGGGCGCTATCGGCGTGAAGGCCGCGGCCTTCTCGACGGCGGACGTCCCCGAAATCTCCTTAAAGAGCAAGAACATCATGGGTGTCGTCGTCCCCCAGATCGAGTCGTCTTCCGTCCGGAAGGGCGTGCTCGACCGCGGCTATGGGATGCTCGGCACCTCTGCCGTCATCGACGAGACCGCGGAGGCGTTCGAGGACCTGCTCGAGGCGATCATCGAGGCCGCGGAGATCGAGACGACCATGAAGCGGCTGCTCGACGAGATCGAGAGCACCAAGCGGCGTGTGAACGCGCTCGAGTTCAAGGTGATCCCGGAACTCAGTGAAGCCAGAGACTTCATCAAGATGCGCCTTGATGAGATGGAACGTGAGGAACTCTTCCGCCTGAAAAAGATTAAGGCACGGAGCGCCTGATCAGGGTAGAAGGTGATACCCGGTGGAGATCGGTACGCTTGCAGATGCAGGGAAATTGACGGGAACGGTGATGCTGCGGGTTGATTTCAACTCGCCCATCGACCCCTCCTCAAACCAGATTTTAGACGACAAACGGTTCAGGGAGCACCTGCCGACGGTGCAGGCACTCGAGGATGCAAGACTCGTCATCCTCACCCACCAGAGCAGGCCCGGCAAAAAGGACTACACGACGCTTGAGGCGCACGCGGCAAAACTGGAGCGGCTGCTCGGCCGCCCGGTGACCTACGTCGAGGATATCTTCGGCCGGTGCGCCCGCGATGCCATCCGGAACGCAAAGCGCGGGGATGTCCTGATGCTCGAGAACCTGCGGTTTGCCGCCGAGGAGAACCTGACCCTGAAGCCTGAGGAGGCAAAAAAGACCCTGCTCGTCCGGAAGCTGGCATCGATGGCCGATATCTACGTCTACGATGCCTTCGGCACGGCGCACCGGTCGCAGCCGTCGATCGTGGGGCTGCCCCTCGCGCTCCCGTCGGTGGCCGGTCTCCTGATGGAGAAGGAGGTTGCAAACCTCTCCCGGGTCTTTACCGGCGCCCCGCGCCCCGTCACCTTTGTCCTTGGCGGGACGAAGGTGGACGACTCGATCGCGGTTGCGCGGAACGTCCTCGACCGGGGGACGGCTGATAAGGTGATCGTGGTCGGCGTGGTCGCGAACGTCTTCCTGCTTGCGGCAGGCTACGACATCGGGCGGCCATCGGCCCAGCTCATCGACCAGCTCGGCTACCGCGCCGAGATCGATAAGGCGAAAGATCTCCTTGAGACCTACCGGGACCGGCTCAGCATGCCGCACTCGGTCGCCGTCCGCGAGGATGGCGGACGGGTGGAGTACCCGGTGGATGCCGTTCCGGAGAACGCCCAGGTGCTCGACATCGGGACCGACTCGATCAGCAGCCTTGCCGGGGCGATCTCGGAGTCCGGAACGGTCGTGGTGAACGGCCCCGCCGGGCTCTTTGAGGAGGATCTCTTTGCCGTCGGCACCTTCGAGTTGATGAAGGCGGCATCCACCGTCGAGTTCTCGGTGGTGGGCGGCGGGCACTCCGGCGCAGCCATCGAGCGGCTTGGTCTCGAGGACCGGTTTACGCACATCTCCACCGGCGGAGGCGCGGCTATCGAGTTCCTGACCGGGAAGAAGATGCCCGCCATCGAGGCGCTGGAGATGTCTAAGTCGATCTTCCGGTGAGGGGCTCTGCGCCCCCACGTTCATCTCTTCTCTCCGGAGTCCTTTAAAAAATGGAGGTGGGGTTTGGCCTCACGGAATGAGGGTTGGGGGCCCACACCCGGATGTTATGGCCCGGTGTTAATTAGTTTGTTGTCGCTGAACGCTGGTGCATGAACGCCCCGTGCATGGAGCACCCCTGCATCGAACACTTGTGACTCCTGATTGGTGCCTTGTGGGTGGGTGTTGTGGTGATTGCTGATGGAATTGAACGACTGATGGTTGCTGGGTGTGGTCGTACCCCGATCCAGTATCTATAATGCTGGGTATATAATATTTCGCCATAAATATTTATCGCAATATTAGTCTTGAAATAATAATCCGCTCTTCGAGGTCTCTTCTATTGTTGTGAAGGGCCTTCTCTCGGCCGCGATGCCGGACCGCAATTATTTATATCCTCAGGGAGTTTGCGGCCGGCAGGTGCCGGGCGCCGCGCCGCACTCGCGGTCATTCGCGGAGGAGGGCGACGCGGGAACCGACGGGGATGCCGATGTCCGCGCCGATGGGGCCGCACTTGACCGACATCAGGTGGGCCACGGGCGGGAGGTCGCGGTCTTCGGAGAGCGACTCGTAGTTCGCCATGCCCTTGGCGATGACGAGCGTCGCCCGGTCGAGAGCACCGGTGAGAGCCGGCGGAGCCAGGTCGCGGTTGAGGCCGAGTTCCGCGATGCCGTCCGTTGTGGTGGTGAGCATGTCCGCCCGCCGGTCGAGGCCGAGCGCGATTGCATCCTCGATCGTCGCGTCGTTCAGGATCGGCGCGCCTCTGACGGCGACCGTCACATGCGACCCGTTCCGTTTGAGATGATCGACGAGAAGCGCGTCAAAGACGATCTCGCCGCAGTTATCGGCGAGGTAGACCACCCGGTCCGTGAGGCCTTCCATCGCTCCGGTGTCGTCGACGGTCAGCCCCGCTGCAAACTCGCGGCGGAAGAACTCGACAAAGTTGTCGGTGACGGTATGTGCCTTCGAGCCGTAGTCCAGCGTGTTGCCGATGACCGATGCGAGTACAAGGTCATGGAACGTTGCAAGGTCGCCGCGCACCCTCCGGCAGACCGCCGCCGCGTCCTCGTTGTTGTTCACCTTCAGCGACCGGTAGGGGTCGGCGTCCCCGATCATCCGGTAGGCGAGGCGGTGCACCCTGCTCGCGATGACGGGCGCAGGTACCGGATCGGCGGCGATCCGCCCGAGAAGATCCCGGCACGCATCGGCGATCTCTTGAATGCGCGCCGGGTCGTCGATGCAGAGCCTGCTCTCATACTCGACGCGCGAGATCAGGCAGTCTGTACAGCCCGGATAAAACCTCATGCTGCAGAGAGTTGGTTGTAATGAGCGAAAAAACAGTGTAATGGGGCCACTGCGATTTGAACGCAGGTCAGAAGACCCCCAGTCTCCTAGGATGCCCAGGCTACCCTATGGCCCCTCCCTCATAGTATATGCTCGAATTACAGATATACCTTCGCTTTCGAGAGCGGGGGTAGAGGGCCTATCCCCGTGCTCTCTTGTACTCTTCGACGCTGCGTGTCAGCTGTTCCAGCTCGGTGCCGGTGATCTCCATCCTGCCCGTCAGTGCGTTGACCTCGGTGAGGAGCTGCTGAATGCGCACGTACATCACGTACATGATGAACAGCAGGCAGATGATGATCACAGAGAGCAGAACGATCATGATTGCGTTGATATCGGCCATTATGGTCCTCTCCTGAATAATGTGCGGGCAAACCGCTCGATAAACCCTTCCTGAACTGCTTCGGGCTCCTCCTCGATGGGGAAACCCGCTATCTCTGCTGCAATCCTTCTAAATGCTTTTGACGATTCCGATCCGGGATACTTCACGACGACCGGCGTCCTCACCGCTGACGCCCTCCGCACGTTCGCGTCCTCGGGGATCGTATCGATGATCCGCACGCCGAGAACCTTCTCGATCTGCTTCTTGCTCATATCGGCAGCATCAAGCGTCGTCCTGTTGAGGATCGCCCCTCCGATGCTCCCGCCGATCATCTCCGTCAGGATCTTGATCTTCATGGCATCCGTCAGCGAGGAGATCTCGGGGTTCACGACCAGCAGCACCTCGTCTGCCACGCTGAGCGGTATGACCGCGTCAGCGCCGATGCCCGCAGGTGCGTCGAGGAGCAGGAAGTCGCAACGATCGGTGAGGTCGCACATCACGTCTTTGAGCCTCTCAGGGTCCGCGCTCTGGAACCCCTGGAGAGAGAGGCCGCTCGGCACGATCTTGAGGCCGTACGGGCCCTCATACATCGCATCCCGGATCAGTGCATTCCCTGCCAGGACCTCATGGAGCGTGACCGGGGTCTCTGCGAGCCCCAGCACCAGGCCGAGGTTGGCCATACCCATATCCGTATCGACGATGCAGGTCTCCCTGCCGTGCTGGGCGAGCGCTGTCCCGAGGTTCGCGGTGACGGTCGTCTTTCCGGTCCCTCCTTTCCCGGAGGCGATGGTGTAGGCCCTGATCATCTAAAACCGTCTCAAGGATAGATTGTGATGGTCATATTTAAATATATCCCTTTGCTCTATCTCCTGAAATCGACTTAAATAAATTTTAACCCTGTCACACACATCTTGAGCGGGCCCGACCCGGTCACAACGGCCCAACGGCTCCCGGTTGTTGATGCGGCCGGCGGCGGCGCCGGTCCGCGATGAGGCGCCCGGGGGGTTTCCCTGCACTCAGCCGTGCAAATGGCCTGAAAATTGTGGCGAAAAACGGGGTACTGACAGACACGCGGCGGTGGTGATTCGATATTCATATATGATGTGACGAACACATGTTCATGAAGCTATACCGGGGTTATACCATATGAGTCATCATTCCTTCAGAGAGGAGAATGCCCTGCAATGTATCGATGAGCTCCGGTCTATCCCCGAGGTCGTCGCGTGCGCTCTCGTATCCTGTGAGGGCACGGTGATGGGTAAATACTCCCGGGAAGGTAGCCTGTCGTCGCCTCTCTTCGCAGCGATGTGCGCAACGGTCCTTGCATCGGCAGAAGCCGCCTGCGGTAGCGTCCATATCCAGCGGCCGTCCCTGGTCACCATCACTGCAGCGGACGCTACGATCCTCATCACGGCTGTGGGAGAGGCTGCCCTGATCACGGCGGTAATAGATAAGTCCGCGGATCTCCTAACAGTACAGAGACGGTTATCATCTATCGCAGTCAGACTCGGAGGGGAGATGTGATGTATACAATACTGGTTGTCGACGATAGCCCCATGATCGTCGACGTCTTCGTAACCATGCTGGAGCGCGGGGGCTACCGGCCGATCACCGCCTTCAGCGGTGAGGAGTGCCTGGAGGTCCTGAAGGCGACCCCGCCGGATCTGGTCCTTCTGGACATCATGATGGAACCGATGGACGGGTGGGAGACGCTCGGCAAGATCAAGACCGATCCTGCAACACGGGGCATCCCGGTCCTCATGCTGACCGCAAAGCCCCTCACTCCCGAGGAGGCGAACGAGTACGGTGCCTTCATCGAGGACTATATCCTCAAGCCCACCACCCATCACCAGCTCTACGAGGCGATCGAGCACGTGCTGGCACGCCGGCACTCCATCGCCGCCGATATCGAGCGGGCCCGCGAGGCCGGTGTCGACCCCCGCATCATCGACGAGTACGAGCGCCTCTCAAAGAGCGTCGATATTAACAGGCGCCTCCTGAAGATCCTGGAGACCACCTACAGCATCAAGGATGCCCGGGCGGGAATGGGGGAGGATATCACCCGGGCCATAAAGAGCATGGGAGCGAGCATCAGGCTCCAGGAAGAACGCTTGAACCAGGTTCGGGCCCAGTTCGCTGACGTCTTCGAGGCGCGCTGACCCGGTGCCGCTCTCCCGGCTGGAAGGGTATTTTCGAACGGGGCTGCCTGCGGGTTCTTCGCGGGCCGGCCCCCTCAATAACTGTTTTCCCGCTCCTGGCGGCCGATATAGACGACTGCTATCGTGAGGACGAGGATGGCGGCGAGCGTCAGGGCAATGTCGAGCGGCTCGACATGTTCGACCCCGAAGGTCAGCACCCGCCGGACCATCGCGGTGATGCCCGCGATCAGGATCGGGGTCACCAGAACCCTGCTCGTCCTGAAGTAGGCCGTCACTGTCTCGAGGACCTCCACGATGATGAGGGTTAAGAGGAGCGCATGCAGCACCTGGAGCACGCCCTGCGTCATATCCTCGGCGTGGATGAGCGCGGCTACCTGCAGGGTGACGTCGTAGAAGGAGAAGATCGCAAGAAGCGAGAGCGAGGCGGCGATCAGGAGGTATATCCCCTGGGTTACCCGGGATATGGCTGCTATGGCGGTGTCTGACTGGCTGTTGTGGGGCATCGTGCGGGCACCCTGAATGATGGGTCTATGTATGATCTGAACACGCGGAGGGCATTAAATATTCCGGTGGGTCCGCATCGGGTGTAAAATTGAAAAGTTTATATCGTTAGACTGCGAATAATATGATACGCCTACAAGTAAGTTATTTATACTATTCTTGCATTGTAATAATGCTGGATGGCAGTACGCGCGGGGCCTATAGCTCAGTTAGGTAGAGCGTCTGGCTTTTAACCAGGTGGTCGGGGGTTCAAATCCCCTTGGGCCCGTTGCCATGGGCGTTGTCTATGGATTTTAACAAGGTGATGCATTCTGATACGCAACTCTTTCGTCGGTGAGGTGTAAGGCGATGGGCACAACACTCGACGTACTCAACCATGAGATGGTCCCTGACCATCAGATTATGAGCGAGGAAGAAGTCGCGGACCTTCTTGCGACATACAAGATAACTCTTGAACAACTACCGAAAATTTACCATGATGACCCTGCAGTAAAGGCTATCGGAGGCGACGTCGGGAGTGTCATCCGGATCATTCGCGACAGCCGCACGGCGGGCAGAGCCGAAGCCTACCGCCTCATCGTGAAGAGACCAAAGAAATAATCTACATGGCCGGGGAGCTGATCCATCTGTTAGACAGAAGTGTTTTGTCGAGAGCATACTTTTCGCGGGAGCATGTAGCACGTCATCAGTTAGACTCCTACAACTACTTCCTCCTGCATAACCTTCAGAAGGTCGTCGATGAACAGCGTGTCATCGAGACCGATATCGAGACCCGCGGTAAGGGCAAAGAGGCCGTATGGGTTGAACTGGGCAAGATTGAGGTGAAGAAACCTCTCGTCCGTGAGGCGGACGGGTCGCAGTCCGAGCTCTTCCCGAGCGAAGCGCGCCTCCGCAATCTCACCTACGCGGCACCCATTCAACTCGAGATGACACTTGTCCAGGGTGAAGACCGGCAGGACCCGATCATCACCACCATCGGGCAGTTGCCGGTGATGGTGGGCTCGGCCGCCTGCAACCTCTACAACATGACCGACGCCGAGCGGACCGCGCACGGTGAAGACCCCCTTGATCCCGGCGGCTATTTTGTCGTCAACGGCACGGAACGGGTGCTGATGACGCTTGAGGATCTCGCCTCGAACAAGATCATGACCGAGTTCACCGAGCGCTACAACGAGCGGATCTACGTGGCGAAGGTCTTCTCGCAGTTCCGCGGCTACCGCGCGCTCGTGATCGTCGAGCGCAACAGGAAGAACCTTCTCGAGGTCTCGTTCCCCTCGGTCGCCGGGCACCTCCGCTTCGTCGACCTGATGCGCGCGCTGGGGCTCCAGGGCGACCACGATATCGTGGAGGCGGTCTCGACCGACGAGGAGATCCTCACGTTCATGATGCAGAACCTGGAAGAGGGCGAGTGCGACACGGTCGACGAGGGTGTCATGTATGTCGGGAAGAAACTCGCCCCGAACCAGACGCGCGACTACCAGCGGAAACGGGCGGAGTTCGTCCTGGATAACTACCTCCTCCCGCACCTGAACTACCTGATGCCGGTGGGCTTGAAAGAGGAAGACCCCGGCTACCGGGAGGCCGTCGAGAGTGTTCGCCTGGCAAAGGCCCACTTCCTCGGCCGCATGGCCGAGGCCTGCTTTGACCTGGTGCTCGACCGGCGCCGGATCGACGATAAGGACCACTACTCGAACAAGCGCCTGAAACTCGCCGGCGACCTGATGGAAGACCTCTTCCGGATCTCGCTCAACCGCTTGACACGCGACGTGAAGTACCAGCTCGAGCGGGCCAGCATGCGCCACCGCGACCTCTCGATCGGGACCGCGGTGCGCGCGGACGTCCTGACCGAGCGGCTGCTCCACCCGCTTGCCACCGGCAACTGGGTGGGCGGGCGCACGGGTGTCTCGCAGCTCCTGGACCGGGTCGACCACATGGCGGTCCTCTCGCACCTCCGGCGCGTCATCTCACCGCTCTCCCGGTCGCAGCCTCACTTCGAGGCCCGTGACCTGCACCCGACCCAGTGGGGCCGGATCTGTCCGAGCGAGACTCCTGAAGGTCCGAACTGTGGGCTGGTGAAGAACTTCGCCCAGATGGTCGAGATCAGCAAGGGCGTCATCGACGAAGAGGAAGTGAAGAACATACTGTATGATATAGGCGTCATTGCCCTCCGGAGGGAGACAGCATGAGGCAGTCACGCGTCTTCGTTGACGGTGCCCTGATCGGGCTCGTGGATGATCCGCGCGATCTGGTCGCCCGGATTCGCGAGATGCGCCGGCACGGCGAGATCTCAAGCGAGATCAACGTCTCCTACAAGGAGTTTAACAACGATGTCATCGTCCACACCGACCGCGGGAGAGCGCGCCGGCCCCTGATCGTGGTCAAGGACGGCAAACCCCAGGTGACCGAAGCCGATCTCGATCAGATCCGGAACGGCGAGCTCAACTTTGAGGCCATGGTGCGGAAGGGTGCGCTCGAGTTCGTCGATGCCGAGGAGGAGGAGGACCTCTTCATCGCCATCAACGAGGCGGACCTCACCCCTGAACACACGCACCTTGAGATCGACCCTTCGCTCATTCTCGGTATCGGTGCGGCGCACGTCCCGTTCCCCGAGCACAACGCGAGTCCGCGTGTCACGATGGGCGCAGGGATGGTCAAGCAGGCGCTCGGGTTCGGGACGTCGAACATGAAGCTCCGGCCCGACACCCGCGGGCACATGCTCCACTACGTCCAGAAACCCCTCACCTTCACCCAGACCTCCGACGTGATCGGCTCCGACGACCGGCCTGCCGGTCAGAACTTCGTCGTCGCCATCATCTCGTATGAAGGGTTCAACATTGAGGACGCGCTCATCATCAACAAGGCCTCGATCGACCGCGGCCTCGGCCGCTCGCACTTCTTCCGTACCTACGACGGAGAGGAGCGGCGGTATCCCGGCGGCCAGGTCGACCGGATCGAGATCCCGGACGAAGAGGTCTCCGGTGCGCACGGTGCCGAGTACTACGCGAACCTCGATATCGACGGCATCATCAACCCCGAGACGGTCGTCCGCGAAAAAGACGTCCTGATCGGGAAGACCTCGCCGCCGAGGTTCCTTGAGGAGCCGACGAGCGAACTGATCGCCGTCGAGAAGAGGCGCGACACCTCGGTCACGATGCGGAGCAACGAGCACGGGATCGTGGACACCGTCATCATCACCGAGGGCGAGAACTCCTCGCGCCTCGTCAAGGTCCGGACCCGTGACCTCCGTGTCCCGGAGGTCGGCGACAAGTTCGCATCCCGGCACGGACAGAAGGGCGTCATCGGGCTCATCCAGCCCTCGGCGGACATGCCGTTCACCGAGTCGGGGATGACTCCCGACCTGATCATCAACCCGCACGCGGTTCCGAGCCGTATGACCATCGGGCACATGCTCGAGATGCTGGGCGGGAAGGTCGGGTCGCTCGAGGGCCGCCGGATCAACGCGACCGCGTTCCGCGGCGAGCCCGAAGCAGATCTCCGGGGTTCACTCAGGGAGCTCGGCTTTGCGCACAACGGCCGCGAGGTGATGTACGACGGGATCACCGGCCGGCAGTTTGCGGCCGATATCTACATCGGGGTCATCTACTACCAGAAGCTCTACCACATGGTCTCGAGCAAGATGCACGCGCGGTCGCGCGGTCCCGTGCAGGTGCTCACCCGCCAGCCGACCGAAGGGCGTGCCCGTGAGGGTGGTCTCCGGTTCGGTGAGATGGAGCGTGACGTGATGATCGGCCACGGCGCGGCCATGGCTTTGAAGGAGCGGCTGCTCGATGAGTCCGACAAGGTGACCCAGTGGGTCTGCGCGAAGTGTGGTATGGTGGCGATGCTCGACCGGAAGCGGAAGGTGACGCGGTGCCTTGCCTGCGGCGGCGAGACCGATATCTACCCCGTCGAGATGAGCTACGCCTTCAAGCTCCTCCTCGATGAGATGAAGAGCATGGGCATTGCTCCCCGCCTGCGGCTCGACGATATGGTGTAAGAGGGGGCGCAATACAACTATGACCAGTCCAAAACGTGTTGGAAGGATCGAGTTCGGGCTCTTCTCCCCGAAGGAGATCCGCAAGATGAGCGTCCGGAAGATCATCTGGGCGGACACCTACGACGACGACGGGTTCCCTTACCCGCAGGGCCTGATGGACCTGAACCTGGGCGTCATCGACCCGGGTCTCCGGTGCAAGACCTGCGACCAGAAGGCCGCCGACTGTCCGGGCCACTTCGGGCATATCGAGCTTGCCAAACCCGTCATCCATGTCGGTTACACCCGGCTGATCCGGAAACTCCTCCGGGTGACCTGCCGGTCCTGTTCCCGGCTGCTGATGACCGCCGAAGAGGTCGAGAAGGTCGTCGGCCCCGAGGACAGCGAACTCCCCGGAGACGTCGTCTCCGAGAAGGACATCAAGAAGGAGCGGGTCTGCCCCCACTGCGGGGAACAGCAGCTCAAGATCAACTTCGAGAAGCCCACGACCTTCTCCGAGGTCTTTGTCGAGGAAGGGCGCAAAGTAGAGCACAAACTGACCCCGGCCGATATCCGGGCACGCCTTGAGCGGATCCCGGACGAAGACCTGCGGGTCATGGGGATCAACCCCGACGTCGCGCGGCCGGAGTGGACGATCCTCACCGTCCTCCCGGTACCGCCGGTCACGATGCGCCCCTCGATCATCCTCGAGAACGGGCAGCGGTCCGAGGACGACCTGACCCACAAGCTCGTGGACATCATCAGGATCAACCAGCGGTTCAAGGAGAACCAGGACGCCGGTGCGCCCCAGCTCATCATCGAGGACCTCTGGGAACTCCTGCAGTACCACGTCACCACCTACCTCGACAACGAGGTGGCGGGATGCCCGCCCGCCCGGCACCGGAGCGGCCGGCCCTTAAAAACCCTCTCCCAGCGGCTCAAAGGGAAGGAAGGCCGTTTCCGTGGTTCGCTCTCCGGTAAGCGTGTGAACTTCTCGGCCCGTACGGTGATCTCGCCCGACCCGAACCTCTCGATCGGCGAGGTCGGTATCCCGCTCGCCATCGCAAACGAGATGACCGTCCCCGTGCGGGTGACGCAGTTCAACCTCGAGGAGATGAAGCAGTACGTCTTAAACGGTCCCGAGCGCCCCACCATCCGGTCCCCTTGCGGTGCAAACTACGCCATCCGCCCGGACAACCGGAGGATGCGTCTGTCGGACGCGAACCTCGAGACGGTTACCGAGATGATCGAGCCCGGCTGGACCGTGGAACGGCAGTTGAAAGGCGGCGATATCGTCCTCTTCAACCGGCAGCCCTCGCTGCACCGGATGAGCATCATGGCTCACCGGGTCGTGGTGATGGACGGGAAGACCTTCCGGCTGAACCCGGCCGTCTGCCCGCCCTACAACGCCGACTTCGACGGCGACGAGATGAACCTGCATATCCCGCAGACCGAGGAGGCGCGGGCCGAGGCCGAGATCCTGGTCTCGGTGCAGGCAAACATCCTCTCGCCGAGGACCGGCGGCCCGATCATCGGGGGTATCCACGACCATATCTCGGGTATCTTCCTCCTGACGCACGGGACGCGCCGCTTCACGAAAGAAGAGACGCTCTACCTCACCCAGCACCTTCCCATCGATCACCTGCCCGAACCGGAGAGCAGGGATGAGGACGGAAGACCGCTCTGGACCAACAAACAGGTCTTCTCGCTCATCCTGCCCGACGACCTGCACATGATCTTCCGCGCCTCGTCGTGCCAGAACTGCGAGACCTGCAAGCGGGAGATCTGCGAGAACGATGCGTTCGTCCAGGTCGCCGCCGGGCAGCTGGTCACCGGCACCATCGACAAGAAGGCGATCGGTGCGTTCGACGGCCAGATCCTGCACCGGATCATCCGGCAGCACGGCATGAAGCGGGCGGCCCGGTTCATCGACGACGTGACCAAGCTCTCGATCCGCGGGATCATGCTCAAGGGCTTCTCGTTCGGTATCGACGACGAAGACCTGACCCGGACCGAGTACGGCCAGATCGACGAGGTCCTTTCGGGCGCCGTCACCGACGTCGACCGCCGGATCCGGATCTTCAACGAAGGCCAGCTCGAGCCGATGCCCGGCCGGACGCTTGAGGAGACGCTCGAGATGCAGATCATGCAGGTGCTCGGCAAGGCTCGTGACCGCACCGGTGAGATTGCAGGGCGGCACCTCGGTATGGACAACAGCGCCGTGGTGATGGCGGTCTCCGGTGCCCGTGGTTCGATGCTGAACCTGACCCAGATGGCCGGGTGCCTCGGCCAGCAGTCGGTTCGTGGCGAGCGGATCATGCGTGGCTACGAGGATAGGACCCTGCCGCACTTCCGGCGCAACGAACTCGGTGCGGAGGCGCACGGGTTCATCGCCAACAGCTACAAGAGCGGGCTCTCCCCCACCGAGTTCTTCTTCCACGCCATCGGTGGTCGTGAGGGTCTTGTGGACACGGCGGTCAGGACGTCGCAGAGCGGTTACCTGCAGCGGCGGATGATCAACGCCCTGCAGGACCTCAAGGTGGCGTACGACGGCACTGTCCGGACGACGGGAGGCCGGATCATCCAGTTCCGCTACGGCGAGGACGGGACCGACCCCGGCAGGAGCAGTTACGGTGCTCCGGTCGACGTGAAAGGCATCGTAGAGAGCGTCTTAAAGGAGGAGGTCAAGTGAACAGTGATATGGAGCAGCGGATCGACACCCTCGATCTGCCGTACCGGACCCGGGAAGACCTGAAGGCAAGCCTGGCAGAGAAGGATCTCACCGATGAGCAGTTCGACCGGATCCTGGAGATGGTCTTCTCCGAGTATAAGAAGAGCCGGATCGAGCCCTGCGAGGCGGTCGGCGTCGTTGCGGCGCAGTCGATCGGCGAGCCCGGCACGCAGATGACGATGCGAACGTTCCACTACGCGGGTGTGGCCGAGATCAACGTTACCCTCGGTCTCCCGCGGCTCATCGAGATCATGGATGCCCGGCGCGAGCCGAGCACCCCCACGATGGCGATCCACCTGCTGGACGAATGGGCGTTCAACCGTGACCGCGCCCGTGAGGTGAGCTGGCAGATCGAGGCTGCGCCCCTCCACGAGTTCGGTGACATCACCATCGATATGGAGAACATGCAGGTTCTCGTCCTGCTGAACAAATCTGTCTGCGACCGGCGGAAGATCGGGGTCGAGGAGATCTTCGAGACGGGGCCGAGAAAGATCCGGGAAAAGCGTCACTTCCGTGACTTTGAGGTCGAAAGCGACGTAAAGCGGGCGGCGATCACCTTCACCCCGAAGAACCGGGAGAGTTACCAGAACCTCTTCCAGCTCGCGGAACACGTGAGAGAGGTCATCGTTCAGGGTATCGACGATATCGAGCGTGTGGTCGTTCGAAAAGAGGGCGGAGAGTATATCCTTTATACTGAGGGCTCCAACCTAAAAGATGTCTTCGAAGTCGAGGGAGTCGATACCTCCCGCACCCGGAGCAACAACATCAGCGAGATCGCCGATGTGCTCGGTATCGAGGCAGGCCGGAATGCGATCATCCAGGAGGCCCTGAGCACCCTGAATGAGCAGGGTATCGGCGTCGATGTCCGCCACATCATGCTCGTCGCCGACATGATGTGCATGGACGGCGAGGTCAAGCAGATCGGCCGGCACGGTATTGCCGGCGAGAAGGAGAGTGTCCTCTCCCGTGCTGCGTTCGAAGTGACAGTCAACCACCTGCTGGATGCGGCAATCGCAAACGAGGTGGACGAATTGAACGGCGTCACCGAGAACGTGATCGTGGGCCAGCCCATCCAGCTCGGCACCGGTGATGTAAAACTCATTGCAAGAGCAATCAACCTGAAAATCTAGGAGAACTATCTATGGACTTTAATGCTTCACTCCGCAAAGCCGTGAAGACTGGTAAAGTGTTCCTCGGTCAGAACAAGACCCGGGAATGCATCGAGGAAGGCAAGGCCAGACTTGTTGTGGTGGCCGCTAACAGCCCTGAATCCGTCAAAAATCTCGTGAAAGAAACCGATGTCCCGGTCTACGTCTACGAGGGATCGAGCGTCCAGCTCGGGAAAGCCTGCGGTATGCCCTACGTCGTGAGCGCGCTTGCCGTGGTCGAGCCCGGTGAATCCGATATCTTGAGCGTTGCGAGAGTGTAGACGATGCCACAGGTCGTACTGACTGAGGAGTGCATGCGCCTCATCTCCCAGTTCGAGAGCCTTACCGGCGCAGGCAGCCGCGATTGTATCGTCGACAACCGCAACGAGCGCATCATCTTCGTGATCAACCCCGGCGACATGGGCCTTGCCATCGGCAAGAGCGGATCGAGCATCAAGAAGGCCTCCGAGGTTATGGGCAAGAGGATCGAGGTCGTGGAGTACTCCGCAGACCCGGCCCAGTTCCTCAGGAACTGTTTCCTCCCCGCCCAGGTCACCGGCATCGACTTCGACACGAACGAAGAGGATCTGCAGGTCGCCTTCGTCGAGGTGCGGGACGAGGACCGCGGTCTTGCCATCGGCAAAGCAGGGAAGAATATCTTCAAGGCAAAGGTTCTTGCACAGCGGCAGCATGACATCGCCGATGTCCAGCTGATGCAGAACGAGACTGCCTGAACACTCCTCTTTTTTGACTGTAACCGTTCCGGAACTCTCCCGTCACGGATATCTCCAGGCGCTTCCGGTAGGATGCTGTGTCTTTGCAGACTGTAGAGCCCCGGCGTTAGCCCGGCCGGATCAACGTTTATCCGATGAAGGTCCTGCGGGCGGCGGCGGTTGCCGGTCCCCGGCCCGGCCCAGTCTCACCGGGCTTCACGCTCGCGGGAGGGTTGATCCGTGCCGGTCCCACACCGTTCCCGTGTGGCAGGCCCCCTGAGGCTCAGGGAACGCTCTCGCAGGGCCGATCGGAGCGCGGGGTGTTGAGCGGGCTCTGATCCGGAAATTATTTATATCAGTGCGCGCTCCATGGGAGAACCATGAACCGAGGATCCGGACGGATGGTGGATCCTGCGCTATCCGCAGCAGAACCCGCGAACAAAGTGCACAGTGCATCTGGATCCCTGAAGGGGGGTCTTTCTTGCGGACGTATTCCTGTACTACTGCTGGTCGTGTTCTGTGTCGTTCTGGCCGCTCCTCTCGCGACCGCACTCCCGGCCCCCGCAGAGGACGGCGGTATACTGGTCGATGAGAACAGCAGCAGCGAGAAGCCCGTCACCGCGAAGGTGCCGTCCATTGCCGGGGCCACGCCGGAGCCGGCGGAGAAACCGGTGACGGAGAGGGCGGTGACCTTTGCAATCACCCCGGCGGAGACCGAACCGACCGTGGTAGAGACGGAGCCGACCATGGAGGCGACGGAGACTCCCGCTCCTCCCGCCACCTCCGGCTCGTCTCCAAACGATACCGACGGTACGGGGCCCGGGGAGAACGTGACGACGATGGACATCGTTTCCCTGACCGCAACGGCCTCGCCGGAGCCCACCCTGACGGTGACCGCGACCGAAGAGGGTGAGGAAGAGGAGGAAGAGGAAGAGGACCCGTCCCCGATACCCACCCTGGAGCGGGAGGCTCCGCCGCGGCCGAACGCGACGATGGCCCGGGCTCACCAGTATTACGACCGTGAGCTGCCCCTGGGCGGCCACCAGCTCATCAGTCCCGTGTCCACGTACACTCCCGCCGAGGACGAGCCGGAGGCACCGCCGTCGGTTGCTGTCCCGCGCGACGGGCTGATCGTCAGGGGCGTCGGGACGCTCCTCGACCGGACCCCGGAAGACGTCGTCCTCACCCGGAGCGGCGTGGAGATCGCGAACCTCGACTGGCTGCTCGACACGGCCATGATCCTCGGCGGCCGGCACCCGCGGGCAGTCTTTGAGGGGGAGACGTTCACCGTCACCGTGACGGTCGAGGCGCGGAATATAACGCTCTCGGAGGGCGACGAGGCGTATGTCGTCCTGGTGCCGCCGCCGGGAGAGACCGGGGTCTACGAGATCACGCGGCTCGGCGGGCCGCGGAGCCTCCGTGACGGGGAGCGCGGCGTCTGGGAGTTCTCGGTCGTCACCCGGACCGGAAGGCTGGCGCTTGCGGACCTCACCCTGCCTGAGGAGCGGCTGGTCACCAACCTCTCGGCGAAGCCGGACCTCTTTGCCTTCCGGGCCTACGCCTTCATCGACGGCCAGGAGATCCCCTCGACGGCCCTCTCCGATCCGGTGCTCTCGATCCGGCCCGACGGTGCTGCTGTCCCGGCGGAGAGCCGGTCTCTCCCTGAGATCTACGCGGCTGCGGGCATCGAGGACTCGATGCTCGATCCGTCGGAGACGATGACCGGGGCGTGGCAACGGGGGATCGGTTACGAGGCGATCGTAGCCGGGGCGGTCGAGCACCAGGATGCCATCCAGGCTCTCGGCCTCGAGAAACTGGCGGCCATCCAGACCCTCGAAGAGGGCGAAGGGGGAGAGAACCCCGGCGACTCGTCATCGTCGCCGTTTGACTGGATCGCGCGGTTCTTCGGCGGGTTGTTCGGGTGGACCGGAGCCTGAGCGCCGGAACCTCTCTCTTTTCTGCGATCCGGAGCCCCCTCACCCCTCCCTGAACGTCTTCCAGAGATGTGCGAGCCCGAAACAGCCCGAGAGCATCATGTCCGCGAAGGGCGCCGCCTGGTAGGCTTCCGGGAGCAGACGGAGCCGGTTCGGGCCGGTGATCGCCACGGCGCTCGTGGCGAGGGGTTTTCTGACCGCCGCCCCGTGGCCGCCGTCGTCGAAGACCTCCTCTGAGGTGAGTGTGCCGTCGGCGAGCCGCCGGATATAGTGCTGCAGTTTCTCTGGATCGAGTGCGCCGGTGTGGTGCTCGAAGAGCCCGTAGATCTCCTGCCCTTTCAGGGTGAAGCAGAGAGTGTGCCCGTTCCCGGCATTGACGAGGGTCACCCCGGATTCCGCCATTCGCCGCACCCGTGGGTCGCAGAGCGCTCCGATGAGGGCGACAGGCCCCGTATCGGTGACGAGCGCGTCCGGTGCCTGAGACCGGGCAGCCTGCATCCGGGTCATATCGGTGAGCGGGGGGTCGGCAACGAGCGAGAGGAGGTCCCAGTCCCCGGCCTCCAGCCGCTCCCGCATCAGTTCGAACCGGTGGATACGGTTGCTCCGGTGCGGGGAGTAGCCGTGGTCCTGGACCGCTATCGCGACGTTTTCCGGGTAAGCAACGCCGAAGAGGGAGAGGGTTTTCCTGAGTTCCGGCTCCATGTAGTCGGTGGTGCGGATCCTCACTGCGTCGTCGCCCGGAGGGGCGGGGCGGATATCGATCCCCATCGCCCGGACCCGCTCCGGGTCGTCGTGGAGGGTCGCCGCGGCCTCGGGGGTGGCGGAGACGGAGAGGCCTGCCGCCAGATGCTCGTGTATCGCGCCGGTGTTCGCGCCGCCGCCCATCAGGAACCCTTCGAGGAAGACCGGGAGCCCGGCCCGGGTCGCCTCCTGGATCTTTCCTGCCACGACCACGGTCGGGGAGGGGAGGACCAGTTTGATGCTATTCTCGATCGACCGGCCGGGCTCGTAGACCAGGATGTCCTGGGTGCCCCTGCCGACGTCGATCGCAAGAAGCGAGGTTTTGAGATCGATCATGGGTAAGCCTCACGAACCGCTGCAGCGTCGCGCCGGGCGGTCTCCTATCAGGATCATCCCGAAATGTCAAAAAAGGTATGATCCTGGTCAGGCATCCGCCCGGTCGGCCGCGGGGGAGATGCCTGCTCCGGTTCCCCGGTCCTGGCGGGCCGGTTTCAACTCCCGGTACTCCTTGAGGGAGACCGTCAGGTCCCGAGTGAAGGCGAAGTAGCCGATCTGGGTCGTCCGGCAGAGGTTCATCGCCATCTCCATCAGCCCGCGGGGGTCGGGGCGCGCCTCCCCCAGCCAGATATGGAAGATGTTCCCGCCGTCGACGACCGGGAAGAAGACGTGCTCGATCTCGATCCTCTTCGTGAGCGGGACCGGGGCCGCCGGGGTGACGTGGGTCCCGTTGGTGTAGTAGATCGGGAGATCGAGCGTCGTGCCGAGCATATCGAGCGCCTTATCGACGTCGCCCTTGATGACCTTGAGCGTGTGGTCCCTGAACCGCTCATCGAGGAGGTCGGCGACCGCGAACCGCTGGCCGGTCGTCTCCGCCGGGGTGCGGGCGAGGGCGATCGTCATATTGTGCTTCTTTGAGAGTTCGCGGGAGTACATCTCGAGTTCCGTCATGGCCCGGACGGCGAGGCGGAACGCGTCCTTCGACTCGTGGAGCTGGTGGCCGGTGAAGTGCTGCACCATCTCGTTGACGCCGACGACACCGATGGTGTAGACGAGGCCTTCGAGGTCCACGGCGACGGCGCCGCGCTCGCCGGTGTTCGGGTCTTTGGGACGCTGCATCGCAAACGGCATCCGGCCGTTCGTCCGGATCAGCGACATCCACCGGCGTTTGATCCGGAAGAGGTCGACGGCGATGTCCATGAGCGCCTTCAGTTCGGCAAAGAGCCGCTCCTGGTTGCCCTCCGCCTTATACGCCGCCCGCGGGCAGTTGATGGACATCACCTGCCAGGAGCCCATCGAGAAGTGTTTCCCCTCGCGGAAGTAGAGTTTATCCTCAAACCCGGCGTCCTCGTCAGCGAGCGAGGAGAACTGGTAAGCGCAACAGTTTCCGGTCACGATCCCGAACACATTCGCGAAGGTGTGGGTATCGGCGACATCGACGAGATCGTAGACGTAGCCGTCGTGCTCGACCGGTTCGATCGAGCGAATCCGGAGCGGGTGGACGTCCCCGTCGGCGAGCCGGTTCGCCCCGGCCGTGCGCGCGATGGGTGGGAGGACGAGCGAGACCTGGACCCCTTCCATCCCGCCGAGACTGCACCTGCTTGCGCAGGCGACGGCGGTATACCCGGCAGAGGTCGCGCTCTCCGGGAGGCGGGAGAAGGCGCCTCCAGTCTGCCGGCCCCGTGGCACCTCTTCGAAGCATCCGGTCGCGCTTGCGAACCGGTCGATCTGCTCCTGATCTGTGATCCTGCAGATGTATCGCTCCTCTGGATCTCCGTTGCCATGCCGCCAGACCCGTGTCGCCCGTTTGACGTAGTTCATCTGGACGCCGATCTGCTGCGTCAGCCAGACCAGTTTCTGGGCCGCATCACGGGAGGCTGCCGTCAGCCTGATGCTCCGGGGGCGGCGCAGGGAGGCTCTCTTCTCCGCGATGCTGAAGGCCGCGCCGAGGTAGTCGCCCACGAGCGTCGCATCGAGGTTGAAGAGGAGGTCCGGCACCGTCCTGCCGCCGTCGGAAGAGCCGCAACCTAGGGCGTCGACCAGGAGGTAAACGAGTTTGCTGTTGACGACGATATCAGTTCCCGCTGCCGACTCGCGGACCTGCGGCTCGAACCCCAGGGCGGCGCGGATGCACCCGGCGGCATCCGCCGCAAGGTCCCAACCATGCTTCGGGAGCGAGAGCCTGACCGTGTAGCGCCGCCCGGTCCGCTCGCTTGAGCCCACCGCAAGGTAGTAGCCGAGGAACGCCGCGAGGTCGCGGCTGACCGGGAGGATGCGGGGGAGGCCGGGGTGTTTTGCCCCGCGGATATTCACGGTCTCCTCCGTGGCGCGGACCTCGCTCGCGTGGCCTGCCTTCGCGAGGACCTCCGCGACGTCGATCTCCGCGACCGGGCTCTCGCAGAACCCGCCCGCCTTCAGTACCGGCAGGTAGTCGCCTGCCTTGAGGTCTCCCGCCGCCGCTCGCGCAAAGCCGTCACCATTGAGGTGGTAGACTGGGTGGTCGGGCGTGACAGTGATCGCCCGGCCCGACTCTAGGGTGATCCTGAGAAGGTCCCCGGTATACCGCCGGCGCATCACGCCGCGGAAGGGGCGGAGGGACGAGTCCAGGGTGGCGAAGTCAACGCTCGGCGCCATCCCGTCGTAGTAGGCGAACTCCGTGCCGAATGGGTCGATCCGCCGCCCGTTCTTCGCTGCGGCCTTGAAGAGGTCCTGGATAGGTCTCACGGTGATCCAGCTGTCGTCGCCGGCCACCGGGATGAGTTCGTCGCCCGCAAGGCACTGGTAGCACGAGATCCCCTCACCGGCGCCCCGGTAGCCGGGGATCTGGTTGTCGTAGTAGGGGGTGCCGTACTTGGACGCGAGCTCAAACGTCATCAGGTAGAGGTCGTGGTAGGTGGGAAGATCCGGGTGCTCGCGGTTGAACTCCTCGTTCTCGGCAAGGAAGTCGGGCTCGATGCTGATCTCGGGTTTCGGGAAGGAGAAGGGTTTGCCCCAGTAGTCCCCCTCGAGCATCACCTCCATCAGCGCCTTGAAGAGGAGCCGGACCTCCCGTTCGAACTCGCCATAGGTCCGGAGCGGCGCCTGCTCCCCGTCCCAGACCTTCCCGCGGTAGACGCAGGGCTTGTCCTGCCAGAGGGTGGGGACGCCGGGGGAGAGCTGGACCGACGAGAAGACCACCTGGCCGCCCCGGGCGACCATCATCTGGGTCATCTCGTAGACGAACATCTGCATCAGCTGCTTGATCTCCTCG
>JAEWMO010000087.1 GCA_023457135.1 Methanobacteriota archaeon | reverse complement strand
GTCAGCAAGAGTTCCGACGAGATCATCCGGGCCACCGAGCAGGTCGCGGTCTCGACGCAGCAGTCGTCGGAGGATGCACGGCGGCAGCTTGAGAAGATCGAGGAGATCGGGAAGGATATCAACGACCTCTCGGCATCCATCGAAGAGATTGCAAGCACGTCGCAGGAGGTCATGGAGCACGCCTCGAAGGCCTCGAGAGAGGGCAACGACGCGGCCACCCTCGGCGAGGTCGCGACGAAGAAGATGCTGCTCGTCGAGGAGATCTCCAAGCAGACCGTGAGCGAGATCAGCACGCTCAACAACCAGATGCGGGAGATCGACAACATCGTCAAACTCATCAAGGATATCGCGAACCAGACCAACCTTCTTGCGCTGAACGCTGCAATCGAGGCGGCCCGCGCCGGAGAACACGGACGCGGGTTCGCGGTCGTCGCCGGCGAGATCCGGAACCTTGCCGGCGAATCCAAGCGGGCGAGCCAGGATATCGAGGACCTGATCCGGACGATCCAGACGAGCACCGAGAAGACCGCCGACTCCATGCAGGCATCCCACCAGGAGATCCAGGCCGGCATCGAGAGCGTCAACAAGGTCATCGGGAGCCTGAACCGGATCGTCCACGGTGTGGAGGTTGTCGCCCACGGCATCACCGAGATCACGAAGGCCACCGAAGACCAGGCAGGCTCCACCAACAACGTCATGCAGAAGATGGACGAGTCCATGCACATGACCAAGGAGAACCTGGACCGCACCGAGGATATGGCGGCACTCGCCGAAGAGGTCAGCGCATCGACGGAGGAAGTCGGGAGCGCGTCTCATGAACTGGCAGGTATGGCCGAGCAGCTCGAGAAGGTCATGCGGCAGTTCAAGATGAACTGACAGGAGGGACGATGGCAGCATCCGTAGATGTAGTGGAATTCCAGTTAGGGGAAGAACACTACGCACTGGATATCCAGATTGCACGGGAGATCGTGGAGATGATGCCGATCACTCCCCTTCCCCGTGCTCCACGGTACCTTGCAGGCATCATCAACCTGCGGGGCGAGATCACGAACATCATCGATCTCAGGGACCTGCTCGGCCTCCCCGGATCGGGAAGTATCGAGAACCAGAAGATCGTCGTGCTGATGCCGGACGTCTCGGGCGGCTCGAACCTGGGCATTATCGTGGACGACGTTCACAGCGTCATCTCGGTCAGGAACGAGCAGATAGAACGCATCAACGACGGCATCACATCGTCAATCAGTGGTTACGTCAAGGCAATCATCAAGATCGGAGGCGAGAGCGACGACAAAGACAAGACTCTCATCATCTGGCTCGATGTTCAGAAAGTGATCGGCGACCTCGGACATTACCAGAATGCTCCGTAACCGGCCCCCGGCGAGAGAAGAGATGGATGCATTTGCTTCGCTCCAGAAGAGCATCGAGAGACTGGTCAGGATCAGGTGTTCGAACTATAAAGAGGACTATATCAAACGGCGTATCCTCTCAAGGATGCGCCTGACCAGCACCGCAGACTTCGAGGCCTATCATAAGTACCTCCTCGCAAATCCGGAGGAGGTCGACCTGCTCCGCAACGCTCTCACGATCAACGTCACCAAGTTCTTCCGGGACCCGGAGGTCTTTGAAGTGCTGCGGCGGGAGGTGCTGCCGGACCTCGCTGCCCGGCACGGATCGATCCGGATCTGGTGTGCGGGTTGCGCCACAGGTGAAGAACCGTACTCGCTCGCCATTCTCGCACACGATCTCGCCGCGCTTCGCGACGGCGTCAATGTGACGATCTATGCAACCGATATCGACGCTGTGGTGCTGGAGAAAGCGAAAGCCGGCATCTACGATCGCAAGGCGCTCGAGAACGTGGACGAGCGCCAGCTCCGCAGGCACTTCATCAGCCGCGAGGACGGCACGTTCGAGGTCCGCCCCCATCTCAAGGAGATCATCAAGTTCCGGCAGCACGACCTGATGTCGGGCGTTCCCATCGCGCGATACCTCGATGCCGTCTCCTGCCGGAACGTCACCATCTACTTCACCGAACGCCAGAAGAATGAACTGACACGTCTCTTCCACGGTGCACTCGCCGTTGACGGCTACTACGTCATGGGCAAGACCGAGTACCTGGGAAGAGAGGTCGAGCACCTCTTTAAGCCATACAACATCATGCAGAAGATACTCAGAAAAGCGGCGTAAACGTAAGATTTTTACCATCGGTGACCGGACGAATCGCTTTCCGTTCCGGGCTCTTCGAACTTTGACATCCGGTGCATGAAGGCCTTCCGGGCCTGGTAGCGTTTCAACTCGGAGAAGAGCAGGAAGAAGTTTACGCCGACGACGATGATGATGAGCATGAGGCTGATCCAGAGCTGCCCGTCGTTCTGCGTCGTGATGAAGGTCGCGACGAGGAGCACCACGAACGAGAGCAGATAAAAGATGACCCACGTGCGCACTTCGGTGATTTCCATGCTCTCATCAGGACGGTGGCATCGTCTTCGTATTAACGGTTCCGTTTTGCTGCGGCGATAGAGAGGGGGTTTGTTGAGAAACAGGGATGTCTCAGCAATCAGATATCCGTTACCGCACCGTTCGATGAGTGGATGCCGGTATAAACCCGAAGGTCTTTTACCTCGTACATCCCTCTACATCTGTGGACAAAGGCGACGTCGTAAGCATCCTTGCCGCCCTGATCCTTGTCTCCGCGGCAGCCATGGCCGTCCATATGCCTGCAGCGGAGGCCGGGCCGGCAACGCCGGATATCTCCGCACCGGAGAATACCCCGACACCGTCCATCACCGCTTCCCCCACCCCGGAGGCCCCCGGACTGCCTGAACTGAAGAGAATCGCGTATACGACCGGGATCTGGGATTATCCCCGCTGTCACCTCCCCGCGAACCTCACCTCCTACGGCGGTTCCGACCCGCCGTGGTCGAGGACAACGGAGATCGTCCCGTTTGCCTGCATTGAGGAGGCAAAAGGCGGCATTACAGAGGCGTTTTACGTTCCGTACAATGTCTGGAGGCTCAACTGCAGCGTAACCGCAACAGTAAGGCCCGAGGCGGCACGCTTCCGGATGGCGCTGGTCGAGCGGGAGACCGGGGAGATCGTAGAAGGAGCGGTTCTGCAGTACCCGGGCAGCATCATCAAAAATGTCGAGAGGGGCGGTAAAGACTTCTACCTCATCGTCAGTGTCGACGAGGTGGATGCCTACCGGATCACCCTGGAGACGCTGCCCGGCTACCTCTGAATTCAGACTTTCTCGACGGTGATCCTTACCCGATCCCCGGCCCGTACCCCGTGCCCCTTCGGGATATCGATGTTGAACCAGAGCACTTCCGGATTCTCATAACTCTTGTCCTGGGACATGAGGCAATCCTTGTGCTCGTTGATGGTAGCCACAAATTCGACGGGTGCTTCAAACTCCAGAATCTTCATGCCGTAGAGTACGGCGTTCCAGAATAAAATTATGATGCACGGGGGGTAACACGCCATGTCGTGCTGTTCGAGTAACTCCAGCGCCTGATATCCAGCTCATCACAGATCTCCGAGAGGATAGCAAGGTTAATGCCGACCTCTTTTGGAGAAAGGCCCAGATCGGTTGCAATGTACTTCGATTTGAAGTAGGATTTGCCTGCTTTCAGTCCGGATTTGAGATGGTACAGGATCTTTCGCTGGGTATCGCTATATCTTTCTTTAATACGGTCTTTTGTCGACATCCACTCGTTCCCTCGTGAGCAAGTGCTTTTTGTGCCGATCAATATTTATATCTGTCTATTTGCACTCATGTAATTTAAAATGAAGTATACAAATCATTGTATACAACCCGGCATCGTCGTGTCGATCGATGCGGGAAGGAACACGATCTTCAGCCCGGGCCGGGGCGGGGAACTGCGGCAGCGCAGTTCCGCCCCTGATGCCGGGCAGACCGGGTGCAGGGTCACGGCACATTCACCGACGGCGTGATCCGCTCATCCCGGTCCGTTTCAGGGTGGTGTTATCTTCGGCCTCTCCGCATCACGACAAAGAGTCCGGCAGCTGCAATGGCTATAACGGCGCCGATGAGCGAGAGAGGAGCCGCCGGCGTCGGGCTCGGAACCACTTCCGCTCCTCCGAGCGGTGTGAACGTCGGCATCTCGGTTGTGGATGTCTCTGCCGGCACTTCATCCGTCCCGGTTACGACGATGGACCCGGTCCCGTTGGCGGTCTCATCCACTGTGGTGTTGAAGGTTCCTTCACCGGTCGTGTTGGCGGCCACATCATCCGTGGTGTTGAAGGTTCCCTCACCGGTCACATTGGCGGCCTCATCATCCATGGTGTTGAAGGTCCCTTCACCGCCCCCGTTGGCGGTCGAATCGGGAGTTTCGTCCTCCGTCACGCTGAAGGTACCCTCACCGGTCGGGCCAGCGGTCTCCTCATCGTCCACACTGAAGGTCCCGGTTTCCATAACCCCGATCGGAGTCTCAGCCGGTGTCTCCTCCACAGGAGTCTCCTCTGTCTCGATGGGTGTCTCCTCCGTCTCGACCGGGGTCTCTTCCTCCACAGGAGTCTCCTCGGTCTCGACCGGAGTCACCTCATCGGTCTCAACCGGCGTCTCTTCCACCGGGAGCGTGGGAGGTGTCGGGGGGAGGGTCCAGGTCATGGGTTCCGCGGATGCCGCGGTCTGGGCCGCAACGGGTT
>JAEWMO010000086.1 GCA_023457135.1 Methanobacteriota archaeon | reverse complement strand
GTCGTCTTCCTCGACGGCTTCGTCCCGCCGCCGGAGGATGCGGCCCCGATCTCGTTCGACCTCAGATACCGGGGCGGCGGAGGTAGGAAACATCTGGTCAACGGGGATATCTGGGCGGCGACGGTGGATACGACCGTTCTGAGCACAGCGCCGGGATTCGTTCCGGTACCGGCCGACTACTATGTCATTCCCGGGGGTATCATGCCATTATGATGGGCGATCTCATGCGGAGAATCCCACGGCGGATCGTGAGCGTCGCTCTCCCAGGACTGCGTGCTCTCCCGGATCTGTGAATTACGTTATGAGGTGAATCTCAGGGGGTGAATGGGAGATGGTCCCCTCAATAATCTCCTTTTTAGGCATAGTTATCGGCGTCTCGCTTCTTGTGATCGCAATTGTTGCTATCGGCGGGAATATTCTCGTCCACTATCGTCAAACTCAGATGGTATCGGGGCATTCCTCGGGACATTATCCATATGTCGTTTCCATTACCGGATTGTCCGACTACCAAGGAGATCCAACCACAGAGATTGTTGTTCCCGTTCCTGCAATTGGTGGTTCACCGATCTTTTTCGAAGAAGACCTTCAGCGGATGGTCTCTGATAACTGTACGCCCTTGCCTGTTATGACAAAGGATGAAGAAATGCTTGCATTGCGGTTGGTCGGTACAAATCTCACAGACATCTCTGCCGCTATTTCACGAGATTTCTCAAAAGATCCCTCGCTTGAGGAGGTGCAGGGGGACGTGTTTGTACCGACATCTTCCCGACTCTTTGAGGCGGGGAATACCCCGGATGACTTTCCATACATTATCATTCTGGTTCGCTCCACCCCGTATCGAGCGATCCGAACCCCATCTCGGTAAGCATCAACGTTAGCGTATCCGGCAGCACCACCTTCGGTGAGCGCAGGCCCGACTACCTTGTTTCGATAGTGGAGCGGATTCCCCCGGGAAAAACCGGTATTATCCCCGTGGAGCCATGGATCTATTATCGCGACAGTCTGGGCGAACCCTTCCGCCCTCTGGAGGAGAACGTCTCCATCAATTGAAACATATGATCGTTGACAGCCGAACTCAGACGTTCTATAAAAAAACAGCGGCTGCTGTGGGGGGACATGACTCCGGTACCGGTTCTCCCTCGACTGTGTGAGTTCTCGATTGGTCGGTGCAGTGTGAGTTTTCGGTCGGCTGCGGGATGTTTTCGGAAACAAAACGGATCGAACTGCCTCAACGTGTAGAGAGGTTCGACAGAAATCATTTATAGAGGAACGTTGATTTCTCACACGTGGGTACCGGTATCCCGAAGCGCGGGGTCCCCCCATCCCTGGTTGACGCCCGAATGAAGAACCCCACAAGCCCGGAGGCGAATAAGAGTTGTCACTGCAGGTACTTAAGCATGCACTTCCTTCGCCCCCGTGAGAAAAAGCGAGGAAAGAAAATGAAAAGGAAAGCAAGAATGCAACTCCCCACGGCATTTATCATGTTGATATTGCTAGGGTCAGCAATTGCGCCGGCAGCGAGCGCACTGGATAATAGGGCGGTACTGGAAGAAAACTATGTTTCTGCTGAACTTGCACTAAAGAATTCGGAAAATGTATTCAACGATTTCCTAAATTCTGGTGCGTTTTCTATGGATAATGTGTCTGGAAAAGTAAGCATCAACCCAGATCCGCTCCTGATCTATGATATACGTGGTGTCCCCCTGTATCATCAGTTCTCTATCGAAGACGAAGGCAAAGAGATCGGTATGATTAAGGCTGCTGCATCAAAGGTTCTTGGTTGCACAGTTTGTACGATTGAGGAAACGCCCTCCTCTCTGGATTATCAAGCGGTGATGACGAACGCTAAAACAGCATTCATGCAAAAAAATGAAGATCTGAGATTTATTTCAGCGGTGCTCGTGTGTTATAGTTATCCCGAGATTGGGGTAATGGTACATTGTTGCAATGTCTCATCGGGAAGTGAAGAGTACATTATTCTTGATGCCCGTGATTATTCTATTGTGTCAGCGAATTTCTCTGATTCCAGTGACGTTCCCGCTGTTTGGTCGATCTACGACGAAATTCCTCAGTTGGAGTATCCAGAGAGAATCCGGCAGTGGAATTATGAAAATTCGTATAATCATGATGAGCTCAGCCTCTCTGAGGATACACTTGAATACAGGAAAATCTGGAATATCAACAATTTAGTTGCCCAGCCCAACTCATTGTGGTGTGCCGTTGCATCCGGAAAAATGATTGCGCAATGGTTCGGCGTGGCTCATGATATGAATCACATTGCTGACGAAATGGAGGCATGGGATAAGTCGACACCTCCCTTGCCAACTGGAGCGATCTGGAGTAATGAACTGCACTACTACGGCTACAATACTTTTCCGCCCGATCATTTAGGTCGGTATCTCACAGATTATTGGGGCACTCCTATGGTTGCATGGAATACTGCCTATACCCATATCCAGACACGTGGCGATCCGCTAATGTCGTCTATTCCAGGTCATGACAGAGCATGCGCTGGATGGGCTTCCAGTTCCGATGGGAGTCGTTACTTGTACATATTTGACCCCGGTCCTGTAAATGAGGGAAGTGTCAAGTGGGAGAATTGGAATTCTATTCGTCACGATGGGTTTATTTTGGTTGATTGATCGAAATCCCCAATTTTTAAGGAAAACCTCAAAAGTGGCCTCAAAATAGACATATTCATTAAAATCGGAGACTCTAAAATGAGCTGTTCCACTCGTTTCAAGTTCCTGAAGGTGATATCATGACCGGACGGAGCCTTACAGTCGCTATTGCCGGTATCGCATGCATCGTTGTCGCAAGCGTCGTCTTCCTGACTTTCCCTCCGGCCGAAGCGGAGCCTGCAGACCCGTACCTCGTCGCCGAGGAGACCGCCCGCGATCACGCGACCGCGGCGCTCGTCGGGTTCATCGTCGCGGGTCCGGGGCTCACCGAAGGGGAGGCCTGGAGGAGCGCCACGATCGGGGCCGGATCCGTGCTCTTCTTCGACCGCAACGGGAGGCCGTTCGTCTACCATTACCCGGTGGAGAGCGGCGGTGCGGCGATCGGGAGCATCAAGGTCCCGGCCCGGACGGTCCTCGGCGGTGGGATGATTGAGTATGGGACCACGCCGTCGACCTTCGACCCCGAGAACGCCATACCCCTGGCCGTCACCGCAGCAGAGCGCGCATATCCCGGCTGGAACATCCTGGACGCTCTCCCCTGCTATGCCCCACCGATCACCGGTGTTCTCGTACGGGTGATGACGGCGAACGATACCGAGACGCTCCTCCTGTTCGACCCGGCATCCGGGAGGATGGTGGAGCGGGAACCGGCAGACGAAGGTGCCGCCGTCGTCGATCATCGCGGACGTGTCCTCACCCGGGACGAGGTCGAGGAGAGGGTCGCCGACTGGCGCGGCACCGATGTCCGTTCTCGTGAGATCCTCGCATTTGCTGAGGACCGCGAGATCGATCTCCGGCAACCGCTCTCTGAGGAGAGTTTTGAACTCTATGAGGAGTTCTTCGAGACCAGGAAGGTGTCGTCGACCTGGACACTGCCTCCCGGCACTCCCATACCCGAGTCGGAGCTGATCGCGCGGCAGAAGGAACTGGAAGAATGGCAGCGGACGGCGGAGTGGGAGATCGCCGTTGCCTACGATGCCGGGATGTCCGATGACGAGATCTCCGCTATCATCGAAGGGCACCTTGCCGGGGGTTCCATCCCGGGAGGTATCGAGACCGGACCTACGTACACCTGGCTCTGCCTGAACGCGACGACCGCAGAGTTCGCCGGATACCGGGCCCGTCTTGAGAACCACGCAACCGTCCTGGTGGTTGATGCCAACCGGGCTTTCTTTATGAGTCTCCTTGAGAACCCGAGGACCGTGGGGGATCGTACGCTCTGGCTCTTCGACATCGGCCAGAACCCGCCAGAGATGGAAGAGGAGGATATCACGAACCTGCTCCTCGCGGAGGGTTTCCCGCTCGAGAAGATGCGGTTTGCCCGCATGACCGCGTATCCCGGGGACCGGGACGGGCGGGAACAGTTTGCAGAGCGGCTGAACGGGGATGCCCGCCTGCTCTTCGTGATGAAGGAGTACCGCACGGGGGGGTGAGCAGCCCTTCATCTCCGGCGGCGAGGGCACCGGGTAGCAATCCTGAGGAGGATATGAAAAATGGTCGTCAGCGAGAAGCCGGTCGATACCGTTCTTGTCGTGGCGATCTTCCTGACCTCTACACATCTCTTGTGTCTTCCATCGGCCGGGTCTTCTGGTTTCCCGTTCTCTTCGTCATCGGTGCATTCTTGACCCGTCTCGATCCCCGATCTGCCGGCCGGAGGCACCGTGACTGCAGGGAGCAAGTACAGTGGAGATGTCTGGGTGGCGATCGTGAACGATATTGGGTCGCTGCTCCGGGAACGGACCTATCCGGCTCTCGGATTGGGACGCGCTCTGGGGATCATCCCGGCATCGGACGGGGGATGCATCGTTGCAGGGACGACGGATAGCCATCCGCTCTGGATGATGCGGCTCGATAGAGGGGGTAACGTCATCTGGAGTCGCACCTTCGAGGAAGGGCCTGAGTTTGCCGAAGTCACGCTTTACCGCGTATACTCGGTGCGGGAGAAGCCGGACGGTAGCGTGGATCTGCTCTATAGGGTAGGTAGGACTCTGGAAGGAGAGGCTGTCGGAAGATCGGTCACGGTCGACCGATCCCTTGGCCGGGACGGCTCGGATATGAGCGTAACGGAGTTCTATATGTCCTGCCCGGTTGCCCGGACCTCCGACGAGGGTTATGTCTGTGCCTGCCTTGAGAGCCCCCAGAGCGACGGTTACACCTTCGGGAACTATCTCGGGTCGCCGATCCATATCGTGAAATTCGATGATCGCGGCGAAATTGCCCGGGATCAAACCGGCACGAGGGCGGAGGTGAATATCGTTGCGGATATCGTGCAGACCTCAGATGGGGGATTTGCGGTGCTCGGTATGTATACGAAGACCTGGGTCCGCAAAAATTCAGAGATATATCGTTTCTTCACCAGCCCGTATCGACCGGCATTGATACGGGGCGCTTACCCGGTGAAGTCCTCGTGCGCCGGGCGAACCAGTTTTACGGATACTCTATCGGGACGAATGGATGCTCCGCTCCTCTCTTACCGGGAGGGCTCGTCATTTAACGGCACAACGTGAGTCCTCGGTCAGCTGCGGCATGTTTCCGGGAGCAAAATGAATCGAACAGCCTCAACGTGTAGAGAGGTTCGACAGAAATCGTTTATAGCAGAACGTTGATTTCTCACATGTGGGTACCGGTATCCCGAAGCGCAGGGAGGTCCACCCGGCCAAGAGCGAATCGGATGGGTGAACGTCCCGCATGCCCGGAGGCAAAGGAGATATACGCATTCGCGGTACTTGAATGTATGCCTCGTTCGCCTCCGGGTAGTAAGATGGAGGAAAGCAAATGAACAGAAACATCAAAACGAGGTCATTCCTTGGTGATCCTGATGCTGTTCTAGGGAATGTGAGTATGCGACCCCGGACGGCAGGATGTGCAGAAATTGGCAAGAATAGGGGGCCTGACGCCGTTGATCGAGAAGCTCTTCACGGACGAGTCTCGTTGAGACGGCCGGACCAAGATTTGCCGCAGCGTAGATGGAAGAGGATCGAAGACCCGGCTCTCTTGCGGAGGGACTAACTATGGCGGATCAACTTCTTGGTTCATGTGGTCCCGTCCAGACATTCAAGTATAACGCATCGGCAAAAATTATCTCCGCAAAATTATACCAAAGGACGGACGGTACGCGATACATTACGGTAGAATGGTCTGCAAGCGGTTGTATCACGTTCCATGAGAAAGAGTGTTCCGGGCTGGGCTACAGCTGCGACCTGACGGTGATCGCGAAGGCCAGCTGGAACGGTCAGTTTAGACGGCATGAGTATCGTTATCCCGGCACCTCAATACAGGCGGGCTCGGCAAACCTAATCGTTTCATCTCCGTCTCCTCCCCCCTCCTACACAGTCGAGGTTACGACCCAAGCCAAGTGCTACTGTGCCAGCGCTGTGCCGATACTGACCGAGGAGGCTACGTGTTCCTGTGTAATCACTCCCTGAGGGCATAGAGCATGAACTGCAAAGGGCTCTGCATCATCCCGTTCGTGATCTGCCTCCTCCTCTTCCCGGGGGCCGCAGCCGCGGCCGAGATCCTCCAGCTCACCGATACCCCTGAGTTGGACGGATTTCCCTTCTGGTCTCCCGACGGAGAGCGGATCGCGTACATCTCGTTCGACCCCGCCACCGGGGATATGACCATCCGGGTGATGGCCGCCGACGGGACCGCCGGGACGGACCTGACCCCGGCCGGGTCGCGGGACTTCTTCGTCACGAACCCCTGGTCCCCCGACGGAAAGGAGATCTTATTTATATCCGACAGATCGGGCTCATACGATCTCTGGGTGATGAACGCCGACGGAACCGGTCCGGTGCAGGTGACCGACGGGACAAACGTCGTCCCCTGGCTGCATGGGCCGCAGGGCTACGGGGCGGAGTGGAGCCCGGACGGCAGGATGATCGCGTATACGTCGTGCCTCTTCGGAGGTGCGGATATCAGGGAAGCAACTGCCGATGAGCGTGGCGGTCGTGCTTCGATGAATATCAACCTCTCGGAGATCCGTAGAGAGGCCGACATCCGGGTCGTGAACCCGGATGGCAGCGGAGGACGGGGGCTTACCTCCTCGGGTGATGCCCTGATGCCCCGATGGCACCCGGGGGGCGACGGGATCGCCTACCTCTCCCGGGCCTCCGGCACAGCTGTGATCCGGGTGATGAACGTCGATAGGTCGGGCGGAATGCAGATAACTCCCGACGGGGAAGATGTCCTGCAGTTCTCCTGGTCTCCCGACGGGCGCGAGATCCTCTATGCCGTGAAAACTCCCAAGACCTCCTCCGGGGAGGTCTCGTTCGAGATCCGGATCGTGAACGCCGACGGAAGTAACATGCGCCGCCTGGCCTCGGAAAACATCGACACCGCACCGGTCTGGTCCCCGGACGGAGAAGAAATCGCGTTCTACTCGCAGTCCCGTCTCCCGTCGTCGGTCTGGGTGATGGACGACAGAGGATCGGATCTGCAACCTCTTGTTCCGGGGTACGACTTTCGGATGCACCAGTGGTCGCCTGACGGACAAAAGATTGCCGTGAGCAATGGAAACGACATTTTCGTGGTGATCCGGGACGATCCGGCCGTTGTTGCGCCGGGTTTCGGGTTTCTCTCTGCAGTTGCAGCGCTTTTGATCGGGGTGTTCGCAGTCTGGGCCGGGAGGCGGTTGTGACCGTATCCGGATGCTCCGTGTCCCGGCCCGCAGGACCGGATCTCAGATTCGGCGTCGGGCGGGACAGCTGCGATAGGAGCAATCTCTTAGAGCTTGATGATGGGCCCCTCGTGGCGATGGCCACCACGAGAACGGCACCTATCCGGTAGAAACGCCCGGCTACCGGCAGACCATCACGGTTAGAGGGAGGGCTATTCCAGCCTCCGAGAGGAGATAGGCTTTGAGAGCCTGACGAACGGTCTCGACCTGGAGCTGGAGCCGCGGGGTAGGACGGCTCCGGGCTCAGACGTCCTGGCCGGTGCTTTTGCAGTCCCGGGTGCGATCATGATCTTTCGGGCAAGAAAAAGGTGAACGCCGGTGGTCTTCCCCCGGAAAGAACTGTCCGGGCATCCGTGTCTATCTTCTCCGGATTGGTGGCGCGTTTTCGAGTGGGATTTCCTCTAAACCCTCTTTGCTATCGTCTCGATCGCCTCGATCAGCGTCCGCTGTTGCGGCTTGATGATCGCGACCGGGCAGTCGACGATCTTCTCCACGATCGAGGCGAGGATCGGGGCGCAGACGATCCCGAGCGCTCCCTCCTTCTCCGCCCGCGCCGCGGCGGCGATGCACTCCTCGAGGGTGTCCGCCGGGTAGCCCCGGATCCGGTACTTCCGCTCGCCGATCGCCAGATCCCGGTTATCGATCTCGTCGAGGAGGAACCGGGCCGCGATCACCGCGATGAAACTCTTCTCCCGCGGCTCGAGAACGTTGACGATCCGCCGGACGGTCGAGAGGCGCGGGTCTGCTCTCCCCGACGTGAGCTTGTAAAGGGTGGCGGCCGGGATCCCCGCCCGCTCCGCGAGGTCCCGGATGCTCATATCCTGCCGGGCGAGCTCCTCCTGGAGCGCCTCGGCAAACCCGGTTTCAAAGATTCTTCGTGAGAGCATCGATCTACTATAGTATGATCACTGCGATAATGTTTTTCCGGATATGGTCAAAGAATACCGCTCCGCCGGATACTCCCCTTCCCCTGACCGCGGATCTTGCGGCGGTTTCGGCCGCTCTGCCGTTGCCGGTCATGCCGGGCGGAGGGTTTAAGGAGATCGAGACCTACCACACCGCCGAATTCGGGAGCGTTGCCCGGGCGTAGGAGAACCTGATATCATGAAGACGCTGGCAGAGATCGATGAGAGGATACGGAACGGCACCGCGGTCGTCTACACGGCCGCTGAATTCAAGCGCCTCGTCCGCGAGGGTGCTGAGGTCAAGGCCGCGGAGGTCGACGTCGTCACCACGGGAACCTGCGGGGTGATGTCGGGGACCGCGGCGATCCTCTCCGTCCCGGTCGCGGCGCCGGGGACGTTCGAGCGGGCGGAGCGGGCCTGGTTAAACGGCGTCCCCTGCATGCCCGGCCCCTGCCCGAACGAGCACCTCGGCCTCCTCGACGTCATCGTCTCCGGGACTGCCCATGCCGGTGCCGGCTACGGGGGCGGCCACCTCTTCCGCGATATCGTCGAGGGCCGGGAGATCGAGGTGGTGGTGGAGGCCGCCGACCGGTCGATCGAGGCGAAGGCGACGCTCGAGGACTTCGCCTACGCCCGGCTCTTCACGACCCGGAGCGCTTACAAAAACTACACCGCCTACCTCAACACCCGGCCCACGCGGGTGAAGACGATCTTCTCGGTCACGGGGCTTGAAGGGCCCTGCCGTGAGGCCTCGGTCAGCGGGTGCGGCGAGATCAACCCCCTCCAGAACGATCCGGCGAGGCTCGCCATCCGCGACGGGACGCCGGTCTTCCTGAACGGCTCGGCCGGTATTATGACCGGGGAGGGGACCCGGAGCACACCAGCCCGGCCGAACCTCACGGCCATCGCCGACATGGCCGGGATGCTGCCCCGCTACATGGGCGGGTTTGCGACCTCCGCCGGCCCGGAGTGCATCACGAGCCTCGGCGTCGCGATCCCGGTCCTCGACGACCGGCAGGTCGCGGGACTCCGGGTCCTCGACGAGGAGATCGCCCTCCCGGTTGCCGACATCAACACCCGCACCGTTCTCGGGGAGGCGACCTACGCCGACGTCTGGCAGGGGGTCGACCGGGAGGTGACCTACAACCCCGAATGGTGCGAGGAGTGCTCGACCTGTGCCGCGGCCGCGATCTGCCCGACGGGCGCGTTTGCCCGCGAGACCGGGCTCGACCGGGACCGCTGCCTCGCCTGCACCGCCTGCGTTGCCGCCTGCCAAAACGACGCCTTCGAGGCCGGCGAAGGCTCGCTCCGGGTCCGGGGGCGGAAGGTCCCGATCACGCTTCGCCAGTCGGGCCGGACACTCGCCGAGGACCTCTGCCGGGACTTAAAAGAGCGCATCCTTGACTCCCGGTTCACCTTCGCCGGGAACGGGGGACGGTAGGGGGAGGTTTATCCCCGCCGCCGCCTTTCCCCGCCCATGCGCACCATCCGGCCGGCCCTCCTTCTTGCCGCCCTCGCCCTCTTCCTCGCTGCATACCTGGTGGTCCGGTTCGACGATCCGGCGGTCCCGCCCGCCGTCCCGGTCGTCTTCCTGGTCGCCCTCGCCCTCCCCTCCTACGTCGCCCTCGTCCGCTGGCTCAGCCCCGCCCGCGGCATTGCCCTCCTCCTCATCCTGAGCATCCTCCCGCTCGCCGTCGAGGCCTATGCCGTTGCGACCGGCGTCCCGTATGGCCGGTTCACGTATTCGGCCGACCTCGGCTACCGGGTCTTCGGCCTCGTCCCCTGGACGGTCGCCTTCGCCTACCTCCCGATGCTCCTCGGCGCCGTCACCCTCGCCGGGGCCGCCGCCGGGACCTCCTGGAGCCGTCTGGTCCCGGCCGGGACCTTCGTCCTCCTCCTCGTCGACCTCGTCATCGACCCCGCGGTCGTCCACGCCGGCCTCTGGGTCTGGTCCGACGGCGGCGCCTACTACGGTGTGCCGGCCTCGAACTTCGCAGGCTGGGTCCTGACCGGGGTGGTCTACACCGCCCTCTTCCGGCTCGTTGCGGGCGATCGGGCGATCCCGGGAACGGTTGCGGCAAGCCTCCTCCTGATCCTCGCGTTCTGGACCGGCTACCTCACGCGGAGCGGCCTTGCCATACCGGCGCTTATCGGGGCGGCGCTCGCCGTCGGGACCATCCCGGTCGTCTTCCGGGACGAACCTCCGGCGTGAGCACCGCATCACCTGCCCGTTTCCCTGACGCCAAGGTTTATATTCGAGATGCGTCTTCCTGCACCCGCTTTCCATTCCGGAAGGGGGAGTCTATGCGGGCTGTCATTGTCGGAGCCGGGTTCGGAGGTCTCTCCGTCGCGGCTCTTCTTGCAAAGGGCGGTTTTAACGTCACGGTGATCGAGAAGAACGAGCAGCCCGGGGGCCGGGCGAGCGTTCACCGTGACAGGGGGTTTACGTTCGACATGGGGCCGTCGTGGTACCTGATGCCCGACGTTTATGACCGGTTCTTTGCGGAGTTCGGGAAAAGCCCGGGAGACTACTTCCCGCTCGTGCGGCTCGACCCCTCTTACCGGGTCTTCTTCGGCGACGAGCGGGTCGCGGACATCTCGGCGGACATCGAGAAGAACTATGCCCTCTTTGAGTCGTTTGAGCCAGGAGGAGCGGAGAAGCTGAAGGGCTACCTCGCGGAGTCGGAAGGGACCTACGGCATCACCGTCGACGACCTCCTCTACCGGGACTACCGGAGCATCTTCGACTTTTTCGACTGGCGTCTCCTCTCGAAAGGGAGGAAGCTCAGCCCTCTCGAGAACCTGGAGACCTATGTCCGGAAGCGTTTCACAAGCGACGAAGCCCGGAAGGTCGTCCAGTATTCGATCGGTTTCCTCGGCGGCTCTCCCCGGAACACCCCCTCGTTCTACCACATCATGACGCACATCGACATGAACATGGGCGTGTGGTACCCGGAAGGGGGCATGCGGGCGGTCGTCAAGGCCCTGGTCTCGCTCGGCCGGGAGTTCGGGGTCGAGTACCGCTACAACGAACCGGCAACCGCGATCGACGTCGAGAGGGGAACCGCCCGCCGGGTCGTCACTCCCCTCGGGGCGCACGAGACCGACGTCGTCGTGGTCAATGCGGACTATCCGTTTGCGGAGTTGCACCTCCTTCCCGAAGGCTCGCGGTCCTACCCGGCCTCGTACTGGGCGAAGAAAGTCCTCGCCCCGTCTACGTTCGTCGCCTACCTCGGCGTGAACCGGGAGATCCCGAAGCTCGCGCACCACAACATCTTCCTTGAACGGGACTGGGAGGAGGGGTTCGAACTGATCTTCGACCCCGGCAAAGCAGCCTGGCCGACGAACCCCTCGTTCTACGTCAACGTCCCCTCGCGGACCGACACGACCGCCGCCCCGGAAGGCACCGATACGCTCTTCGTCCTCGCACCGCTCGCCCCCGGCATCGAGGACACCCCGGCGCTCCGCGAGCGGTTCTACAACCTCCTCATGAGCCGGATGGAGGAGATCCTCGGTGAGAATATCCTTGATGCGGTCGTGACCCGGCGGATATTTGCGCTCTCCGACTTCACCGACCGCTACAACGCCTACCGGGGGACGGCGCTCGGCCTCACCCACACCCTCCGGCAGACGGCGCTCTGGCGGCCGGCGCACCGGAGCAAGAAGGTTGGCAACCTCTACTACACCGGCCAGTACACCCATCCCGGGATCGGGGTCCCGATGACCCTGATCTCGTCCCAGCTTGTCGCCCGCGAGTTGATTGGCCGCTACCGGTGAGGTGCTTTGTGATCGATGAGACCATCTACGAGATCTTTCGGCAGGGAAGCAGGACCTACTTCTACTCGACCCTTTTCTTCCCGCCGCCGGCACGGGAGGACGTCTTTGCGCTCTACAGTTTCGTCCGCACGGCCGACGATTACGTGGACGCGGTCCCGCAGCAGGTCGATGAGTTCTACGCCTTCACCGACCGCTACGTGACGGCGGCCGCCGGCGAGGCGACGGGAGACGTGGTGGTCGACTCGTTCGTCGAACTCTCCGGGCGAAAGGGGTTCGATCCGGCGTGGACGGAGGCGTTCCTCCACTCCATGGAGAAAGATATCACGGTCGCCTCCTACAGGACGATCCGGGATCTCGAGGCCTACCTCTACGGTTCGTCCGAGGTGGTCGGGCTGATGATGGCCCGGGTCCTCGATCTTGCGCCGGAGTCATACGCTGCAGCGCAGAACCTCGGCCGGGCGATGCAGTATGTCAACTTCATCCGCGATATCGCAGAGGACCTCACCCTCGGCCGGACCTACTTCCCCGCCGAAGAGATGGATGAATTCGGGCTCGACGACCTCTCGGAGGCAACCGCCGCCCGGCACCCCGGCCGGTTTGCGGCGTTCGTCCGGTTCCAGCTCGCCCGGTACCGGGAGTGGCAGGAAGAGGCGGAGGCCGGTTTCGCCTTCATTCCCCGGCGCTACCGGATCCCGATCCGGACAGCGTCGGACATGTATCGCTGGACGGCCCGGACGATCGAGTGCGACCCGGCCGTCGTCTACCGGCGGAAGGTGAAGCCCTCGGTGGTGCGGATCGTCTCCGGGGCCGCCGCAAACACTTTAAAGGCGTGACCCCCGTGGCTCCCCGGCTCCTCTCAATTGCCTGGCGGGTCTCGCGGTTCCGATTCTGGATCTACACCGGCGGGACCTACGTGGTGGGATACGCCCTCGGGATGGACTCGTGGACAGCGTTCTTCGATCCGGACTATGTCCTGTTCCTGCTCTACTTCTTCGTCCCGGCAAACGTCCTGATCTACGGGGTGAACGACTGGTGGGACCAGGAGACCGACCGGTTCAACCCCAGGAAGGACGTGAAGGAGTACCGGATGGACGAGGCGGACGGCCGGGACCTCCTCCTCCTCCTCGGGGTTGCGGCCGCAATCAGCCTCGTGCTCCTCGCTGCGCTCGATACTGTCGGGAAGGCGCTTCTCCTCTTTTTCCTCTTCCTCTCCTACTTCTACAGCGCCCCGCCCCTCCGGTTCAAGGAGGTGCCGTTCCTCGACTTCTCCTCGAACATGCTCTACGTGATGCCAGGAATCCTCGGCTACTACCTTGCGAGCGGTACCCTCCCGCCGCCTGCCCTCCTCCTTGCCGGCTACCTCCACATCGCCGCGATGCACCTCTTCTCCGCGATCCCCGATATCGGATGGGACGCGGCCGCGGGGATGAGGACCACGGCCGTCGTCCTCCGGGAACGCCGCTCGCTCCTCCTCTGCCTGGGGTTCTGGTCGGGGTTTGCCGGCCTCGTCATCTGGCTTGCCGGCTTTAACCCCTTGAGCCTCCTCGTCCTGGTCTATCCGGCCATCCCCCTTGCCCTCCTCCTCCGGGAGAGCCTCTCCATCGACCGGGTCTACTGGTACCTCCCCTACATCAACACCGGGCTTGGAGGGCTGGTCTTTCTCCTTGCAGCCCTCCGGACAGCGGTGTGGTAGGACGGGGCATCTCTCCGCAGGACCCGCGTTCCCTCCCTCTATGGGGCACGCTCTCTCCATGGTTCTGAATTAGGGTCGTGATTGCTCGACGGGCGTCACAGAAAAGGTTTATAGGAGAACGTTGACTCCTCACCCGTATATGCCGGCACCCGGGGATGTGCCGGGGTCTGGTGAACAGGATGGACAGAGCAGGCGAACTGCCGGCATCCGGAAGGGATGAGTGACTATGAATCCGGAGGGAGCAGGAGCTGCCCGGACCAGGCCGTTCCTATCGGTCGTGAGGTGATCCCGGTGGGCCGCAGATATCTCGTCGTATTGATGCTCTGTGGTATTATGGGCGGCCTGTATGCGGCGCTCACCTACCAGTGGGTCTTGATGATCCTCATCGCCGCACTGGTGGTGCTGATCCTGATCGCCGCTGAGATGCTTCATCAGGTCCGGTTGCTCTCAGCGGCGATCACCGCCGGCGTGGCGGACCTGGAGGAATCGATGGTCTCAATGGAGCAGGCCGTCGAAGAGATCGAGCGGCGCCTGAACGACCCGGGGAACCGGTGAGGATCCGGTACTGCCCTACAGCAGCACCGTCGTGACGAGCGGGATCGTAATGAGCGACCCGATCGTCGAGACGAAGACGATCTGCGAGGCAAGCCGGGAGTCGGCGCCGTACTGCTCCGCGAAGATGACGGTGTTCGCCGCGGCGGGCATCGCGGCCATCGTGATCATGATCCCGTTGATGTAGGGGTCGGGAAAGACCGGGGCGAGGAGGTAGCAGTAGGCCGCCGGGATCCCGAGGAGGAGGATGGCGCTCGCGACCCAGATCCGCCAGTTCCCGACCATCTCCCGGGCCGGGAAGGTCGCGAGCATCGCCCCGACGATGATCATGGCAAGCGGCGTTGTCACCCCGCCGAGGAGGTCGATCGAGTCGATGAAGGGCGACGGGATCTCCACGGAGCCGAGGAAGAGGGCGAATCCCACGACGGAGGCCGCGATCCCGGGGTTTACGAGCAGTTTTGGGTCGAACCTCTTCCCCCGCCCCCCGGTCAGCATCGCGATCCCGACCGAGAAGACCAGGACATTGAAGAAGAGGTTGAAGATCGCGACGTAGAAGAGGGACTCCTGTCCGAAGAGCGTCAGTGCGACCGGGAACCCCATGAACCCGACGTTCCCGAAGACGATCGCGAACTGGAGGACCCCCTCCTCCGCGGCCGGGACCCGCATGGCCTTCGAGACCGCCCAGGCGAGGCCGAACGAGAAGACGTAGAGGGTGCCGGTTGCGAGAATCAGGGTCTCGGCGCCGGCGAGGCGTTCGGGGGTGAAGGGCACCTGCATCGAGGCGATGATCAGCGCCGGGATGGTGATGTTGACCAGAAGCCCCGAGAGCCCCCGGGTGGCCCGGGGGTCGACGATCTTCGTCGCGACGGCGACGTAGCCGGCGGCGATCAGGAGGACCAGGATGAAGATCTGGTCTGCAACTATCAGGAAGTCCATGATCGCGCCGTTCATGAGAGTGCCGCTCCGTCTGGTTCATGAAGGTGGGCGCCGGTACCCCTTTACGGTTCTCCCCCGCTACCCCTGCATGCCCTGCCGGCCCCGGTGCGCGCCAGCTCTTCGTGATGGCTAGACGCCGGATCGGACACGATCCTTCTCCTCGACCGCCGCCGCCCCCGGCATGCCGGCAGGATACCTGTGCTGCGCGTGATCCCGTCCCCCGGCCCCTCCGCTGGCGAACAACAACCCTTAAGAGCAACCTTACGAGAGATACTACTTAAATGCTCGATCAGTTCAAGGGCTGTCTCCTCGGCGCCGCCGTCGGCGACGCGCTCGGCATGGCGCGGGAGAGCACCCCGCCCGACCTCCAGCGCCTCCACGAGGGATACCGCCGGGCGTGGCGGGGTCACCCGAACGCCGGGCTGAAACCCGGCCAGTTCACCGACGACACCCAGATGATGCTTCTTATGGCCGGGATGCTCGCCGACGGCACCTACTCGGAGCAGGCATACGCGGCCGCCCTTGCCCGGATGTACATGAACGAGGAGCTCCGGTTCCCCGACGGGGCCGTGGACGCCGCCTGCCGGCACCTTCTCCTCTCCAGCGAGAGGCTCTGCGGCGTCGCCTCCAACACCGCCGGCTGCATCAGCATCGCCATCCCCTTCGGGCTCCTCTACCCCGAGCCGGTCGACGTCACCGAGCGGGTGGTCCAGGCCTGCAGCGTCACCCACACCCACCCTGCGGCGCACGCGGGGGCGGTCACCGTCGCGATGCTCGTCCACTACGCCGTCCGCGGCCGCTCCGACGCCCTCTCCCTCGCCGAGAAGCATGCCTGCTTTGAGGATGTCGCCCTCGGCAACAAGATCCGCGCCGCTCTCCACCTCGCAGACGAGGGAATCAGTCTCGAGAGCGCTCTCTCGGTGATAGGAAACGACGTCACGGTCTACCAGACCGTCCCGCTCGCGTTCTTCCTGATCCGCCGGATACGGGACATAACGACGTTGATCTCCACCGCGGCGCACGTCGGGGGGAACACCGATACCATCGCGCTCATCTGCGGAGCATACGCGGGTGCCGTCTACGGGAAATCCGCCCTCCCGCAGGATCTCCTCAAAGGTCTCGAAGGACGGGAGGAGATCGAGGCGACGGCCGCCCGCCTGTATGAGCGCTCCACCACAAAGCCTTAAGATTCTATAAACGACACCTCTTTCTTATGGAAATTGCGATTATCGGTGCATCCGGATACACCGGCGGCGAGTTGATGCGGCTCCTGCTGCAGCACCCGTCCGCAGATGTCGTCGCGGCGACATCCCGGAAGCTGGACGGCACCCCCGTCGCCTCGGTCCATCCCCACCTCCGGGGACTGACCGACCTCGTCTTCCGGAACACCGAGGCCGGCGATATCGACGCCGACTTCGTCTTCCTCGCCGTGCCCCACACGGCGGCGATGAAGGTGGCCGGGACGCTTGCAGAGCGGGGGATCAAGACCGTCGACCTCTCGGCCGATTACCGGCTCGCAAAGGACGTCTACGAAAAGACCTACGGCGTGACCCATGAGGCCTACTTCGAGGCCCCCTACGGCCTGCCCGAACTCCACCGCGACGAGGTCAGGAAAGCCTCGTTCGTCGCGAACCCCGGCTGTTTCCCGACGGGAGCGACGCTTGCCGCGGCCCCGCTCGCAACATACGCCCACACCATCATCTACGACTCAAAGACCGGGGTCTCCGGGGCGGGGAACACGCCCTCGGCGACCACCCACTATCCGAACGTCGGCGACAACTTCAGCGCCTACAAGTGGACGACCCACCGCCACCTCGCGGAGATGAAGCAGGAGGCCGCCCGGCTCGGTTCGAGCGCCCGGTGCTACTTCACCCCGCACCTCCTCCCGGTGAACCGCGGGATCCTCACGACGGCCCACATCCTCCTCAACGAGCCTATGGAGCAGAAGGAGGTCGAGGCGCTCTACAAGAAGTTCTACGAGAACGAGTTCTTCGTCCGCTACCAGAAGCCCACGCTCGCTGCCGTCCGCGGAACGAACTTCTGCGACGTTGCGGTCGAAAGCGAGGGCGACCGGGTCGTCGCGGTCTCGGCGATCGACAACCTGGTCAAGGGCGCGAGCGGCCAGGCGATCCAGAACATGAACCTGATGTGCGGGTTTGCAGAGGATGCCGGTCTGCGCCTGGCCGGGATGCTCCCCTGAGGTGGCGGCGATGCAGGTCAGGGATGTCATGACCCCGAACCCCGTGACCGTCCGGGTCGACTCGCCGGTGCGCGAGGCGGCCGGACTGCTCCGGAAGTACCATATCGGCGGGCTCCCCGTGATGGACGGGGACCGGGTGGCGGGAATCGTCACCGAGACCGATATCCTCTCGCTCCTCGATACCGGCGACCTCTCCGACGACCTCTGGCTCCCCTCGCCGCTCGAGGTGATCGAGGTCCCGGTCCGGGAGTTCATCAACTGGGAGAAGACGAAGCGGGCGCTCGCCGATATCGGGGAGATGGAGGTGCGGCGCGTGATGAGCAGCCCGGTCGTCGCCATCGACGAGGATGCCGATATCGTCGACGCAGCGTCCCAGATGCTGCATGAAGGAATCGCCCGCCTCCCGGTGCTCCGCGACGGAAGACTGGTCGGGATCGTCACCCGGGCCGACATCGTCCGGGGCATCGGAACGTCTGTGGGAGAAGAAGCATGAAGAGTATCTGTGGTGTTGAAGGCGTCAGTGCCTGGGGTATCAAGGAAGGAAAGTTCGGGCTCGCCCTGATCCGGGCGAGCGGGACGGCGGCGGGGGTCTTCACGTCGAACAAGATGCGTGCGGCCCCGGTCGAGGTGATGATGGAGCGGATGGAGCGAGGCACGCTCGACGCCGTCGTCATAAACAGCGGGTGCGCAAACGCCTACACCGGCGAGCGGGGATATCGCGACGCGGTGGAGATGTGCGGTATCGCTGCCGGCGCGCTCGGCCTTGATGCGGATGCGGTCGGCGTCGCGAGCACCGGGGTGATCGGGCGCTACCTCGACCTCCCGCTCATAACGGACCAGTGCAGGCGGGTCGCACCGCTCCTTGTCCGGAGCGCCGGCGCCGAGGACGCGGCGGCGAAGGCGATCATGACCACCGACACCTTCCCGAAACACGCCCTCGTCGAGACGGAGTCGTTTGCCGTCGGCGGGATCACCAAGGGGAGCGGGATGATCGCCCCGAACATGGGGACGATGCTCGCGTTCCTCTACACGGACGCAGAGGTCGAAGGACCGGTCCTCCGGGATATCCTCCGGCAGGCGACCCGGCGGTCCTTCAACCGCGTCGTGGTCGACGGGGACACGAGCACGAACGACGTCGCCCTCTGCACCGCGACCGGCGCCGCGGGCCGGGTCGACCGCGACGAACTCGCGAAGGCCATCGAGGCCGTCTGCCGCGACCTCGCCATTCAGATCGCCCGCGACGGCGAAGGCGCGACGAAGCTCCTCACGGTCACCGTCCGCGGCGCCCCTGGCGAGGATGCCGCCGCAGAGGTGGCGCGGACGATCGTCGCCTCCCCGCTCGTCAAGACCGCCATCTACGGCGAAGACCCGAACTGGGGCCGGGTGGTCGCCGCCGCCGGGAGGGCCGGCGTGGAGTTCGACCCCTACGCGGTCTCGCTCTCTGTCGGCGAAGGCGCCGGGCGGACGCCGCTCGTTCTCAACGGCGAGATCGTCGCCGATCTTGTAAAGGCAAAGGCCGCGATGCGCGGCAATACCGTCACCTTCGACCTCGATCTTTCCGCGGGCGATGGATCGGCGACGGCGTGGGGATGCGACCTCACCGAGAAGTACGTAGAGATCAACGGGAAGTATACGACATGAAACGCGAAGACGTGCTGATGGAGGCACTCCCCTACATCCAGAAATTTTACGGCAGGACGATCGTGATCAAGCTCGGCGGCCACGCGATGGTCGACCAGAACATCCTCGAGACGGTGATCCGCGACGCCGTCCTCCTCCGCTACGTGGGGATGAAGGTCGTTCTGGTCCACGGCGGGGGCCCTGAGATCACGGCGAAGATGCAGGCGATGGGCAAGGAGCCCAAGTTCGTCGGCGGGCTTCGCATTACGGACGCCGAGACGCTCGAGATCGCCCAGATGGTCCTGGTGGGGAAGATCAACGACGGGATCGTCTCCCTCATCGCCAACTGCGGCACCCGTGCGGTCGGGATCTCCGGCAACGACGGCAACCTCCTCATCGCCCGGAAGATGGAGCCCCAGCGGGTGAAGGTGGGAGAGGTCGAGGAGGAGGTCGACCTCGGCCAGGTCGGCGAGATCGAGGAGGTCGACCCCGAGGTGCTCCACTGCCTCCTCGCCAAGAATTACATCCCGGTCGTGGCCCCCATCGCCATCGACCGGCAGGGCAGGAGCCTGAACATCAACGCCGATACGGCGGCGGCCGAGATCGCGATCGCTCTCGGTGCATTCAAACTGGTCAACCTCACCGACGTCGACGGCGTGATGGATGCCGGCCGGACGATGGTCTACCACCGGCTGACACTCTCGGAGGCGGATACCATGATCGCCGAAGGGATCATCAGCGGGGGAATGATCCCGAAGCTCGACGGGTGCATGCGGGCGGTCAGGAACGGTGTCACGAGCGCCCACGTCGTGAACGGCAACAAAGAACACAACCTGCTCCTTGAGCTCTTTACCGACAAAGGCGTCGGGACGATGCTCACCCTTTAATGCCAGAGGGGTCCTGTAATTTTTGAACTGTATCAGGCAAAATCTCAGTCATGGCATCTTGAGGGGGTGACGGCATCTCGAAGCGCTCATCTAGAAGTATCTCCAGCAAGGTTGCTGTTGTTGCCGGCCTGCCACGGGGCCCCTAACTCTCCTTTCTTGCACTATTCAAGATAACCTCAGTTAACCAGCGGTTGAATCCTGCAATTTGCCGATGCATGTGAATCTTCAGTAACTGGATACTTTTAGAATGGTCTCATCGTTATATCCTGGAAATGACTGGGTGGTACGGGAATGTCAACTGTTATAAAAACGATTTGATTTTTTAATTGAGGATTCAGCACAAAACTATAATTTTTACAATTATTTCTGACGAAATCATTTTTAATCTACATTCATATGTTTTTTCAAATTCGGTTGAATTATATACTCTATCGGGTAAATATACTTTCAGGTCGGATCATCACAGGTACCCTTGTGAGCTGCCCTGTATTAGGTTAACGTGAGGACAGCGGGTGATGTTCATTCGGTATCCGATAGCCGAATGAACAGTCCCGCCAGCCTGGGGCAGGACGTGTGAATTCTCTGCATACCGTAAGGTCTGCCCGTTGCACTTCCCGGCCAAAAGGTGACTATCAATGAACACAAAACGAGTGGAGAGAATCTTTCCTCTTCTCATGGCGGTGTTGATGATAACCACGGCGTTCATTCCTGCCGTGAGCGCCGCAGGATCGAATGCAACTACGTTGAATATGGATACTGCCGGAGACTCGTTCCCCGACAAGACACCTTCTGGCGTGGATACGCACAAAGCAACATCCAATCCTGTTCAATCTCAGGAAAATCCACCATTGTGGTCGGAAAAGAACTGGTCCCAACCCACGTCGTGGAC
>JAEWMO010000085.1 GCA_023457135.1 Methanobacteriota archaeon | reverse complement strand
GGCCGGCCACCCCGCCGCCCGAAAAAAAGTAGTGTTATCCGGGGCGCGTTACAGCGCCTGAACAAGCGAGTTCCGGGTCACGAGGCCCGCGATCTTGCCGGCCTGCGTGATCGGGACGGAGCTGATGTTCTTCTTGAGCATCAGGTCGATGACGTCGGAGACGTCCGTGTTCGCGTCCACCGAGATCAGAGGCGTGGTCATGATGTCCCGCACCAGAAGGTTCCGGATCCGGTAGTCCTGGTGGGTCCCCTCCACGAGGTCCTTGATCGCGTGGAGGGCTTTTGCGACATCGGTCTCCGTGACGATCCCGAGTGCCGTGTCGCCGTCCTCGACGATGAACCGGTTGATCTCGTGGTCGAGCATCCTCCGGCGGAGGTGAACGGCCCGCTCCTCACTCTGGATGGTGTGGGCCGGCTCCATGACGTCCAGGATGCCGCCTGCCGGCCGGAGCACCTTCAGGATGTCCCCTGCCGTCACCTGCCCGATCAGGCGGTGGTCGGCGTCCAGCACCACAACGAGCTTATAGTGCTGGAGCAGCGGCACCAGAACATCGATGCTCTGGTCCGGGTATGCGGAGGTGAAGTTCTCCTCGACCGTGTTCGCGACGTGGATGGATGTGGCTTTCAGCGCCTGGGTCTTCTTGCTCCCGAGCGTCTCGGCGATAGCCGCCCGCGATGTGGTGCCGATGACCGTGCCGTTGTTGGTCACGATCAGCGGGTCGACGCCCTCACCGAGCATCTTGTCGAGCGCTTCGCTGACAAAGGCGGATTTCGCGATGGTGATCGGTTTTGCCATCACATCTTTGACAAGTAACTGAAATCTGTCGCTCATTTTGCCACTTCCTTGATAATATCATCTCTCTTGAGCATGCCCCGGATACCGTCGTCATCCACGACCACAAGGCTGTTGATCTGGTTCTCCAGCATCAGCCCCACGGCATCCTGGAGGGATGCGTCAGGTCGGACGGTGATGACCGGGCGGCTCATGATGTCTTCTGCCACTGCCGATACCTCAACGACGTATCTGAAGCGCTTCTGCCCTGCGGGTTCCTCCTTCCTGAGGTGAGTCACATCTCTTCTCGGCAGGTTCATCCGCTCATCAAGATACTCGTAAAATGCGAGGTTGCTTTCCGTTATAATGCCCGCAAGGCTACCATTGTCATTTACGACAATAAGTTTATCGTTTTTTCCTTTTATCGTGTCGATGACGTGGTCCAGCGAGTGATAGCGGTTGACCGTGACCGCGTCTTCCATGATCTCATCGACCCGGGCCGTGAGTCCCCCCACATGGGCTGAACGCACAACGTCCCGTTTGGTGACGATGCCGACGACCTTCCCCTCGTCGATGACCGGCAGCCCCGATATGTCGCGGTCGAGCATCGTCGCCGCAACGGCACGGATGCCGGTCTCCGGCGTCACGGTGATCGGGTCCTGTGCCATCAGGATGCTGACCGGGATCCGGTCGATCGGGCGCCTTCGCCAGGCCGGCTCTGTCTGCCTGAGCCGGAAGGCGATATCCTTCTTGGTGAGGATGCCCCGGAGTTCTTCCCCCTCCATGACGGGCAGCCTCGATACGCGGTGCTTCAGCATAAGGCGTCGCGCATAGGCGACGTTATCGGCCGGTGCAACGACGTACACCGGGGCAGACATCACATCAATGGCACGCATACTCTCTCACTCCTCGGAGAATGCCTTCACGAGATCGTACTCCGTCACGAGCCCGACCAGGTGGGAGTCTTCGATGACGGGCAGGGCCCCGACCCGCCGCCGGATCATCTCGACGGCGATATCGTGGATGTTCCGGTCCGGCGCGATGGTGTAGAGCTCCCCGGAGAGGAGCGACCGCACCGGCGTCCCCATCACCTCGGCGGAGTCTCCGGTCGTCAGCCGCTCAAAGACCTTGCCCTTCCCGAGGTAGGTCATGATATCGGTGGCGGTGACGATCCCGCAGAGGACCTCGTCCGCGACGACCGGCAGCCGCCGGAACCTGCACTTCACCATCTCCCTGCAGACGTTGCCGATCGAGGTGTCGGGGCTGGTGACGCGGACCGACGCCTTCATGACGTCCTCGGCCGTGCGGCTCGAGCCCTCGGTGGTGAGCACCTTCAGCACGTCCCGTTCGGTCACGATGCCTCTTAAGTCCTCCTCCCCGTCGACGACGGGGATCCCGCCGATGTTGCGGTTGACGATGATATCGACCGCATCGGCGATGCTCCCGGAGACGGGCATGGTGACCAGGTGCGGGGTCATGATCTCGCGCAGACCCTCGTTGATGGCGGCAAGGAAGTTCCCCCCGTGCTTCACCTGCACGAGGTTGAACTTGTCGCCGCCGCCCATGAAGTTGATGATGTCCCCGACGGTCACGATACCGCGGAGACGGTGGGTCCCGGCATCGACGACCGGCAGCCTCCGGAACCCTTCGCGGGTCATGATCTCGACCGCCTGGATGATCGGAGTGGTCTGCTGGGCCGTCACGACGGACCGCGTCGCGATCGCCATGATCTCACCCTCGTTCCCTGCGATCCTCGTCTTGAAGTCGACAGGCCCGCGTTCGCGTTTGCCCGGCATCTTCAGGAGCCTGTCAGCCGGGTTTCTCTCAAAATTATTGGAGTTCGGTTGCATTGTATCACTCCTCTGGGGATAATAGCGTTCGGAGATGCTCAACGGGGGAGGCTGCTCAGAACATCGTGGCGGTCGATAACACCGACCAGATGCCTCCTCTCATCGATGACCGGAAGGATGCTGATGTCGTGTTCGACCATCAGCCGGCTCGCCGCCGCAATCGAGTCATCGGGTGTCACCGTGATGACGGGCGTCGTCATCACCCGCTCCACGGTGGTCTCGGCCTGGTTCTTCACCGAGCTGCGGATGCTTCCGGCGCGCAGGAGGTCGCGGCGCGAGACGATGCCGATGGTCTCCTTCTTCTGCACTACCGGGAACGCGACAAAGCCGCTCACGACGATCAGGCTGTAGATCTTGAGGACCGGGTTCTCCGGCGTGCTGGTGACGGCCTCCCGCGACATGACATCCTCGACCCTGCCGGGGATCGCGTTGCGGGAGATCAGGATGGGGAAGAGCTCGGAGAAGAGCACTCCGCCAAGGACCGCTCCATCTTCGTCGACGATCGCGGCGCTGTTTGTCCGTGCGTCCAGTATCGCGAGGCCGACCTCTTTGAGGGGCGTTGTCGGGGCGACTTGCGCCGCCTCCCTGATAAATCCCCCAACGGTGACGTTCGACTTGGTGTCCATCACCCGCAGAACGTCGGATATATCGAGGTAGCCTATCAGGCGATCTCGGTCGTCGAGGACGTAGAGTTCGCGAAAGACATCGTCCCGGAGAATGCTGCGTGCTTTCGTGACGTACTCGTCGTGACGCAGGGTGGGAATAAGTCTCATGAGGTTTTCGGCCACTTTCATAGCAACTGCTCCTCCTCCCGACAGGCGGGGCAGAGCATAAGGTTGTCGACTCTCGAGAGATCGTCGGACATGTTTCCGCACCGGTCGCAGACGCCCATAGCATACTCCTCCTCGCGGTTGATCTCGATAAGGTCCGCAAGCAACTCGTTCACCTCTGCCGCGACGGTGAGGATATCCCGAACAGTCACGATCCCGATGACCATCTGGTTCTCGACGACGGGAAGCCTGCGGACACGGTGCTTCACCATCATCGCCGCGGCATCCCCGACAAGCCTGTCGGAACTGATGGTGATCAACGGGGTGCTCATGATCTCGCTGACCTGAATGCTGCTGGGCTTTATGTCTTTTGCCACAACCTTGCAGTTGATGTCCTCCTCGGTGACGATCCCGGTGGGCAGGTTGTTCTGCAATACAATACAACTCCCGACCTCGTCGCGGCACATGATCTGTGCCGCCTGGGCGACGCTCTCTCCCACATCGATGGTCGTTGGATGGCTCTGCATGACCTCCCTGACTGGCACGCGTGTCTCGAAGCGGATCGTATCGCTATTATTCATCATGGGATTCTCCTGATCTGGTCGCTATAAGGGCCGATTCTCCAGGTGCAAGTGTATCTAGGTTTCAACACTATAAAAGAATTCTCACCTTCCGGGATTGCTGTTTTCCTCCAAAATGGGGAGCACGCGCCGGACAGAACATATAATTATATTTATTCCCGGGTGCCATACTCACCTGAGTGTAGGTAAATTGGCCTATCAGAGGGAGCTGAATGACGTTCTTCGTTCGTACAAAACAAAAGATCTCACGTCTCTTGAAGGCGCTCTTTAAGAAGCGGACCTGCCGCATCGGGATATACGGGCCTCCCAATGCAGGCAAGACGACGCTTGCAAACAGGATTGTTCGTGACTGGGTCGGCGATGCGGTCGGACCGGTCAGTGAGGTGCCTCACGAGACCCGCCGTGTACGGCGCAGGGAAGACATCACCATCACGGGCCAGAACGGCAACTCGGTCACCATCGATATCGTCGATACGCCCGGTGTGACGACCAAGATCGACTACAACGAGTTCGTCGAGTACGGCATCGAGAAGGAGGAGGCGATCAAGCGGGCACGTGAGGCGACCGAGGGTGTTGCCGAGGCGATGCACTGGCTCCGCGAGGATATCGACGGCGTCATCTACATGCTTGACGCGACGCAGGACCCGTTCCAGCAGGTGAACATCATGCTCGTCGGGATCGTCGAGAGCCGGAAACTTCCGGTCCTGATCGTCGCGAACAAGAACGATCTTCCTGATGCTTCACCCGCGCGGATCAAGAGTGCGTTTCCCCAGCACCCCGTGATCTCAATATCCGGCCTTGAAGGAAATAACGTGGACGAGTTGTACGAGAAGATGACGTCATATTTCGGGTGATGGAGATGATACAGGGTGTACAAATTGACCTGATTTCGGCGGAACGCCTTGACCGGCTCACGGCAATGGAGAAGATCCGCCTGATCCTCGACGATGTCATGGAAGGAAACATCGTCGTCCTGGAGAAGGGCCTTGCGCCGGACGAACAGAGCAAACTCATCGAGATCACGATGCGGGAGATCGCGCCGGACGGGTTTTCGGGGATCGAGATGGAGACCTATCCGGTGAAGGACGCGCCGACAGGGTTCTTCGGGAAACTTCTCGGCGGGAAGCGCTCCGAGACCCGGCTGACCGTGATCGGGCCTGCAAACCAGCTCAAGACACTCAAGAAGGAGAAGGATCTCATCAGCGCATGGGTCTCGTCCTCGCGGTGAGACCGGACAATACAGGGTGATAGCGATGCCTCACAAGTGTACGCAATGCGGCAGGGAGTTCGAGGACGGCTCGACGAAGATACTGAAAGGGTGTCCGAGTTGCGGCGGGAAGAAGTTCCTCTACATCCGTGAGGCCGAACGGCACGATGATGTGCTAAAAGAGAAGAGTATCGAGGATATCGCCCGGGATTCCGGCGAGGACGTCCTTGAGGTCCGTGAGGAGCGGCGGAGGAGCGAGATCGAGGTCTTTGAACGGATCGAGAGTATCCGGATCCTCGGCCCGGGTTCATACGAGCTGAATATCGAGAAGATGGCCCAATCGGACGAGGTCGTCGTCGGGCTGGAGAAAGAGGGGAGGTATGTGGTGGATATCCTCTCCATGGCCCGGAAAAAGAAGTGATCCGCGTCGGCGGGTCTCTCCGGTTATCCCCAGAGATCTCCTCAATTCTTCTTCACTCGACCGAAAATTTAAATATTCTCAGCCCCCTTTTTCAGGTACACTACGTAACCCGACACTCGATGAAGCATGCCGGGGCGACGGTTTCCTGTATGAGAGCATGAATCTTTCATGAGCCTTTGCGGATCGGGTTTCTCGATCTCGCTCTCGTACACCCGGTCCCCGAAATGCAGGTCTGCGTGTATCCCGGCAGCGACGGGTGTCGATCTGGAGGTACTATGAGAACAACATATCTATCATCGCTCGATAAGGTCCCCGGCATCAGCGCAGAGGAGTGCGCTGACCTGAAGCTGGTAACGGACCTCTTTGCGTTCCGTGCAAACGACTACTATCTCTCATTGATCGACTGGGAGGACACGAAGGATCCCATCCGCCGGCTGATCATTCCTTCCGTCGATGAACTGGAGCCCTGGGGGCACACCGACCCGTCGTCGGAGCACCGGTATACCCGGGCGCCGGGACTGCAGCACAAATACCGTGAGACGGCCCTGTTGCTCGTGAGCGACATCTGCGGCGGCCTCTGCCGCTACTGTTTCCGCAAGCGCCTCTTCATCGACGATGCGCGGGAGGTGAACAAGGATATCTCGGAGGGACTTCTGTATATCCAGGACCACCCGGAGATCACGAACGTCCTCCTGACGGGAGGAGATCCGCTGATGGTCGGGACCGACCGGCTGCGTGAGATCATCGGCCGGATCAGAGAGATCGATCATGTCGGGATCATCCGGATCGGGACGAAGATGCCCGCCTACGATCCCTACCGGATCGTTGAGGATCCGGCGCTGCTTGAGATGATCCGGGAGTACAGCACGGACGAAAAGCGGATCTACATCATGGCGCAGTTCAACCATCCGCGGGAGCTGACCGACGTGGCGTGCCGGGCAATCTCCCTCCTGCAGGAGGCGGGAGCGATCGTGATGAACCAGACGCCCCTGATCCGGGGGATCAACGACGACCCGGAGGTGCTGGCGGCGCTCTTCGACAAACTCTCGTTCATGGGGGCGAACCCCTACTACGTCTTCCAGTGCCGCCCGACGACCGGCAACCGGACGTTTGCAGTGCCGGTGGAGGAGTCCTACCGGATCTTCGAGCAGGCCCGGACGAGATGTTCGGGGCTTGCGAAGCGGGCCCGGTTCGTGATCTCCCACGCGACGGGGAAGATCGAGGTCGTGGGCCGGACGGACGAGTTCACGTTCTTCAAGTACAACCAGGCGGCAGACCCGGAGGATCTCGGCCGGTTCATGGTCTACCGGAGCAACCCGGAGGCCTTCTGGTTCGACGACTACACGGAGCTGGTGGACGAAGGAAGGGTCTGGGGCCCGGAGGAGTCGGGTGCGGAAACCCCGGATATCTCGGCGCCGCCGGATACGGGGTGCACGCTGGGGTGAGGGGGGCTCCGGGGTTTCTCTCCCCGGGGCTATATCCCCTATCCCCTGCCGGCAGGGTGCTCTGTGGGGATTTTGCAGGGCGGCCCTCCGGAACAGTCCATTATCATCTCAAGCGAAGAACGACGCTCTGGAGGAGCGGAGTTGGAGCACCACCATAGGTGCGAGGCGCGAAGAGCGCGATGTCTGCGCAGACGTTGACCGGACGTGCCGGCTTATGAAAAGATGTCTGAGCCTATGCTCAGGCTACCGGAGGGACCTGGAGGCCGCGCCGGAGCCGCAGGATCAACCATTCGCCTATGACGCCGGCAAGGTTCCTCCTGCACTCCTCGAGTGTCCTCCCGGTTGCAAAGACACCGGGAAGCTCCGGGACTTCCCCGTAGTACGGTTCGGCATCCTCGATAACCTCGTAGCGGGCGTGTTCGAGTGCCGCGGTGATGTACTCAAGGATCATTCTATGCATCTGTAGCACTGGTTGTTATCTATACGGTTTTATACGGTTTTCGTTCGCCATGACTTAGCCGCCGAATACATCTGCCATAATCTTGGGCAGATACCGGTGCGGAGATATTGGGCCTGTATTCAGCCCTGTTGTCCTGTTACTCCGATAGTCGTATTTCAGAACGGATAGTCCGTGGGATTGCTGATGTATTGGTTGAGATTCTTGAAGGTGACGTCTGTTCCCCAACTATTTATGAAAAGCCCATCGCGGGCGATGACGACTCCCTCGAGCGAGTCACCAGTGAAAGTTACCTTTCCATTGGGAGCGAAGAAGACGCCAGTTACACTCCCCCCATATTTCTCTATGCGAATGTCACCCTTTTCTGCGATAACTACGACATTATCTGCTCGGAGATCTCCCGACGGTGTATATGAATAACTGTCTGCAAATATCTTCACGCCATCTGTCAGGGCTCCGCCCGGGACATACCCTCTTGCCGCATACCAGTCGGCGGATTTCGTGGAGGGTATCGCCTGGTTCGGCATGGCGAATCCCGGAACGGTTGCCTGCTGGATGCATTTTGCGAGTGTGCTCTCGCTGACGTCGTTGAGCGCGGTGAGCGTGCCGGTGTAATAGATGCGTGCATCGTCCGCAAGAACGGTGTCGGACCTCCGTAGCGTAAGATCTCCGTTAACATACACATTGTTGTGTATGGTGACACCCTCCAGGTCACAATTGCCGTTAACATATACGTCGCCATAGATGTTTCTAGAGCCGGTGTTGAGCGTCAGATCTCCATTGACATATATGTGGCCGGGGTTAGTTGGCGACCCCAGGCTAACACTTCCTGCGCCGAGGACAACATCGCCGTTGATGTAGATATTCGAGACGGCGATGGAGGCGCCCATACTGCCGATATCTGCCGCGTTCATCCCACCGATGCCTGTAATGACAATCGTTGCTCCCGGACCGTAGATATTGTCTCCGTTGAACTGTAGTGCGTTGCCGTAGACGAAGACGTTCCGGTCGATGACGAAGTTGACGAAGGAACTCGGCTTTCCCTTGGAGATATACATGAGGTACTCCCCGCCGCCGGGATCGGCGTAGACCATCATAACCTCAGGTGGTCCGGAGAGGGGCGCTGGGGGCTCGTAGACGAGGATGTCCCCGATGCCCCAGGCGGTCCAGCCCGTGCCGTCATCACCTTTGTAAAGATCCGCGTTGCCGTGCACCACGGTCCCGTCGTCGATGCTGACCCGGAGCCGGTCCCGCGGTATCGTGTCCCCGCCCAGGTGGCGGATGGCGACGCTCCCGTCATCGCCGCAGGCGACATTGAAGGTGACCGACGGGAGGACCGGGGCCGCCTGCTGGGAGAAGAAGGCGGCCGCGAAGACGGCGATGCCGAGCGCGATGACGGATATGAGGAGGATGGACCCGAGAGACTCGGCGATCCCCTGGTCGTTCTCAGCTGGTTGTGGTCCTGATAGTCGGGTCATCTCTAATCTATCCCCTTCTGGGTTGTTCCTCAGGTGTGCCACGTTATGCTCTTTGCTGTCCCGACAAAGTATTGGGGATCGTTTTTTGAGATATCGAGGATCATCAGGGTTGGGTCCGCTGGTCTGATGTTGGTGATGGTGATTGTTTCCTCCCATTGCTCGTTTATGATTGGTGTGTTGTTCACGTAGAGCTCTGTCGGGACGCCTTTGTTGACCTTGGAGGTCTTGATGACGACTGAGGAGTCGAGGTTGCTGTACTCATAGATCCTCCCTCCGCTTATGTCACCACTGCCCTGCAGCCCACCGTTCTTGTAGATCGCCACGCTGGTCGCGGAGATGTGCCATCCGCCATGCCCGATGGCAAAGAACCGCATTGTAGATTTGTCGCCAAGCTGGATCCTCAGTTTATCGTTTCTAGCAAAGGTAACATTACCCGTGTCGAGTTTGAGGAACGTCCTGTTGTCGTTGAGGGTGAATTCGAAGGAACCGCTGCATGTCCAGTCGTTACTGCCACTGCTCCATGTTTCCTGGCTGAGATAAATCGAATTGCCCTCCAGCATCTCGACAAAGCGGTCGATCACCCAGGCGTCTCGCTCCGTTGAGTTGTTGAATACATAGTGCAGCCCCCCGCCTCCTCCTCCAGTCGCCGGCACATCCGGCCCGGCCGTCCCGGCAGCCCCGGAGAAGGCCGCGGACTTCAGCAGGGTCGCTCCTCCCCCGCCGTTGTAGACGACCTGCACCCGTCCGGGAGCGGAGGCTACGCCGTATTGCAGCACCTCGCCGATCGACCAGGGCCAGTCGCCGCCGGAGAGGGTGGGGGGGCCGTCCAGGCGTACCCCGTCGGCCAGGACGTAGAACGAGCCTTCCGCAAGGGAGTCTCCGCCGTTGTGGGTCAGGCGGAGGGCGGTATCCGTCTCCGATACGAGGATGTCTACCTGCGGCGTCCCCTCCGGCGCCGGCTGGGAGTAGATCGTGACGGCAACGATTCCGACGCCCACCACGACGACCGCGAGGAGGAGAATGATGCTGACGACCTCGGAGACCGCATGATCCTTATGCGGGATGTCGCATCCTTTCTGCCCTGCCCTGCTGTTCCCTCTCGACTCTCCTGTTCCCTTCATCCTTCTCCTCTCCTAAGCCATGATCGACTGCTGGAGCCCAACGCTGAGCCCGACGCGGGTGACTTCCAGGTCGATATACTGAATCCGGGCAGGTTCCGTCCCGGTCTGCGGGCGGCAGGTCATGCTCACCTGATTCCCCGCCCGGGCGATCCGGACCGGACGTGCGCCATTCCCGGCTCCCCATACCACGCCCTCGCGTTCCACGGCGTCGATGAAGGCCTGGCGCCACGCTGCCGCGGTCGCCTCGTCGTGCGCATTCACCGTTACCGTGATGTCTTCTCCGGCCCCGGCAGTGACAGGGGGGGCCTTTGTCACTCCCTCCCGGAGCCGGGTGTCCACCCGGGCAATCCCCTGGCCCCCGGTCTCCTGGTTGCCGAAGATCTGAATGGCAACGATCTTCACTCGTAACCGATACTCCGGGCTTGCTTCGGTGCCGGCGTTGGCTTTATATACTGATACCAGGGGAGAGAGCCGGGCGGCTGTTCCCGAGTCCTGTTCGAGGAAGAGGCCGCCCATCTGGTAGACGTAGCGCTGCCGTATCCAGTAGTTGTTCGAGGATTCGTAAGCGACCTCCCCCATAATGTATGGTGGGATTACGTTGCTCCCACTCCTGGTAATCGTGAGGGTATCCTGATGCTCGTTCACCGAGACCTTCCCGGCCGATGGGATAGGGGCCAGCACCGGGAAGAGAACACCGCCTCCCTGTGTGTAACTCCCTCCTGTCCCGAGGTCAAAGAGGGTGCTGAGCGTCACGCCCCCGGTGGGTCGGTTGGTGTTGAGCGCGTTCATCCACAGCCC
>JAEWMO010000084.1 GCA_023457135.1 Methanobacteriota archaeon | reverse complement strand
GATAGCAGTGACCTCTGGCAGGATCAACCAGAATTTGGAAGTGATGCACACTACTAAACTTGGGAGGAATTAGCGGTTACTGAACAAATTTCCGCATTGCCAATGCCAACGTCAGAGCCAACCTGCGCAAGCGCAGTCATGTTGGATCTCCATCAACAGGGAAACAATGTTTATTTTGTAAGTATTTAAACATTTGCTCCCTGCATCAGATTCGAGGATTATGCCTCGAACCTTCATGTCCGATGATTCAGGCGACCTGCCCCGTTCGGAGCGGTTGTCACCTGCGCAGGATATAATGTTTGTTCTTCATTGCATATAAACATTATGTTCCTGCTTCAGGTTTCGAAGCGAGAGTTCCCGAAGGAAATCCCGCCCCGATCACAGAATCCGGGCGAAGCACGAAACTTCAGCCCGATTCCACTTCACCTGTGCAGGATACAATGTTGTTCTGCAACACATATAAACATTGTGTCCATGCTTCAGGACCGGTCCCGGAGATTTGATACAAATCTCCGGACCGATGGCAGAATCAGCCGGAACGCATCGCCCGGCTGGTCTGCTTCACCCTTGTGAGCAATAACATCTGTTAGCAATCACATATAAGCGTTGTGCAAGATCCGTGGGATTTAATAGGTGATCCACTCCTGAAGAGTGGATTCGCAACCCGGTTACCGGGCCCTGACCCCCATGGAGACAGGTCACGCGCATCGCCAGCATGGCGCCGGGGGGTGAAGCACGCACCTTCCCGCACGCGCCCCCACCCGGCGAGCCCGGAGATGAAGAGAGAAGCGCGCATGATCTGCAGGGATAGCAGCCATGACGGACCGTCATCCATACATCCGGACCCCTGACCGGGGACCCCGCCGACGCCCCCTGCCCCTCCACGCACCGCCCTATGCCGCGCGGCCCTTCAGCCGGCAGGTCCGGGCCCCGTCAAAGCGCGCAGACCGCCGGCGCCGGACCGCGCCACACTACTTCTCCCAGCAGTAGACGCACTTTCTCACCTCGCACCGGCCGTGCTTCCCCATCTGCTGACTGCTGTTCCCCTTCCCGTTGGGCAGTTTGTAGATGGTGTTGACCGTCAGTCCCGCAGTTTCGGCAAACTCCGACAGTATCAGGTCCACCGGAACCACTTCCCCCGCATACCGCACGTTATCGTTGACGTAATAGATGCGGCCCCCCATCTTCAAGAGGCGCGCCATCTCGAATATCACAAACGAATGCTCATAGAAGTAGCTCTTAACCATCCTGTATATGCCCGAATTGTTCAGCCTCTTCTGGCGATGATACTTCCCGAGTATTGCCAGGACTTCATGAAGGGCCTTATTCGACCGGAAAGCAGATTCCGCATCGTGAAAAATGTTCAGGCGATTGTTCGCGGCATAGATGCGCCTGATAGAATCCACCTTCTCCCGGTTCTCGACGGTGCAGGAGAGCAGCGACTGCCTCAACCCCATAACGGCATCGTTGTCGGCACCGAGAAATGCCAGTTCCAGCGCGTAGGTCCGCGTGTAGTCGTACCTGTTGCAGTAGGGAGGTGAGGATATCACAAGATCGATGGTTTCGTCCTGCATCGTCGGCAGAATCTCGAGGCACGAGCCCCTCCTGAACTCCATGGCCGCGCCCTCCCGGGTTCCGGACCCGGCACCCATCCTGTAACTGCGGATGTCGGCAAGGATCCTGTCGAGCTTCTTAAAGAGCGCCTCTTCGAAGGCGAGTATCCCACCTTTCCGAAAACTCGTTCCAACCCTGCCCGACCGGTGATCCCACCGCAGGAACTGGCCGTCTTTACGCGTGTAACTGATCTCCTCGAGGATCGAGAAGGCCGCAAATATCAGGAGAGTCCTGACATCTCCCGGCTCCACATGCTCATGCACGTATGCCAGGAACGCATTCAGTCTTCGCTCGGTCTCCGCCGGAAACGCATTCTCCGTTATGGGGATATGGTTGAACCCGTACCGTCTCGCGATCGGCAGGGCATCGAACGAACTATGCCGCAGCTGCACGACGGCGCGCCTCAGGTCATCGGGATCGACACGCTCGGCAGCGCGCCGGGCAAGAACGGCAAACTCTCCCACCGGCAGCAGTTCTATCCCTATCGAATCAAAACCACACTCCTTTGCCGAAAAGAGTGTCGTGCCTGCCCCGGCAAAGGGATCCAGTATCACCCCTGCCCTCTTCGGATAGTCCCGGATGAACATCCTGACCATATCAGCAGAAAAGCCCTCTTTGTAACTGAACAGCCCATACAGCGGCACGTCCTTATTGGCCTGAAAACTTACGAGCCGTCTGCTCAGGTTGGGGTTGACCGCGATCCGGTCGCGATACTTAGCCTCCAGAGCCTCCCTGTGCCTCGTCGAGCTCAAGACTCTTCACCACGGCTCTCCGCGCGTATAGCGGATACGCTGATATTGCGGACCGCTCTTTAAAACCCTCCTATACCGACCTGCAGGACGGAGGCCGGGTGGGCCGATGCCGGGAGGTCGCCCGCCTCTCACGGCAGGCGACGGGGACCTTCAGGCTGCCGCCGCACCCCCCTTCTTGCTCACAGTGATGAGGCGGGCGATATAGAGCCGGGCCCAGCCGTACCCGACGAGCCCGCCGAGGATGTTGCCGACGACGATCCCCCACCAGACCCCGGTCTCGCCGAAGGAGAGGATGATCGCAAAGAAGTATACGGAAACCACGATGGCGATGAGGTTCCTGAAGAACTCGAGGGCAAGGGCAAACATTCCTCTCCCGGTCCCCTCAAAGACCCCGGCGGACATCATGCCCGGCGATATGAAGGGGTAGAAGAAGCACATCGTCATCAGGAAGGCGGTTATCCCGCCGGCGAGGTGCGCGCTCTCGGTCGAGTAGGTGAAGATCCAGGAGATATACGGCGCAAGGAGCCAGGTGACGAGAGAGAGGCCAAGGCCGATGAGGATACCCGTCCTGACCGCAAAGGAGTGGGCCACCTGGAGTTTCTCGTGCTTCCTGCCGCCGTAAGCCGCGCCCGACACCGAGACGACGGCGATGGACATGGCGATGAAGGGGATCAGGGCAAAGAAGACGATCCGCCATCCGCCGGTGTAGACGGCGACGGCATCGGGTCCGGAGACATGGACGAGGATTATGTTGACGACGATCGTGGCGGCCGACATCAGCACGAACTCAAGACTCGTTGGAATACCGACGGCCAGGATATCGAACGTCGTGCGCCATTCCGGGCAGAAGCGCCTCCAATCGATGGCGATGTAGGTGTCCCTCCGGACCAGAAACCAGTAGAGGAGGAGAACACAGACGGCAGCCATCGATATGAGGGTGGCCCATGCGGCACCGGCGATACCCATGCCCGCTCCGTAGATGAGGATGGGGTCGAGGACGATGTTGAGGACCGTGGAGGCGGCGACGGCATACATCGTCCTCCGGGTGTTCCCTTCGGCCGTGAAGACGGCATAGAGGATATCTGCGAAGAGGATGAAGACCGTCCCGGCAAAGACGATGCTGCCGTACTCGACGGCGTATGCCGCGGTCTCCCCGGCCCCCAGGGCGAGGACGAGGGGTTCGATGAGGAGGAGAAGGGCGGGCGTGACGAGGGCCGCGAGGGCGAGCACGATGGCGATGCCGTGCATGGCGACGTTGCCCGCCCCGGCCTTATCCCCGGCCCCGATGCGGCGTGAGGCGGCGGAGGTGACGCCGGCCCCTAGGCCGCTCCCGAGGCCGATGAAGATCAGGAAGATCGGGGTGATGAACCCGACGGCGGCAAGGGCGTCCGGGCCGAGGCCGGCGACCCAGACGGCGTCGGCAAGGTTATAGGCCGCCTGGAAGAGCATGGCGACCATGAGCGGCCCGGCTATCTTGAGGATGGCGCGCTTCGGGTCGCCGGTGAGGACGGCGACACCTTCGGTGATCGCGTCCTCTCGTTCGGTCGATCGCGGATCGGATGTGATGGGGGTGATTTCGCTCATAGGTATCCTTCAGATAAGGGTTTCTCGGAATAGGAGCCGGGAGAAGAGAGATCGTGGTTCTCCCGGGCCCCTTCGGTCGGCGCCGGGAAGAAGCAGACAAATTCGCGCTTCATGCACATAACTGTTGCGCCGGACCGGACCTTCTGCCTCCCGGCGTGGTTTGCAGTCCACCAGGTACGATCCGCTGCAGAGGCAGATAAGACACGGGAGTCTGACCCGCGGGAGGGTTCTGTTAGAGGCGCTGGGGGCAGGATGAGGGAGCACGCGGTAGAGGAACGCCGTTCGGTAACGGAGAGGGAACGCTGCCGGCAGAGCATGTGGTTGAGGAAGGAGCGTTTTCCGGGAACAGCCCTCCTGTCAGGCGAATGCTTTCAGATCGGGTCTCATCCCGCTGCCCCCTTCTCCTTCCGGGGCGGTCTCCCTTCCCCGCCGGGGGTGAGGAAGTGTATCGAACCGGCACTCCTCCTCACCCATTATCACCTCATCGGTCTACTCACGACGGCCCATGGACAGAGACCACTTCCTCCGCGGCTACGGGGATCTCCTCCTGGCAGCCGCGATCTTCATCGTTGCAGCCGTGGTATTCCGGCCGCTCCTCGACGTGATAGCCTTATCTTTGACGTTCGCCGTGGTCGCGATGCCGCTCAAAAGAAGGCTGAACCGCAGGTTCGGCGCCCCTTTCGCCGCCATGGCGACGACGATCACGGCCTTCGCCCTTCTCCTGATCCTGGGACTCTTCGTCGCCGGCATACTCTACCAGAATATCGATTATCTCAGGGATACGGCGGCACGCATCGCCTCAGCCATCGGCGAGATTCAGGCCGGCGATCTTGAGTTCCTGCCATTCATCCCGCCGGAAACTATCCGGGGAGGGCTGGACGCCGGGATGGCCGGAGGCCTTGAGTATCTGGCCGTGCAGGTATTTTCGGCTCCAAGCCTCTTTCTCCGTGCCGCAACATTCTTCCTGATCCTCTACCTGGCCCTGCTCCTCGGAGAGAAGGTCTATACCGAGATCCGGCAGAGGCTGCCGGAGCGGCTCGGCTACGCTGTCGAAGAGATCTCGGCACGGTCGGTGGATACGCTCCACGCCATCTACATCGTCGAGGTCATCGTCGCCGCAATCACGTTCGTCATCGCCATTCCGTTCTTCTACCTCATGGGATACGACCGCGTCCTCTTCTTCTCCTTCATTACGGGCGCCTTTCAACTGGTGCCCATCATAGGGCCTTCGTTCATCATGGCCTTCCTTGCCCTCCTTGCCGTGATCGAGGGCGATATCGTCCGTGCCGCACTCCTCATCGCCGTCGGGTATCCCGTCGTCGCGGCCTTTCCCGACGCCTACATCCGCCCCATCCTGATGGGCGGGCACACCGGGATCAGCCCGGTCATCCTCTGGATCGGGATCTTTGGGGGCCTGCACGTGATGGGGCTCTTCGGCTTCGTCTTCGGGCCGCTGATCCTGACCTGGGTCGTGACGGTCTACCGGATCCTCATCGAGGAGAGGGAGCCCATCAGCCAGTAAAGATCGTTCTCTCGCTCTCCCGATGAAAAAAAGAGAGGGCTCGTCAGGCCGGGACCTGGTCCTTCTTCTCCCGGTCCCAGTGACGGTGTTGAGCGATGGCCGCCTTGAACTTCCCGGCGAACGAGTTCACGTCCCCCTGGCCGCCGCAGGTCACGACCCCCATCTCGGCCACGGCCTCTCCCCCGGAGCCGGCATCGGCAAAGGCAACGCCCTTGATATCCGACGCCTTCAGGAGTTCGATCCCCTCTCCCATCGCCCCGATCGGCTTGCAATGCTTGAAAGCCTCGTTGACGAAGTGGATCGCATACCCCTGGTTCTTCAGGGTCTCCGCGTGCTTCCCGCCCGGGACGTACACGGCGTCGTACATGATGGAGCCGGTCGTGACGTAGCTCTTGTCCACCTCCATCTCTTTTCCGTCAGCGGACCTGATCTTGCCGAGGAACTGCGAGACGATCTGCGGGTGGGCCCCGCCGTCCTTGAGCACCTGCTTGACCTGCATCACCTCGTCGTGGTTATACCCCTCCACGGCGAGGATCGCGACCTTCCTGCTCTTGATGGTATCCTTGACGGTCCTCTCCTGGCTGAGGTTCGGCGACTTCTTCGTGCCTGAGGATGCGCCCATCTCTCTCGGGGGTGGCACCCCGATCCCCTCTGCGATCCGTATCGCGAGGTCGCCGTCGACGTTGTTGATGAGGTCCACCACCCGCTTCCGGACCCCCTCATCCGAGACCTTCCCGAGCTCGAAGTGGAAGGCCTTGACGATGTGCTCCTTCTCCGGGTCCGACATGCTGTTCCAGAAGAGTTTCGCCTGGCTGAAGTGATCGTTGAACTTCTCGCTCCGGGCCCGGATCTTCTTCGCGTCGATCTTCTCCTGGTAGTGAGCGAAGCCTCCTTCCTTCACCGATGCCGGCCGGGGCTTGTTTGCGCCGAGCGAGTTCGGGAAGTAACTCGTCACGCCCCTGTTGATCGTCATCCGGTTGTAGCCTTCGCGCTGGTTGTTCGCGACGGGCGCGAGCGGCCGGTTGATCGGGATCTCCTGGAAGTTCGGGCCGCCGAGGCGGATCAGCTGGGTGTCGAGGTAGGAGAAGAGCCGGCCCTGGAGGAGCGGGTCGTTTGAGAAGTCTATCCCCGGCACGATGTTCGCCGGGCAGAAGGCGACCTGCTCGGTCTCCGCGAAGAAGTTGTCCGGGTTCTGGTTCAGGACCAGCTTCCCGATCCACCGGATCGGCACCTCCTCCTCGGGCCAGATCTTCGTCGCGTCCAGGATATCGAAGTCGAAGTTGTGCTCGTCCGCCTCCTCGATCATCTGCACACCGAACTCGAACTCCGGGTAGTCTCCCATCTCGATCGCCTCCCAGAGGTCGCGGCGGTTGAAGTCCGGGTCCTTCCCGGCCAGTTTCTGCGTCTCGTCCCAGACGAGCGAGTGGACGCCGAGCAGCGGCCGCCAGTGGAACTTGACGAACCGCGCCTTCCCCTCGGCGTTGACGAACCGGAAGGTGTTGACCCCGAAGCCCTCCATCATCCGGTAACTCCGCGGGAGCGCGCGGTCCGAGAGGACCCACATGATCATGTGCGTGATCTCAGGCAGGTTCCCGACAAAGTCCCAGAAGGTGTCGTGAGCGGCGGAGGCCTGCGGCATCTGGTGGTGCTGCTCCGGTTTGATGGAGTGTACGAGGTCGGGGAACTTGATCGCGTCCACGATGAAGAAGACCGGCATGTTGTTCCCGACCAGGTCGTAGTTCCCCTCCTCCGTGTAGAACTTCGTCGCGAACCCCCGGACGTCCCTGACGGTATCGGCAGACCCCCTGAATCCGACGACGGTCGAGAACCGGACGAAGACCGGCGTCTTCTTCGCGGGGTCCTGCAGAAACGCCGCCCTCGTATACTCGGTCATCGGCTCGTAGACCTGGAAATAGCCGTGAGCGCCCGATCCCCGGGCGTGGACGACCCGCTCGGGGATTCGCTCGTGGTCGAAATGCGTCAGTTTCTCGCGGAAGTGAAAGTCCTCAAGGAGTGTCGGCCCCCGCTCTCCCGCCTTGAGCGAGTCGTCGGTGTGGCTCACCCGGACCCCCTGGTTCGTCGTGAGATACTCACGCTCCGGGTCTTCGCGGACTTTGCCCAGCTGCTCCTGTTTGCTCTTCTCGTCTATCTTTCTCCTCTCATCCATACACCCTCACCTGCATCCCCCTCACCCTGGCCGGTGCCCTGCACTGCTGCGCCGCAGGTTGCCGGCCGTCGGTGGGAACGACCCTCACATCCCGGTCAGTCATCATAAAAGTAACTGAATGCCGGTGCATGGGCGGGGCTGGTGCTCGCCGGATACGATCCGTGATTGGGTTATGCGATAGGTATGTCCGGATTACTGGCACGATTGCAGGCGCTGCAGGATAGGAAGAGGACAATGCAGGTCTTTTTTAGTTCCCGGACAGCGAGGAGATGGTTGCCGGGGGAGAGGAGCCTTACCGTCCCGAACCGCTCGACGACCTCGCCACCCGCATGCAGCATCTGGATCGCCTGCGAGCGGATCCAGTCCGGATTCATGCGGTAGACCGCCTCCGGACCGGCGGTCAGAAGGCGCGGAAGCGCCCCTCGCTCGTAGTTATTAATATCATTCCCGCGCCAGGAGTGGATCATGACGCTCATATCCGAGGAGGTCGCGTGGGACGTGGACGGGATTCCTGTCCGGGGCACCCTGACTAGGCCTGCGGGCACGGGCCCTCACCCGGGAATCGTCTTCGTCGCCGGGAGCGGACCGACCGACCGTGACTGGTGCTCCCCCCTGCTGTCCGGAACCAATTGCAGCGGTCGCCTGATGGCCGAGGCCCTTACCCGCGAAGGGTTCATGACGTTGCGTTACGACAAGCGGGCCTCCGGACCGCATGCGCAGGAGAACATCCCCCTGCTCGTGGGCAGGATCAGCATGCAGAGCCACCTCGACGAACTGATCGGTGCCGTCGATACACTGTGTTCCGACGGCGATATGGATCCCGCCCGGCTGTTCGTGCTGACCAACAGCGAAGGGGCCATCCACGCCCTGCATTACCAGTTGCAGGCGAAGGACAGGCGATTCGCAGGCCTCGTGCTCACCGGCGCCCCCGGCCGTTCCATCGGGCAGGTGGCCCGCAGCCAGCTCCTTGCCCGGACAGCGAGACTGGAGAACGGCGATCTCCTGATGAACCAGTACGATGCCGCCATCGCCGCATTCATGGCCGGCGAGCCGGTGACGCCCGATCCCTCTCTCCCGGAAGGGATGAGGACTCTGCTCCTCAGTCTGGCGAGTCCCATCAACCTGCCGTTCTCGCGGGAGCTCTGGTCGAGCGATCCGGCTGCCCTCCTCGCGAAGGTGACGGAACCCGTCCTCGTCGTTATCGGCAAGAAGGATATTCAGGCCGACTGGCAGGCAGACGGCGGCGCGCTGGAGAACGCGGCAGCCCAGGACGGCAACGTCACGTTTGCATACCCGGTCAATGCAGACCATGTGCTGAAGCACGAGGAGAGACCGCGGGATGCGCTCGCCGCCGCCGACGTCGGAGCACGCTACAACAGCGAAGGGCGCAGGCTCGACCCGGAGGCTCTCGGCGCGATCGTGGAGTGGCTGAACAGGCAGGCCCGGCGGTGAGCCGCACGTCCGGTTTTTTCCGGACGTCGCACCGGCCCACGGGGAGCAATAGATTAAAGCAACCCGGCGGCAAAAGGAGACGTATAGCAGGGGTGTGCCACACATGAAGACCCGCACCGAAGTCCTCGACATCCTCCGGTCTTTAAAGGGCGAACTCAGGAACCGGTATCATGTCGAGCGTATTGCCTTCTTCGGGTCGTATGCCCGCGAGGAGCAGGGGGAGGGCAGCGATATCGACGTACTTGTCGAGTTCGGTGCCGGTGCGGATCTCTTCGATTTTGTCGGGCTGTCGCAGTACCTCGAGGAAAAACTCGCGTCCCGAGTGGATGTCGTGCCGGAGGCGGCACTCCGGCCGGAGATCCGCGGGCAGGTTACCCGGGACCTCCTCTTCGCATGAGGCCATATACTCTCTATCTCACGGACATCGCCGATGCCCTGGAGAAGATCGAGGAGTTTGCCGCGGGCATGACCTATGACGAATTTCTTCTCGACGACAAGACCCAGAGCGCCGTCATCTACACTCAATACCCAAACCGGCGATCATAACCGGTGTGGTCCAGCCACTCGATGATGACCGCGTTTACATCGTCATCGCGGACAACGGTATACATGAGCCGCCACGAACGAGTGAGATTACACTTCCAGAGATTCTTCAGCGGTCCGTGTCTCTTGTGGTAGTCTTTCGGGATCAGTTTCTTTGGCACCTGGATCCCGCAGAAGGCGTCTGCCTCTATTCTGCCGAGAGCACGGACCAGCAGTTCGGCCAGCCGACGATCCCCGGGATCCAGGGAGACCTGGAGAGCCAGGAAGGCCTCCCGCACCTGCTCGTCTGCAAAATAGATCCGGCACTTCATCGGAACCGCAGGTCTTCACGCAGTGAATACTTCCGGACCATATCCGGGTCGTGAATCCAGCAGATCGTCCCCCGTGAATCGCTTGCTATCTTCCCCGACTCCAGAAGATACTCGATAATCGTCTTGAACGTCTGGTACATCATTTTCTTCGGCAGGTTCTCCCACAAGGCCCGCCGTTTGTATTCGCCGCTGTGCTCCTGAATGAACTCTTCGACCATCCGGATCGTGTCGAGCTGGGGGCTGTGTGTGCTCGGTTTACACGCTGGCATGAGTGCCTGTTAGTTGTATAAGTTAATATAACCACAAGATCCGGGCGGCTGGGAAAAACGCTACAGTGCAATACGCACCATATCGGGCCGGGTTACTCCGTCGGCGGCAGATGTCCGTGGCGCTGTTTTATCATGCGGATCGTTCAACTGGAAATAATGCACCGGAAATATCTCCTACTGGAGAGACGACCGGGACCTCCGGAGTCGGCCCGGTCAAGCGTGACATAGCGGAACAGTGCCCCGAACCGACGCATACACCAGGCAACCGCCTTGAGACTCATGAAAGCGGTCTTTATCTTCAAGAGGAGAGTAGGATCGTGAGAGAATAATCTCAAAGGAAAAGGCTTCTTTTTTAAAATTGGATTTCAAACCAACTGAAAGAGTGCTGCGGGTGGGATCCGAACCCACGATCTCCAGATGTCCCAGGTCTGGACGCTCCGTCTTTACTCAAAACCCTATGAGTCTGGCGCCATAACCGGCTAGGCCACCGCAGCGCACAAAGTGCAGTATAACAATGACGTATTGACAAATAAACCTTGTGGCCCCCGGAAAAGAGGGGAGGGGGTCACTTCGTGTTCTTCCGGATATATACGTCGACCGCTGCCGTGATTGCCGCGACATGCTTCCCCTGGCGGAGCGATGCCGCCAGGGTCTGCATCCGGGCCTCCTCCTCGTGCAGGTAGCGGCGCAGGCTCGTCGAGATGTGCTCCTCCTGCAGGAAGTGCGTATGGGTGTCGCCCGCGATGAAGTGGGCGTTCTGCATGATCGCGTAGTGGAGCGGGAGCGTCGTCTTCACGCCCAGGATGACGTACTCGTAGATCGCCCGGCGCATCCGCTGGATCGCCTCCTCGCGGTCGGACCCCCAGGCGCAGAGCTTCGAGATCATCGAGTCGTAGTGCGCGGGGATGGCGTAACCCATATGGATGCCCGAATCGACCCGGATCCCCGGCCCGCCCGGAGACCGGTAGCGGACGATCTTGCCCGGGTCCGCCATGAAGTTGTTCAACGGGTCCTCCGCGTTGATCCGGCACTCGATCGCGTGGCCCCGGATGGTGACGTCCTCCTGGCCCATCGCGAGGTCCTCGCCGGCGGCGACGGCGATCTGCTGCTTCACCATATCGAGCCCCGTGATGAACTCCGTCACCGTGTGCTCCACCTGCAGCCGGGTGTTCACCTCCATGAAGTAGTAGTTGCCGTTCGCGTAGAGGAACTCCACCGTACCTGCGTTCTTGTAGTTCGCCGTCTTCGCGGCCTTGATGGCGGAAGCCGTCATCCGCTCCCGGAGATCGGGCGTCATGATCGGGGACGGCGCCTCCTCGACCAGTTTCTGGTGCCGGCGCTGGATCGAGCACTCACGGTCGTAGAGGTGAATGGTGTGGCCGCTTGCGTCGGCAAGGACCTGGATCTCGATATGACGTGGCTTCGTCAGGTACTTCTCGACGAAGATCGTCGGGTCCCCGAAGGCAGACTGGGCGATCCGCGTCGATTTATCGAGCGCCTCCTCAAGCTGCTCCTCGCTCTCGACGATATGCATCCCGATACCGCCGCCGCCCGCGCTCGCCTTCACGATCACCGGGTAGCCGATCTCCGCCGCGACCTTCTTCGCCTCGTCGATGCTCGTGACGCCTTCGGGCGTGCCGGGCAGAACCGGGACGCCGGCCTCCCGCATCATTCGCTTCGACCCGATCTTCGAGCCCAGCGCCTCGATCGTCTTCCACGAAGGCCCGATGAACGTCAGCCCCTCGTCCTCGACCAGCTTCGCAAACCCGGCGTTCTCGGCAAGGAATCCGTACCCGGGATGAATCGCCTCCACCCCGGTCTTCCTCGCCACATCGCAGATCCGCTCCTTGTTGAGGTAACTCCTGGACGGGTGCGCCTCGCCGACACAGAACGCCTCGTCGGCATACTTGACGTGGAGCGCGTTCCGGTCCGGTTCGGAGTAGATCGCGACCGTATCGATGCCGAGCTCCCGGCAGGCGCGCATAACCCGGATGGCGATCTCGCCGCGGTTTGCGATCAGGATCTTGTCAAAGTACTTCATCGCGCAAACAGCCTCACTCGACAACCATCAGCACATCGCCGTTCTGCACGACATCCCCGGCGCCCACGAAGATATCCGCCACCGTGCCGTCGCGGGGGCTCTTTATGGGGTTCTCCATCTTCATCGCCTCAAGGACGATGAGCGTGTCGCCCTTCTTCACGGCGCTCCCGCGGTCGACCTGCACCTTCAGGACCATGCCCTGCATGTTGCTCTTGATCCCCCCGGCGACATCTCCACGCGGAATCCGTTCTTTGGACGACGTGGCGGCCGACGGCACAGCGACCGAGTTCCCCTCCACGGTGATGATCCGGACCGAGAAGATCTCCCCGTCCACCTCGACCTCCATGGCGCTCGGGATCTCGACGGCTCTTGCCGGTTCGACGGCGACCGGCTGCGGGATCACCTCGGCCTGACGCTCGCCCCGCAGGAACGAGGGGGCGATGCTCGGATAGAGGATGTAGGTGAGGACGTCCTCCTCCAGTTTGACGAGGCCCTGCTCCGTCGCCTCAAGCCGCATCTGCTCGTAGATGGGAGTGAGGAGGTCCGCCGGCCGGACCGTGACCGGCTCCTGGTCGCCGATGATCAGCCTCCGGATTTCGGGGCTGATCGGGGCGGGAGAACGCCCGTAGAGGCCAAGGACGTAGTCCTTCACCTCCTTGGTCACGTTCTGGTAGCGTTCCCCGCCCATCAGGACGTTGAAGACCGCCTGGGTCCCCACGATCTGGCTCGTCGGCGTCACGAGCGGCGGGTAGCCGAGATCCTTCCTCACCCGCGGAACCTCCTGGAAGACCTCCTCCAGGCGGTCGAGCGCGTCCTGCTCCTTGAGCTGCGAGACGAGGTTGGAGATCATCCCGCCGGGGAGCTGGTAGATCAGCACGTCGGAGTCGACCCTCTCCGAGATGGCGGTAAAGAGCGGGCCGTATTTATCCCGCAGGTCCCGGCAGACGTTTCTCACGTTCCTGAGCGGGAGGAGGTCGATCCCCGTATCCCGCGGCGTCCCGGCAACACTTGCAACGATGCTCTCCGTCGGAGGCTGGGAGGTGCCGAGGGCGAACGGCGACATCGCCGTATCGAGGATATCCACGCCGGCATCGATCGCCGCCTGGTAACTCTGGGGGGCGACACCGCTCGTGCAGTGGGAGTGGAGGCAGACTTTCACGTCCACCCGCTCCTTGATCCCGGAGATCAGGTCGCGGGCATCATGGGGCATGATCAGGCCGGCCATATCCTTGATGCAGATCGAGTCGCACTCAAGCGCGTAGAGCTCCTCTGCCATATCGATGAACGTCGCGACGGAGTGGACCGGGCTCGTCGTGTAGGAGATCGCACCCTGCAGGTGCCCCCCGACGTTCCGGACCTCCTTCATCGCCTTCGCCATGTTCCGGATATCGTTCAACGCATCAAAGACCCGGAAGATATCGACACCGTTCCGTGCCGACGCCTCGACGAACTTCTCCACGACGTCGTCGGGATAGTGCCGGTAGCCCACGAGGTTCTGGCCCCGCAGGAGCATCTGGATGGGAGTGCGTTTCAGCTCGGCTTTCAGCATCCTGAGACGATCCCAGGGATCGTCGTTGAGGAACCTGATGCAGCTGTCAAAGGTCGCCCCGCCCCAGGCTTCGACAGAGAAGAAACCAACTTCGTCGATAGCACGGGCAAGAGGGAGCATATCTTCAGTCCTGAGCCGGGTGGCGATGAGAGACTGATGCGCATCCCTAAGCGTGGTATCGGTAATATTGAGTGAATCAAATTTGGCAGCACACATCGAATTCTGCACCTCGAAGGGCTGAGAAGATATCAATAAAGCCTCTAAAAACTTCTTCCTAATAATATAAAAACATCACCAACGGGCAGAACGGATAAAAATGCCCCGATAAGGGCCGATAGCGCGGCGGGGATGTCCCATGCACCCTTTCTGAATCGGGGGCATATCCGCCCCCCGTGGACGTATCCCCGGACCACCAGCAGGCGTGCAACCTCCTCGGACCTCCGGAGTTCGGTGACGATGAGGGTGACCGCAAGCGGCACAATCGTGCGGAGACCCGGCCGCATCCCTTTCAGGGCCATTGCCGCCCGGACCTGGTCGATCTCCTGCCGGATCACGGAGAGCCCCGCAAGGCCCATCTCGGCGATGAGCCCGATCTCAAAGCCGATCCGGTCACCGAGCGCCCAGACCGCCACGGCAAGCACCTCCCCCTCCTCCGTCGCGGCATATGCCCATGCGGCGATGAGGAGGATCACGGTCATCCTGATGAAGTAGGAGAGACCCGCGCCGCCTCCCAGCTCCGAGACGAGAGCAGTAGCCGCGATCATCGCGATGAGGGGGAGGAACACCCCCGGCCGCGGGAGGGTTCGTGTGCGCGGGGTGAAGAGCAGCCACCAGACAAAGGCGGCGACGGCTCCCGTGGTGCTCGAAAACGCAGCCACCGAGAGGACCGTAACGGCAGCGAGCCTCAGCCGCGGGTCCTGCATAGCGCCTCCCGTGCATCCGTAAGCCTGATGTTCTCCGGGCAGGCGCCCGCTTCCAGGGCATACCGGAGGTAGGCCGGGGCGTGCCGCCACCGGGGAAGCGCCCCGGGCACGCCGCCGAGTCCGGTCAGTGTCCCGCCCTCCATCTCCGAGATCGTATCCACCCGGGGGAGGACCGCCTGTTCGTGCGAGAAGACGATGGTGATACCCTCCTCCCGCTCCTCGATCATCCTGCAGGCCTTCCTCTTCGCGGCGCAGTCAAGCGAGCTGAACGGCTCGTCGAGCAGCAGCAGGTCCGGGTTCTGCAGGATGGCGCAGGTGAGGGTCAGCCTCCGGAGTTCGCCGCGGGAGAGGCGGAACGGGTCGTCGTCCGCCCGCCGGGAGAGGTCCGCCTGCACGAGCACGTCGTCGGGCTCGAGCCCCCAGGACCGGACCTCCCCGGCGACGGTCGAGCCGGTGATGTGGTATTCCGGGAACTGCAGCAGGAGCAGGGACGAGGCGATGCCGTGCCGGCGGATCTCCCCTCCCGCGGGCGAGAGCAGCCCCGCGAGCAGGAGGGCGAGCGTCGATTTCCCGCCTCCCACCGGCCCGCTGACCAGGTGCACGCCCTCGCCGAAGGCCCCGGTCCCCCGGAGGCTGAACTGGCCGCGGGAGAAGCGGAGATCCTCGAGTTCCACCCTCACCGGCGAACCCTCCAGATCGTGGGGTAGAAGCAGGTCTCCTCGAGCGCGGCAAAGACCTCCTCGGGCGTCCCGCGGTAGCGGACCCCGCCCTCCGCCATGAAGATGAGATAGTCCGCTTCTGCCGCGGCGTCCATCGACTGCGTGCACCAGAGGACGTGAGCCGCCGTGCTCTCCCGCACAACCTTCCCGACACGCGCCGCCGTTCCGGCGTCGAGGTGCGAGTCGGCCTCGTCAAGGATGAGCACCTCGGGATCGTCGACGACGGCAGCGGCGAGCGCCACGAGGGCCTTCTCCCCCCCGGAGAGGTCCCGGATAGATCTATCGAGGAGGTGCGGGATGCCGACCACCCCGGCGGCCGCCCGGACCCGCCCGTCGGTCTCGGAGCAGGGACGGTGGCGGAACCGGGGAGTCGACGCGATCTCGTCGTAGACGCGGGAGAAGAGGAGCGTCCGGTCGGGGAACTCCCCCACCCACCCGATCTTCACGGCGGAGGGCGAACGATCGAAGAGCCGGACCGTCCCCGCTTCGGGCTCCTCGATGCCGGCCAGGACCGAGAGGAGCGTCGTCTTCCCGCTCCCGTTCTCGCCGATCACGGCAACGTGCCGGGCGTCGACCGTAAGGTCGGGGATATCGAGAACCCGGTGCGCAAGACCCCTGATCCGGATCACGCCACCCGCTCCCCGATGGCGTACGCGGCCGCGACCTTCACGACCTCGCCGACGACGAACGGGGCGACCCCGAGGAGGACGGCCTGGACCGGCGAGAGCGACGCCGACCAGGCAAGCCAGGCGACGCCGGCAAGGTAGGTCACGAACGTCGCTGCGAGGAGTCCACCCATCCGCGAGACCTTCGACTGCCGCTCGTAGGCGAGCCCGACGAGGGGGGCGGCGACGATGAACCCGAGCAGGAACCCACCCGTAGGGCCGAGGAGCACTCCGAGGCCCGCCGTGCCGTTGTGAAAGACCGGGAGGCCTGCCGCACCGAGGAGGACCCAGAGCGCGACGGGGATCACCGCGTACCGCTTCATGACGATCCCGGCAAGAAGGACAAAGAGGGTCTGGAGCGTGAGCGGGACCGGGGGCAGCGGGATGGATATCCAGCTCCCGGCAGCGATCAGAGCAATGAACGTGCCGCTGTAGGCGAGGATCCGGGTGCGGTGCATCATGTCAACCATCATATGTGGGATGGTCGACAAGAAAAATCCTGTCAACCGAGACGTATCCTGAGGTTGACAGGAAGAGAGAGATCAGAGCTGGAAACAGTCCCCGGCGATGACGCGCTCTACCACCCCGTTGTCCTTGCGGATGATCAGGGCCCCGTACTTGTCGATATCGATGGCCTCTCCTGTAAATGTCTTGTTGACGGTCGTGATCGCCACCCGGTGGTCGAGCGTCATGGAGAGGCTCTTCCACTCGCGGATGATGGAGTCGTACTCCCCGTCCTCCAGCTGCTGGTAGCGCAGCTCGAACTCCCGCAGGACCCGGGCGAGCAGCGCCACGCGGTCGACCTCATGGCCGACCTCCGCCTGGAGCGTCGTCACCGTATCCCTCAGGTTCGAGGAGAGGTCGTCGAGGGCAACGTTCGCATCGATCCCCATACCGAGCAGGGCATAGTGGACGGTGTCCGCCTCAGCAGCGAGTTCGAGGAGGAGCCCGGCGACCTTCTTGTCCCCGATGAAGATGTCGTTGGGCCACTTGATGAGCGCGCTGATGTTGTACTCCTTCCGGATAGCTCGGGCGACCGCGATCGATCCGGCCATCGTGATCATGAAGAGGTGATCGAACGGGACCTTCGGCTTCAGGACGATGGTTGCCCAGATGCCGCCTGCAGGCGAGACCCAGGCACGGCCGAGCCGCCCCACGCCGCCGGTCTGCTCCTCGGCGATGATCACCATCCCGTGCAGGTTTGCGGGATCGGTCTCGGCGGCGAGTTTCTTCCCGATCCAGCTCGTCGAGGCGGTGCTGTCGAAGTGGCGGATCTGCTTGCCGATGAACCGCGTGCGGAGCTGCTTATGGATCTCGTACGGGAGGAGTTTGTCCGTCTTCGACTCGAGCCGGTATCCCTCCGTCCGTGACGACGATATGCCGTATCCGAGTCTCCGAAGCTCGCGCACCTGCTTCCAGACGGCCGATCGGGTGACACCCAGCTGCTCTGCAATCCGCTCGCCCGATACAGGGCCTGACGCTTCTTCGAGAATCTTCAGTAGATTGATTGCCGTATCCTTCATGTCGATTACCTTTTCGCTGCAGACGAGTCAGTCGGAAGCGGCTCGGGGTTCCCGCCGGACACCTCTTTTCGGATCTTTGAGTTCTGCTTCATAAGATCAGCAAGGTCAAAGATGCCGGTCACGTCGACGATGCCGATCGCGCAGATGGCCCTGCCTTCATCGTCTCTTACCGGCGCCACCACCACCGGGATGCCCTTATAGGGACCTTCCCGGGGCTGGACCCTCTTTACGACGTTCTCGCGGAGGACCTCCTCCAGAACCGGGCCCGTATAGGCCTCGTCGATGACATTCCCGTCCTCGACCCGGACGCCCGGCCGGTCGAGGGACCGTGCCGTGACCGGCAGATGGCCAAGCAGATCATGGATGCAGATCATAACGGGAGCGAGATCCCGCGCGCTCGACGACGCAGAGATAGTATAGTGCTCCATGGTCATACCCATACTTTCCATCAAGGTTTAACTAGAATAAGGTTTCCCTCTCGCCGCAGGAGAACTCCTTGAGGAATTCGCGCGACGGGTACTCATGGATGCTGGAGACCAGTATTATGCCGTCGCCGATCGTTTTCCCGACAAGGAGCGCCTCGCCGGAAGCCGAGGCCGCAAGCGTCTCGCCGCCGTGCGACGGAAACGACCCGTCGCACTCGACGGCGGCAAGATCGTATCCTGCAAAAAGAGCGTTGTACCGGCTCTCCCCGTTGAATTCGACCGCACGCGGCCCGTAAGAGAACGTGTAGGTCACCGGGAACGGGAGCCAGTCGTAGGCGTCCTCCCGGCAGCAGCCCGCGCCGAAGACCAGCAGCCGCCCCCCGTTCTCGACGAAGCGCCGGATCCGGCCTTCAGCAGCCCGGAGAGCCGGGAGAAGATTCGAGTAGGCCGGGTTTGCAAACCCCGTCGGCACGATGAGCGAAACGAACCTCCCGCGCCAGAAGGGGGAGGCAAGCATGTGGGGATTGACCGTCTCGCAGCAGGCGCCGCAGTCCTCGATGAGCCGCGAGAACATGAGGGGGCTATCCCAGAGCAGCCCGGTCCTGCCGGTCATCCCTTGATCACCCCGAGCGGGTCAAGCCTCACGACGATCCCGGAGAGCCCCGCCTCGTGCACGACGCGGACTACCTCGGCACTCGGCTTGTAGACCTCGGGCGCCTCCTCCGCAAGGGCAGTGTCGCTATGGGCACGCACCACGATGCCTTCCTGTGCGAGGTGTTCCCGGAGTTCCCGTCCCCGGACCTCTTTCTTCGCCTTCGACCGGCTGAGCACTCTCCCCGCCCCGTGGCATGTGCTCCCCCAGGTCTTCTGCATCGCGGCCGTCGTGCCACGGAGGAGGTAGGAAGACGTCCCCATGCTCCCGGGTATGATCACCGGCTGTCCGACCGCGGCATACTCGTGCGGGATGCCGGGGGCTCCGGGGCCGAACGCCCGGGTCGCGCCTTTCCGGTGGACGCAGACCTCCGTCGAGACGCCGCCGACGTCGTGGCGCTCGAACTTGGCGACGTTGTGCGCAACATCGTAGATGAGCCGCATCTCGTCGTACTCGATCCCGAAGACCTGAGAGAAGACCTTGCGGGTCTCGTGCATGATGACCTGCCGGTTTGCCCAGGCATAGTTTGCCGCGGAGGCCATGGCGCCGAAGTAGGCGCGGGCCTCAGGGGAGTCGATCGGAGCGCAGGCAAGCTGCCGGTCAGGAAGGTGGATCCCGTAGCGGGAGAGCGCCCCCTCGATCGTCCGCAGGTAGTCGGTGGCGACCTGGTGGCCGAGGCCCCGGGAGCCGCAGTGGACCATGAAGCAGACCTGCCCCTCGCGGATCCCGAAGACCCGCGCTGCCTCCGGGTCGGGAACCTCCCTGACCACCTGGAGTTCCAGGAAGTGGTTCCCGGCGCCGAGGGTCCCGAGCTGGGGAATACCCCGCTGCCGCGCCTTGGCGCTGACGGCCTCAGGGTCCGCACCGGGCATCGCGCCCTCCTCCTCGCACCGGATAAGGTCCTCCTCTATACCGAGCCCGCGCTCGACCGCCCACCGTGCGCCGTCAGCCATGACCCCGGAGAGGTCTTTGTTCGAGACCCGGAGAGTGCTCTTTCCGCCCACACCGGTCGGCACGGCGGCAAAGATCCGCTCGATCAGGTCTCGCTTCTTCTTCGCGAGGTCGGCCTCGGTCAGGGGGGTCGTGATCAGCCTGACCCCGCAGTTGATGTCGAACCCGACCCCCCCGGGCGAAATGACCCCTTCGGTCATATCGAACGCGGCGACACCGCCGATGGGAAACCCGTAGCCCCAGTGGATATCGGGCATGGCAAGCGAGTGCTTCACAATCCCCGGCAGGGTCGCGACGTTCGCGAGCTGGCGGACGGCTCCCTCTTCGAGCGTCTCGGCGAGCGCGGGGGAGAGGAAGAAGCGCCCCGGCACCCGCATCCCGGGGACGTATCCGACGGGGACCTCCCATTCGAGGTCTCCGATCTTATTGATTCCGGTAAGCATGGCAATCCCTCAGATATCGAAGATGATATCCACCACGTAGCCCTCTTCTTCTTTAACGATTTCGAGCCCGAAGTAGGATATCCCCTTAATCAGCGCCCCTGCCGAGTGCCGCGCGGGGTCGAAAGGCTCGCCCCGGAGCGTGGCGACAAGACGGGTGCCCTGGAGATCGACGTCGAACGTGCAGAAGACGGTGTTCTCGACCTCGGTGATGAAGAGCAGCTCCGAGAGGTAGTCGATGAGGAGGGACTCCAGATTCTCCGCCTCAAGACGGACCTCCCTCTCGACGCCCCGGTCCTCGCAGGGCCCGTACATGACGTGGAACATGGCCCGGCCTGCGTCGGCAAAGACCTCGCCCAGCGTCGCGCCCCGCACCCGCATGAGGACGTCGGCGGTGTGATCCAGTTCTTCAAAACTCATGATTTAGAAGTCTTCATAGAATATGGGAATCATTCCACGGTGGATGGAGTCGATGTAGCGAGCCTGGTACTTGGAGATGTAGACCGTATACTTATCGACCGGAACCTGCAGATCGGTAGATTTGGGTGGTTTGACCGATGTCGGCAGGAGGATGGGGCCGCTGCAGGAGGTGCTGACCCTGAAATCGCGTTTCCGCTCAAGGATGTACGATCGGACGTCTTCTGTGATGTAGATGCCCCGTGATGGTCCGGACTCCCCGGTGTCGCTCTGCATGATAGTCCCTCATATTTGTTCCTGCTGTAAAAAAGAAGTGCGGTTCCGGAGTGCTAAGTCGTTCCAAGAATGCCTGCCACCACGTCCACGTACTGGTCTTTCAACTCGTAGATGGTGTTTGTTCCTTCCGCATTCCGCCGGACACGCAGGATACCTATCCGGGATGCTATCGTGCCTACCATCGATGCAATGGAGTGATAACTGATTGAGAACCGCGCCTGCAGTTTCTCGTATATCTGAGGTATGGTGAGAGATTTGCCTTTTACGAAGAGGTTGAGGAGCTCATGCCGGATGCCGTCCCGGTCGCGCGAGAGATAACCTTTGAGTCGAGCCTCTATCTCTCTTTTGAGCTCATAGGGTGATCTCATATGTGCTTGTGATTCGGTATTTTATATATATTTTTTCTTTCCACACATTTGCTTGGAGATTCTGCCACGGAGACGACAATTGTCTGACGAAACAGAGAAAGGGGGCATTTGAAGCAATTGTTTTCAAAAATCACAAGATACAGGAGTTTTACTCGCATTTGCCCCGATATCTTCCCGGACGCTGTACGATATCCCGGTTGCCCCCCCGCCCTGCGACTGCTCCCGGAGGACCCTGCCTGCAGCAGCGGCCAGAGGCGCCCCCCGGAGGAGATCCACTTTCAGCCGCAAAATTACCGGTATTGCGACGTTATCCGGGCAGCCCTGCGATTCCGGGATATAGACATGAGCAACCCTTTAACCTTTCACAATCGTACACTGATACAGCATGGAATTTGCCGGATATGACATCAACAAATACTCTCCGCGGCAGATGGTAGTGCTACCTCTCGTTCTTCTCCTCCTGGCCGGGCTCCTGCTGGGCTACACCACGCTCACGACCGGCCTGCCCATAAGCCCGGGCATCGACTTTGCGGGAGGAACGGCGGTCACCGCATTCACCTCTGATAGCAGAGAGACAATAGAGGCGACCTTCGCCGATTACCCGCTGTTGTCGGTGGGCGAAGGGATCGGCGATGGGAAATACATCCAGTTCGGGCCCATGGAAGATGCCGATTACCGGAGCCTCGTTGCGCTCATCAACGAAAAATATCCCGATGCAAAGGTAGACCAGATCGGCGAGACGTTCGGAAAGACCCTCCAGGGTCAGGCCTTCCTTGCCCTGCTCTTCTCGTTCATCGGGATGGCCGTTGTGGTCTTCATAGCGTTCCGCAACGTGGTGCCGGCGGGTGCGGTCGTCTTCTCCGCCCTTGCCGATATCGCCATCACCGGAGCAATCATGCAGATCATCGGGATCCCGCTCTCTCTGGGGACAACAGCGGCCCTGCTGATGCTGATAGGCTACTCCGTCGACAGCGACATCCTGCTGACCACGCGCCTCCTGAAACGCAAGGGGAAGCTCGACGAGAAACTCTCCGGCGCCCTCAGGACCGGCATCATCATGACGACGACGACGCTTGCCGCCATCGCGGCCATGTGGGTCGTCGCCACGGCGGGCCAGATCCAGATCATCAGCGAGATCGCGAGCGTCCTCCTCATCGGGCTCTTTGTAGATATAATGAATACCTGGATGCTGAATGCCGGGATTCTCAAGGCGTACATCCTCGGGGAGGGTAAGAAATGAACAGCGAAACCATCAGGAACCTCGTCAAGGACTGGCGTGTCGCCCTGCTGCTCGTCCTGGTCGTCGGTTCGCTCGTCGGCATCTACCTTGCCCCCCCGAACCCGGAGAAGGGGCTTGAGGGGAACCTCCAGTTCGGTCTCGACCTCCAGGGCGGCTCGTGGCTGCAGATGGAGTTCCAGTCCGTTGTCGTGACCTACTCGACCGACGGGTCGGCAGGCGACCTCATCGAGAACCTGCGCACAGACCTTGAGGCGGAGGCCATCCTGATCGACGAGAACCATCTCGAGATTCGAAAGAGCGTCTCGCGTGCCGACCTCGAACCGATCTTCGCCGAGTCGGGCGCCACGATCGTCACGTACCAGAAGGGCGTCTCCCCCATCACCGCGGACGAGGTGAAACGGATCCTCAACGATAAGGTGAACGCCCTCGGCATGCAGGACGCGAGGATCAACCTGCTCACCCCGACAGGAAGCGAGTATCCACAGTACGTGCGGATAGAGCTCGCCGGCGTGGATATGACGACGGCCCAGGAGATCGTCGGCAAGCAGGGTCTCTTCGAGATCCGGATCCAGACCACCGGCAACCAGACCGAGCACGTCCTCTACGGCGACCAGATCACCAGCGTCGGCGTGCCGCAGAAGGATCCCCAGTACCAGACATGGGGCGTCGGGTTCTCGCTCACCGACGCGGGTGCAGAAGCCTTCCGTGAGGCTGCCATCCGGCACGGGGCCCTCGACAACCCGCAAGCCCACAACCTCGTGATGATCCTCGACAACGAGACCGTCTACAGCGCCCCCCTCGCCGGGAGCCTTGTCGGGGAACTCCGGTCGGGCCCGGTCAAGTCGCTCTCCGCGAGCACCGGGACCGGCGATGCCGGGCTTGAGGATGCGATGACGCTCCAGATCCACCTGCGGGCCGGCGCTCTGCCGGTGCAGGTGGACATCGTCGGCTCCGGTTCCGTCCCGGCAGCCCTCGGCGATCAGTTCAAGATGACGGTCGCCCTTGCCGGACTGCTCGCGCTGCTCACGGTGGCGGTCGTCGTCTACTTCCGCTACCGCGAGCCCTCGATCGTGCTCCCGATGGTGGCGATCAACCTTTCGGAGATCATCATCCTGCTCGGGATCTCCCGGTACATCATCCAGCTCGACCTTGCCACCATCGCCGGTCTGATCGCGGTGGTGGGTACCGGCATCGACCAGCTCGTCATCATCACCGACGAGGTGCTCCATGAGGGGCGTGTCCCGTCGCAGAACCTCTACCTGAAGCGGTACGGGCGGGCGCTCGGGATCATCGCCATCTCCGCGGCGACGGTAGTCATCGCAATGCTTCCGCTGGCGCTGATGGATCTCTCCACGCTCCGGGGCTTTGCCATCATCACCATCCTCGGCGTCCTGATCGGCGTCCTGGTCACCAGGCCCGCCTACGGGAAGGTTATCATGGCGATCCTCTCCAAATAAAACCCTACACAATCTTTATTGCCCCGTTCACACACAGTGTGTGAATGGGGTACAGCCTTATGGGAAAACCGGTTTTAATGGACTTTTTTGCCGAGTGGTGCGGTCCGTGCCACCAGCAGTCACCGATCATCGACGAGCTCAAAGCAAAGATGGGCGACCAGGTGGATATCAGGAAGATCGATGTCGGTGTCGATTCCGAGGAGACACGGCGGTATGCCGCACAGTATGACATTCAGTTCGTACCGACGCTCGTCATCGAGAAAGATGGGAACCTCGTCCGGAAACTGGTGGGTGTCCAGGACCTCCGCACGCTCGAGAACATCTTAAAACCGTTGGTGGAGCAGTGAAGATCGGTATCGTCGGCGGGACGGGAGATATCGGGGAGGGCATGGCGCTCCGGCTCTCGCCGAAGTATGATGTCATCGTGGGGTCGCGCGAGGAGATAAAGGCCGTCGCAACCTGCGATACCTGCCGGGAGACGCTGGAGGTGCAGGGGATGCAGTGCAGCCTTGTCGGCACCAGCAACCAGCATGCAGTCGACGAGGCGGATATCGTCGTCCTCGCGATCCCGTTCAAGCACGTGACGCCCACCCTACAGACCCTGACCGGGTTTGAGGATAAGATCGTCGTCAGCCCCGTCAACCCGATCGAGCGGACGGCCTACTTCTACTACGCCCCTCCGCCCGAGGGCTCGGCGGCGATGATGATCAAGGGGATGCTTCCTGAGAGCGCAACCATCTGTGCCGCGTTCAACAACATCGCCGCAAACAAGTGGAAGCAGCTCGACGAGGAGCTGGACTACTCGGTCGCCGTCTGCTGCGACGACGACGGGGCCAAGCGCAAGGTCATGGATATCGTCAACTCGGTCTCCGGCCTCCGTGCCTACGATGCCGGCCCGCTCGCGTCCGCATCCGTCGTCGAGAGCGTCACGCCGCTCCTCCTCAACATCGCCCGCTTCAACAAGTTGAAGGACGTCGGCGTCAGGTTCGTATAGACTTCTTTTGACCGGGAGGATGGCAGGGTGTCGCCCGGCCGGCCTCCTGCATTGATCTCCGCTTGCAGCATTTTCCCAGGTTCAGGACTTGCTGTAAGTCACACTTTCGACAATTTATAACCTGAAATATCGCAAGCCCATGCACGGGTTTCCATCGGACAGCGCACCTGACGGTGCTCGAGCTCCTGCCCTGCGGCCAGTCGCTTATCGCCACGCACTGCCCCCGCCCCTCAGGGGCGGGGAACGACTGCCGGAACGGCAGGAGTTTGAGCACCGTTAGGTGCGGAGGAGGAGGCCGGAGGCCGGGCGGGGTGGGGGTTACACAAGAAGTGTGGATCATTGGAAGAGCAGTGCAAATGTGTGAGTTGAGACAGGGGCGGGGGGCTGCACCCCCCTCGCACCTAATGGTGCTCAAGCTCGCTTCGCTCGCACTCCGCACCCTTCGGGTGCTCGAGCTCCGGTTCTACGAACCATCGCACTCCCCGTCAGCCCCTCCTCCAATGGCGATATCAACCACGGTCCAGTGTAACGGGATTGCTGAGATAACGGTAGGCGGTCGATCTGCCCCCAGAAAGCCTATGCCCGACCCTCCATAACAAAGACTCCCTCTCCTGCGGTCCGCCAGAGCCCCACATCCACTCCTGCACCTCCACGGGCCCCAAAGGAGCATGCAGATATCCCTCGCCGCGCCAACATACTCAGCAGGGAATAGAGAATGCTCGATCAGGAGTTCGAACGGATCGGAACGCGGCTCTTCCGCGAGGGGCTTGTCGGAGCGAATTTCGGGAACATGAGCGTCCGGGCGGAGGGCGGCTTTTACATCACCCGGACCGGCGCATACCTCGACGCCCGCGAGATGCCGGTCCTCGTGCCGGAGACAGGCGACGCGCCGCGTGAAGCCTCAAGCGAGTACCGTGTCCACCGGGCGGTCTACCGGGAGACGCCCCACGCTGCAATCGTCCACGCCCACCCGGTCCACGCCGTCGCCGCCTCGCTCGATAACGACATCATCCGGCCGGCCGACAGCGAGGGGGGGATGCTCTGCCCGGAGATCCCGGTCGTCGTCGGGGCTCCCGGCACCGACGAGATCGCCCGGAACGTCGCGGAGGCGCTCCGGGGCGGGCAGATCGTCATCGTCCGGGGACACGGGACGTTCGCCGCGGGAAAAACGCTCGACGAGGCGTATATCTACACCTCGATCGCGGAGTATGCCTGCCGGATCCTCTTCTTATCGGGGCGGCTTTGAGGCGTTCTGCAACTGCTCGATCTGGCGGGTCGTCTCGCGGTGAAACCCGAGAAGCATGTCGCTAATGACCCCGAACATGAAGATCTGAAACCCTATGGTGATCAGGAGGACCGTGAGGATGGTGAGCGGCAGGTGCTCGATGTTCCTGAGCCACTCGAGGACGACATAGACGCCGATGACCCCTCCCACGAGCGATATGAAGAGGCCGATGATCCCGAAGTAGAAGATCGGGTTGTTCATCTTCGCGAGCCGGTATATCGTCGAGAAGATCCTGGCACCATCCTGGAGGGGGTTCAGTTTCGTGACGGTGCCTGGCCTCGCGAGGTAGCTGACCGGGACGACCGCGATCCGCTGCCCGTGCCGCACCGCCTCGACCGCCATCTCCGTCTCGATCTCAAAGCCCGCCTCCCTGAGGGTCATCTGCCGGATCGAAGGGAGGGTAAAGGCACGGTAGCCGGAGAGGATATCGCTGAGGTCCCTGCCGTGCGCTAACCTGAACATAAGATTGAGAAGCTGGTTGCCGAGGAGGTTCAACCGGGTGAAGGCCCCTCCGTCGGGTTCGGCGAGGCGGTCTCCGATGACGTGGTCGAACCCCCGGCCGAGCGGGTCGAGCATCCGCTCCGCATCGTCCGGCGAGTAGGTGCCGTCGCCGTCGAGCATGAGGACGTAGGGGCGGTCGATGATCTCCACAGCCTCGATGATGGCGTTGCCCTTCCCCTTTCCCGCCTGGGTCCGGACAACCGCCCCCGCAGACCGGGCGATCTCGGGTGTCCCGTCGGTGCTGTTCCCATCCATGACGAGGATATGCTGAAAACCACGCTCCCTGAACTCTCCGACCAGTTCGGCTATCGTCGGGGCCTCATTCAGCGTGGGGATGAAGATGCAGACCTCATCTCGCTCGATGTTCATCGGAGTACTATATCCGATTGAGCCACATAAGGGCTTCGTATGCACGTAGCCAAACCAGGGCTCCGCGCTCTCGGTATCGCCGAGAGTTACTCGGGACGGGAGCGGTCGACCCTCGCCGGCGTCGTCATGCGAAAGGACCTTCTGATCGACGGGGTGGCCTTCGCCCGGGTGACCGTCGGAGGAACGGACGCGACCGATGCGGTCATCCGGCTCGTCGCGGGTCTCGCCCGCCGCGACATCAACCTCCTCCTCATCAGCGGGTGCGTCATCGCCTGGTACAACATCATCGACCCGGCGGCGGTGCAGGAGGCGACCGGTCTACCCGTCATCGTCGCCACCTACGAGGAGTCAGAAGGGCTCGAGGAGGAGATCCGGCACCACTTTCCGGGCGACGCCGGGAGGCTCGCGGCATACCGGCGGCTCGGCGGCCGGACGCCCATCCCCCTCCATACCGGCTACACCCTCTTCATCCGCCCCTACGGCATCTCTCACGGCGACGCCGCAAAGGTCTGCAACGACTTCACGCACGAAGGGCGGGTGCCCGAACCGCTCAGGGTGGCCCGGCTCATCGCCCGCGGCATTGTCCGGTCGCCCCTGTGCGAGGTCAGCCCCTGACGACCATGACCGTCGACTCCGCGTGGTCGACGACGTAGGAACTGACGCTCCCGAGGAAGAAGCGGTCGAGGCGGCCTCGTCCGTGCGACCCGACCACGGTCAGATCGGCCTCGATCTCCCGGCCCTGTGCGATGATCTCGGCTCCCGGGTGGCCGTGGCGCTTATGGGTGGTCACCGGGACACCGGCGGCGGCTCCCTGCCGCCCTGCTTCGGCAAGGATCTCGTCCGCCTCACGCTCGAGCGACTCGAGGACCGCCTGCTGCGCGATATCCGGGGGCTCGAGCTGGTTGAGCATCAGTGCGGGATAGATCCCGGTCTGGACGACGTGCACGGCGTGCACGGCGGCATGCATGACGCGGGCGACGTCAAGAGCCTCTGCGAGTGCACGGTTGCCGATCTCCGATCCGTCGACCGCCACGAGTACCAATCGGAACATACCAGTCTTTAGAAACGTCCCGGTACAAATAGGTGTCTCCGGAGGGCCGTTCGACCTCAAGCCTCCACGGTGTGCTTCGATATCACTTTCCCGGTCCGTTTGTCCTCGATCTCCACAGTGACCATGACGCCCGGAACGAACGTTTTGTCGGCAAGGTCGACCTCGATCTCCTCGCCGGGGTTCCAGTAGAGGGTGCGGCAACCCGGACCCTTGAGGTATCTCACCCCGTAGTGGTGCGTCGGTATGAGGAGGTAGCCGTTCAGGGTCGAGACAGTGCGGGCTCTCTCGCCATCCCGGTAAAAGACCGCCCTGAGACGATCGTTCTCGTAGACCGTGCTGCCGTTGTTGACGAGGAAGACCCTGCTGGCATACGTCATCTGCCCGGTCTCCCCGCTGGTATGCAGAACCCCGGTGATGATGATCGGGGGCAGCTCCGGCTCCGCCCACGACCAGGAGGGGATCATCGAGAGGAGCATCAGGAGAAGGATGGCGGCGAGGATGACCGTGATAGCGGTCATCAGGAGCGCGGCGTGGGTGTGCGAGAGGGCGTGCTCGCTCCTGGCGATCTGGCGAAGGGGGGGCCACCGGGGAGCGCGGCACCCCGTGTCACCGGGCTGATTATGTCTTCCGGCCATCTCCGACGCAGAAACGTTCATTACGGCAGATATAATAATTTCGAAAATATTCCGTTGCTGCAGGAGGAGAATGAGAAAATATATTCACAAACATCCGGCAGAGCGGGGATCCGGCCGCATGTCCGGCGGCAGGCAAAAGATACCCCGCCCCATGCCCCGGAGATCCTTTTCCGGCGCTCATGGCCGCGCTCCGGCCGTTCCGCCCGGGAGGATTGCCGGGAGGGAAGGGAGGGTTAACCTTCTTCTGCCCGGCGTCCATGGGGGGAGCATGGCTGAAGCGGAAGAGACCCGGGCACCCGGATACCTGCACCTGTCGCGGACCGGTGAACTCGAGAAGCGGGCAGAGCGGGCGCACGAGATGCTCCGCGACTGTGTCGTCTGCCCGCAGGAGTGCCACGTAAACCGCATCGAAGGCGAGGAAGGGTTCTGCCGGACAGGCCTTCTGCCGCGGGTATCGAGTTACAGCCCGCACTTCGGCGAAGAGGCACCGCTGGTGGGGATGTACGGCTCCGGGACGATATTTTTTGCAGGCTGCAATATGCGGTGCGAGTTCTGCCAGAACTACACGATCAGCCAGTGCGGCGCCGGCACGGCCATCGCATGCGAAGACCTCGCCGGGATCATGCTCCGCTTGCAGGAGCGCCGGTGCCACAACATCAACCTCGTCTCCCCATCGCACGTCGTCCCGCAGATCCTCCGTGCGGTCGCCATCGCCGCCGACCGCGGGCTTACCCTCCCGCTGGTCTACAACAGCGGGGGCTACGACGCCGTCGAGACCCTCAGGCTCCTTGACGGCGTCATCGACATCTACATGCCTGACGCGAAGTACGGGCGGGACGACGTGGCATGGGAACTCTCCCATGCCGCCGGCTACACCTCCCGCATGCAGGCCGCGCTCAAGGAGATGCACCGGCAGGTCGGGGACTTGGTCGTCGGCGCCGACGGTGTAGCGGTGCGGGGAATGATCATCAGGCACCTGGTGCTCCCCGGCAACCTTGCCGATACCGAGATCGTGACGAAGTTCATCGCCGACGAGATCTCGCGGGACTCCTACGTGAACGTCATGGCCCAGTATCACCCGGCATGGCGGGCCGCAGAGGGGGGAAGGAGCCCGGTGCTTGCGGCGCTGCAGCGCCCGATCACCGCTCGTGAATACGAGTACGCTCTCCGGTGCGCACGGGAGAACGGGCTCTCCCGGGGGTTCCCGTGAGGGGCAGAGCACCGAAAGACTATTTCCCCGGCCATAGAGAGTGGTATGTGATGGAGAAACCGGGACTCCGGTGCGCGGCGGCGAGCGATGTGGGACTGCGGGAGCAGAACGAGGATGCGTACGTCGTCGGCCGAATCGGGGAGTACGACCTCTTCGCCGTCGCGGACGGCGTCGGGGGGCACGCACGCGGGGAGGTCGCGAGCCGGATGGCGATCCGGGTCTTCGAGGAGACCGCGGGCGAGCTCCTCCCCCGGCTGAAACCCGCGGCAGTGCTCGAACGCGCATTTGAGCGCGCAAACGCAGCAATATACACATATAACCAGGAGAACCGGTTGAGCGCCGCAACAACGCTCTCGGCGGCGATCGTCGATCCATCTGGGGAGTGCTGGATCGGCACGGTGGGCGACAGCAGGACGCAGATCGTCACGCCGTCGTCCGTCTGGCAGACGCGCGACCAGAGTTACGTCCAGGGTCTTGTTGACGCAGGGCTCCTCTCCCCTGCCGAGGCGATGCGCCACCCGGGCAAGAACATCCTCACGCAGGCGCTCGGCCTTGCGGCCCGGGTGCAGGCGGAGATCAACCGGCAGGATATCACCGGGGCAACCCTCGTCATCAGTTCGGACGGGCTCCACGACTACGTCCCGGCGAGTGCCATCCAGGAGATCGTCCTCGGAAACGAGCCCCCTGAGGCATGCCGGAGGCTGGTAGAGGCGGCTAAAGAAGCGGCGAGCACCGATAACATCACCGTGATCGTGGCGAGAGAATAGGCTAGGTGACGCGGGCCCGCGCGAGGTAGAGGGCCTCTTTGAGAGACCCGGTATCACCAGGCTTTACCCAAAACGAAACTCAGACCCCGTCTGCCCCCGCGTCGCGGAGCGCGAGGAAGATTGCCGCACGCACGCCCTCGACGGATTCGCCTGCAACGGCCGCGCGCAGTGCCCGGACCGCCTCTTCGCTGCCGATCCTGCCGAGAGAGATGGCGGCGGAACGCCGCACGAACTCATTCTCGTCACGCTGCACGGCCGCGAGGTGCGGGACTGCCCGCGGGTCGCCGAGCAGGCCGAGCCCTTTTGCCGCCATATACCGGACATGATCCTTCTCGTCGCCGAGAGCGGTGGCGAGAGGCGCATATGCGCGAGCGTCCCCGATCAGGCCGAGGGCCTCCGCCGCACGGTAACGCATCCTCCACTCGTTGTTCTTCAGCAGGGCGATACAGGCGGGTACGGCCGGGCTTCCGATCATCGCAAGCCCTTCCGTCGCCTCCGCCCGCACCGCTTTGTCCGGGTCGGCAAGCAGGGCGATGAGGGCCTGCGGGTTCTGTTCGTGCGTTGTCGGCGTCATCAGATCACATCCAGGATATAGCCACCTGGATCAGACGTTGAGACGGATTTGTAATAAGCGTTGATCATTTTGCCCCGGAGAGCCGTGGACGGGAGAGAAGGGCCTGATCGGTCCCCGGGACAGGAGAAGAGTTCACGGGAAACTTCACGAAGAGGTCTTCCTGGGCTCGCCGGGGAACGCTGAACCACTATTTCCCGGCGAGCCGCAGGCTCCCGTCATGTCAGAAAACCAGAGGCATATATCAGCATGACAACAAGAACAAGAATCCCGGTCCCGATGATGAGCGCACCCAGCGAGTTGAACAGGGGATCGCTCTTAGCCAGTTTTGCCAGAACGTGCATGAGACCGAATACTGCACCATGGTATATATATTTTATCAGGAGAATAAAAATCAGATCTGATATTTAACCATTTCCAATACCGTAAATTGCCGGATTACAACAAATAGAGATTCCCGGCACAATTCCGGACTCTAGAAGAGTGACAGCGCAAGAGTGCGACAGGCTTCGCTGCCTGCAAATGAAGTGAAAGAAGTTGACGCCCAGGACGGAATTCGAATCCGTGTCGACGGCGTGACAGGCCGTCATGATAGGCCACTACACTACCTGGGCACTTGTTGCTGATAGATCCCGCCTCCCGGATTCGAACCGGGGACATCGCGGTAGCCGCGCAGTTCGCCCGAAGACGAAGACTATACTACAGCCGCGCACTCTACCAGTCTGAGTTAAGGCGGGTCTCTGCTCTAATAATGTTGACGGGAGTAGTTATTATAGGTTTCGGCTGACCATCCTGGTGCTGTACGGCAAAGGCGCCATTCTTTATATACCCCCTCGGATAATGAATACATATGAACCCTACAAACGCCGAAGCACCTGGGAACGCTGAAGCGTACTGTCTTCTTCACCGATAGCCGCGCGAAAAAGAACGTCACTGTTTTCGACACCACGCTGCGCGACGGTGAACAAACGCCGGGCATCTCATTCACCCGTGAGGAGAAACTCGGTATTGCAGAGCAGCTCTCCGCCATAGGAGTCCAGACCATTGAAGCGGGCTTTCCCGCATCCTCGGACGCCGAGCACGAGATCGTCAAAGCCATCAAGGCCCTCGATCTGGCGACCCGGGTCTGCGGCCTGGCGCGATCGCTCAGGGCCGACGTGGACGCCTGCATCGACTGCGACGTCGACATGGTCCACGTCTTCATCCCGACGTCCGACGTCCAGCGCGAGTACACCATCAAAAAGACCCGCGAGCAGGTCCTCGAGGCCACCGGCGATATCATCGCTTATGCCCGCGACCACGTCGACCGGTGCATGTTCTCCGCGATGGACGCGACAAGGACCGACTGGGATTACCTGATGGAGGTCTACCGCGTCGCGGTGGACGCCGGAGCGACGATCATCAACGTCCCCGACACGGTGGGCGTCATCACCCCGGCGGCCATGAAACGCCTCATCACCCGGATCGACCGGGAGGTGAACTGCCCCATCGATGTCCACTGCCACAACGACTTCGGGCTTGCGGTGGCAAACACCATCGCGGCGGTCGAGGGCGGCGCCTCCCAGGTCCAGGTGACCGTGAACGGCATCGGCGAGCGGGCGGGCAACGCCGACCTCGCGCAGACGGTGATGGTTCTCGAGTCCATCTACGGGGTCGATACCGGCATCCGGACGACGAGCCTCGTCGAGACCTCGCGGCTCATCTCCCGCTACGCGGGGATGAGCATCCCTGCGACGCAGCCGATCGTCGGCGAGAACGCCTTCGCACACGAGAGCGGGATCCACTCCCACGGCGTGATCACCCGGTCGGACACCTTCGAGCCGGGGATCATGACCCCGGAGATGGTCGGCCACCGGCGCAGGCTGAAACTCGGCAAACACGCCGGGAGACACGCCGTCAGGCAGATGCTCCTCGACGCGCATATGGAGCCCACCGACGCGCAGCTCGATGAGATCGTCGTTCGGATGAAAGGGATTGCCGGCAAGGGCAAGCGCGTGACGGACGCGGACCTCTATGAGATCGCGGAAAGCGTCATGCAGGCCGTGCCCGAAGAGAGGACGCTCGAGTTGCAGGACGTCGCCATCATGACCGGGAACCACGTCATCCCGACAGCGAGCGTCAGGGCGACCGTCGACGGCGTCGAGCACACCTTCTCAAGTATCGGCAACGGCCCGGTGGACGCTGCCGTGCGGGCGATCCTCGGGATCATCCCCGCCCCCGTCCAGTTGAAGGAGTTCAACATCGAGGCGATCTCCGGCGGGACCGACGCGCTCGGCCACGTCACCATCGCCGTCGAGGACGAGCGGGGCCGAGTATTCGATGCCAGCGCCTCAAGCGACGACATCATCCTGGCATCCGTCGAGGCGGTCGTCAACGCGATCAACCTCGTCTGCCGGACGCGCAGGCTCGACCGGAAACAGGAGGAGTGAGACGCTCACTCCTCTATCCTCTATCTTATCTTAAAATCAGATTTAACTGTTCAGGCGGCGCCCGGAGGCTGCTGCTTGCCCTCAAGCGCTCCCCGGATCTGCGTGGAGAGCTGCTCGAACCGCCCCTGCAGGGCCTTCTCCTGCTTCTCAAGCGACTTGACCCGGAGTTCAAGGGTCTCGATACGCTCGTTTAAGGAGGCAAGCACCTGCTCCCGGCTCTTCTGCATCATGACACTGCCGACGTTCATGAAGACCGCCGCATCCTCAGGGACATCGCCGAGGTCCTCGACCGCACGCCGTGCTTCGCGGATCGTCATCTCATACTGGGCCTTCTGCGAGACCACCGTCTGCAGCTGCTGCTGCATCTGCTGGAGCATCGCCAGCTGGTTCTGTACTTTGGGTGGGATATTCTCCATAATCATCAACCTCCACGCCGGGGCGGGAACTGTAACAATACTTCAGGTGGCGGACAGGGGGCCGTCCCGGCCCGATGCCCTTTCTCTACATGATAGGGCGGGGAACCCTTAAAAGGTGAGGGTCCGGCGCGCCCGGTTCACGGCGCTGGCCGGCACCCGGGCGGGACGGCAAGTTCCCGCATCTCGATGGCTATATTGATCAACCGGAGCCAGGTGTTGAGGGCCGCGCGAAGAGCCGCTATGTCGGTGGCCGCCACGTCGAGGACGAGCGTATCCTCCCCCTCGAGCCGCACCCGGACAGACGACCGGTCCCCCACGTCGCCCATCTCCTGGCAGACGGAGAGGTAGAGGGCACGGGCATCGGGGGTCGTGAACGAAAAGGCTGCCGTATGCGTCATCCGGCGACCTCCAGGACATAGCGCTTCCGCTGCCTCCCGTCAAAGACGATACGGTGTGCCGGGAGGGCTTCACCGGCATATACGACGTCGAGCAGGTCTTTGAGCGCCTCAAACAGGGGGCGGTCCGAGACAAAAAGCCCGCGGGCGATCTCTCCCGTCCGCTGCTCGACGGCAAACGACCGGACGCCGAACTCCACCATCGGCTCTTCGTTCAAGAATATCTGGACGAGAAAAAAGGGACCTGATTTGGAGACGATCACGACCGACGGATCAAGGGCAAAGAGGTCACCCAGGCTTGTCTTGCCACGGGTGACGTACTCGGCGCCGATCGCGAACGCCATATCCCTGGAGAGGGAGCGCACTTCGGGGAGTGGTTTCCGTGACGTCGTGACGACAGTCATCGGGCCTTCAGATCTTTTATGCCGGCCCCGCGTTCCTTGAAGAGGATACGGTGTCCACAGTAGGGACAGCGTATATTGACGTCGATCTCCACTTTCTGTTTACAGCGAGCGCACTTATAGGCGGCCACGACTCCTTAGCCCTCCTTCTGCAGCGAGCGCTCGATGCTCCGCACAGCAATGCGCATCGCGGGGGTCTCGGGAACGTAGCTGCCGCCGGCAAACTTGTATCCGCACTTGCGGCACGCCCAGATCCCTGTGCCCTCGCGCTTGACCGCTGCCTGGTCGCAGCGGGGACAGACGTGGCGCGCGTTGGTGAGCTGCTCGATCTGGTTCACTCTCTTCCGGATAAACCGGCCATACCTCGGACCAAACCGTCCGGAACTTCCTACTACCCTGCCCTTTGCACTCTGTTTGCGACTTGCCATTTCGCGTACCTCTTGTATGTCCTCTAATTTTTGTGCTGTCGATTAATATAGTTACTCACAACTTGCGTTCGAGGATCCGGGTCTCTGCATTTCCCTTCGAAAGTTTGTTCACCAGGTCGTAGAACTCTTCCTGGATGCCCGCCGGGATCCTGACGACGGCGATCCAGGAACCATCCTTCTGCCACTCGCTCTGCTCGAGCGTCACGGCACTCTGGAGTTCCCCGTACGCCTTCGCGGCGTAGTCGGGCGGCATCCTGACGGCGATCCGGATCTCCTCAAAGCGTATGGGGAGGATGGGACGGAGCGCCTTGACGACCTCTTTGACCTGCTCCTCGACGGACTTGAAGGGGTCGATGTTCACCCTCGCCTCCTCCATCGCAAGCTCGATCCGCTGCGGGGGGTGGGGGAAGCCGGTCTGCGGGTTGACGGCGTTCCTCGAGATGAACGTGATAACCCGGTTCCGCTTCTCCGCGGTGAGGTGCCGGCGCTGTTCGGAGGTGAGGTGGATCTCGCCCTTCTGGATGATCCGGAGTGCGATCGGTTCGAACTCGGTCGTCTTGAAGACCTTCAGGAGGTCCTCGTCGGCGGCCCGTTCAGCGTGGGCGGCGTTGGAGAAGACATGGATGGCTGCAACGACATCCTCGAGGTCGATCTCCTCTCCCTGCCGGATGCGCTGAGCCTGGTCGGGGTCGACAAGCACTTCAAACCGCTCACCGTGGCTCTCAAGCCGCGCCACTACTGCCTGATCCAGGGGTATCATAGAGGACGACGCTCACTCTTCGAACTGGTCGACGTAGGCCTTTACTTCGTCCTTCCCCAGCTTCCGGAACTCGCGGGTCGCGATGGAGACGATGCCGATCTCGATGGCGCTGACATCCAGCTTCCCTTCGGTCGCGGCGTGCAGGGCCTTGATGCCGAGCTTCACGGCGCCGACAAGATCCGCTTCCTCTTGGTACTCCTCCTCGAAGACCTTCATGACCGCAGGCCGGCCCGTGCCGATCCCGGTCGCCTTGTACTCGAGCAGCGTGCCGCTCGGATCGGTCTCAAAGAGCCGGGCTTCCCCGTCGCTGATACCCGCGATCAGGAGAGCGGTCCCGTAGGGGCGTGCACCGCCGAACTGGGTATAGGTCTGCATGTGGTCGCAGAGTTTCTTTGCAAGGATCTCGACATTGATCGGCTCGTTATACGAGACCCGGTTGATCTGGGACTCGACCCGCGCCCTGTCGACGAGGGACCGCGCATCGCCGACGAGGCCGGAGGACGCTACGCCGATGTGCGAATCGATCTTGAAGATCTTCTCGATGGAGACCGGCTCGAGGAGACGGGAGGTCACCCTCTTGTCGACGATCAGCACGACGCCTTCGCTGCATTTTATCCCTACGGCCGTCGTGCCCCGTTTCACCGCTTCTCTGGCGTATTCAACCTGATAGAGCCTTCCGTCCGGGCTGAACACCGTGATCGCCCGGTCATATCCCATTTGATATTGTGGTTGCATTAGCGTTCCTCCAAATCAGCTTCGGTGAAAAACAATAACTTCTGATGCTTAATACCCTTTTCAACCAAATCAACTTTTTGACGGGGATAGCGGTACACCGTGAAACAATCGTCCCCGACCGCCGTCTCCCCTGGATCGGGGGCGGGCCAGATCGGTTTCATGCGCCGGCGCAGTGCATGGATGGTCCCGGAGACGGCGACCGTCCTGAGCGCTGCCCGCCTATCGGCGATCGTGGTGACCGTTGCAAGGGCGGTGGCAACATCAGCCTCGCTCCCCCGCCGGCACCGCACAACGGCATATCCCCCCTCGCAGAAGACCACCGCAGGCTGTGCAAGCCCGACAGCGGCGTCCCCGAGAAGGGATGTCGCGGCCTCGATGACCGAGAGGTAGACCTGCTTCTGGTCGGCGACCATCCCGTAGGGGTGGATCCGCACCAGGATGTAGCGCCGCTTCGTCCGCATCGCGGGGGGTCTCGGCTTCATTCGACCACCCTCACCAGCTGGTCGGGCGTAACGAGCCTCCCCACGGACGCGAGAGCTTCGCTCACTTCCGCCCCGGTCATCCCGAAGAGCGCGCAGAGGCCCCGGACGTCGCGGACCGACCGCTGCTCGAGGATCGAGCGGGCGTCAGAGGAGATCGTCAGCGGAAAGCCGTAGCGCCGCTGGAGCGAGAGGATGTCCGCGTAGCGCTGGAGCGCTCTCTGCCGCCTCGTCCCGCGGAGCAGGACGATAGGGGCGAGCGAGATATCGACCGCCACACCGCGTTCCGCCGCTGTGCGTGCGGCGACGTGATCGAAGGCGTTCCTCTGGGTGGCGTGGATGCACCGGACGATCCGGATCTCCTTTATCGAGACGACGGCCCGGTTGAAGGCGATGTCCCGTGCGTTGACGGAGACCACGTCGGCCCGCCGGACGGCGGGGTCGCGCACCTGCTTGAGGACCTCCTTTATGGACGCAGCACCGATCACAGCGCCCCGGAGAACTTCCGGCCCGGCAGACGGGCGGACGCCGTCGCCGACGGCGACGATGCTGTCAAACCCGAGATCGCGAGCCTCGAACGCCATCCGTGCCGGTGTAG
>JAEWMO010000083.1 GCA_023457135.1 Methanobacteriota archaeon | reverse complement strand
GAACGTCCCGAGGTCTTCGTCGAAGCGGTAGACCGAGAGCCGGGAGGCGTTCTCGACGTGAGTCGGATCGTACGTGATCGCGATCGTCCCGGACTCGACATCGTCCCCAAACCCGATGGCGGAGACGTTGCTGACCAGGATCTCGTCGCTGATCAGGTGGGTGTAGTTCACCGCGGCGACGCTGACGTTGGCGACGGCGTACCCGCGGCCGAAGACCGTCAGGTCCAGGGTGCCGTCGAGGAACTGCTCGCTGCTCCAGTAGTCCTCGGCACCGTCCGGGACCCCGTTGCCGTTCGAGTCGGGGTTCAGAGGATTGGTCCCGAGGGCCGCCTCGGCGCCGTCGGCGAGGCCGTCACCATCGGTATCGGCGGCGCAGGGATCGGTCCCCATCACGATCTCGTCGAAGTCCGAAAGACCGTCCTTGTCGGTGTCGGCAACGAGCGGATCGGTCCCGTAGGTCTGCTCCTCGAGGTTCGAGAGGCCGTCCCCGTCCGGGTCGTCCGTCGTCCCGGCAGCGACGACGGGACCGCCCTCGCCCATCATCGACAGCGGCCCCGGCTCCTCCGGGAACGTCCCGAGTTTCAGCAGCTCGAACGCATCCGTCAGGCCGTCGCCGTCGGTATCCGTCACGAACGGGTCGGCGCCGATCCGGTACTTCGCAAAGACCGGGAGGTCGCCGGCGAAGACCTCGTAGCCGTCGATGATCCCGTTCCCGGACTGGTCCCCGGGCCACTGCGAGCAGTCGGAATCGGCGTTGAGGGGGTCGAATCCGATCGCCTGCTCAAAGGCGGCGGGGAGCATGTCCCCGTCGAGGAGGAGGGTTACCGGTTGCAGGCTGCCGCCTGAGCCGGAGCCACCGACCGTGATCGTGTTCGCATCCGCAAGGGTCACCTCCGCCGAGAAGTTCCCGTCCTCGACCGGAATGGTCGACGAGACGCCGTTGTGGGTGAGCGTGAGACTGGTTATGGCCGGATCGGAGACGTTCCCGGCGACGGTGACGGTGCCGCCGGCTCCCACCGTATCGTCATGGGGAGAAGTGAGGGTGATGGAGGGGGCGGCGGAGGAAGGCGGATGCAGTTCGAGCGAGTAGTACTCCATGGAGAAGTGGGTGCCCCAGGCCGGATTCTGCCCGTGCGAGACCTTCACCCGCACGGTCCCGGTCTGCGGGAAATCAGCGTGGAACTCCTTTGGAAGGAAATTTTCAGGATCAGAGCCGGAGAACCCGGATTCCGCATAGACGACCTCGTCATTGACCTCGATCGTCATCCAGCGGCCCTGGGGGATATCGGTCCCCGGCACACGCGCAACAAGCGTCAGGCCGTCCCAGCCGACACCGGAAGGATCGGTGAACTCGTGCTCGACGGTCCCGATCACCGCACCGGCAAGCAGATGAACGTCCGCGCCGTGCTCCCCGTGATCGCCGACGATAACGGGACCGTACTCAGAGCAGGAGCCGGCGGGTTGCGTCCAGGACGCGGTACGCGCCCAGCCAGTCCAGCCGTCGGCGGACCAATTCCAGGCCGATCCGGGTGTCACGGTATGGGTGACCGTCGCCGTGGCGATCCCCCAGTGCGAGCCCCCGGTCGACGTGACTGCGGAGATCGTAGTCGTCCCCGCAGCCCGGGCCGAGAAGATGCCGTCGGCAGTCACGGTCCCGACCGTTTCGTTCGTGCTTCTCCAGTTGAAGGCGATATCCTCCATCGCCGCGCCGTACTGGCCGTAGGCGGTGGCGGTAAACTGGATGGTCTCGCCCTCCACCACCTCGATGATCGAAGGGGTGACGGCAACCGTCTTCACAACGGGAACTGTCTGCGGCGCACCGTAGGTGAACGCCGGTTCGGTCTCGACGTATTTGCGCACCCGGATCCAGTCCATCCGCACGACCCGGCCCTCGGGGGCGTTGTTGCCGCCGAGGATCTGCATCTGGTGGCTGGAGATCCCGGTGGCGCCGGTGAAGACGTCGGTGTATGAGGCGCTCCCGCTGACGGTATGCGTCTGGCTTTCCGGGGTGATGATCCAGGTGCTGGAGTAGTCGCCGCCGGGCGCGAGCCCGCGCGCTGTCCCCGGTCGCCAGGCTGCCGCGCCGTTCACGAAGACATACCGGTCCCAGGACGGCGATTCCGGATACCAGAGCAGGCCGTTGGCGGGGGTGTTGACGAACCAGGGGAACGCCCCGCAGGAGTAGCCGGCGTTGGACGGCAGGCTATCGGCGCGGATGTGCATCTCCACGATCACCGGCTCGCCGTTGGTGATCACAGGCTCGTTCGAGACCAGAGCGCCGGCACCCTGAGACCGGGCGTCATAGATCCAGCCATCCGCAAAATAATGGGCGCCCGGGGTCGTGTCTGTCCAGAGAGTTGTATCCGGATCCGGCCCGTCGAAGTCGTCGTAGAGGATGTAGGCGTTGTCCCGGCTGCCGGTATCGGTGGCTGCCTCGTTCCCATAGTACATCCAGATCGAGGTTGCACCGGCGGGGAGGTTGACCCAGATGACAGCCGATTCCGAGGCCGTATAAGTCTCCTTCCAGTAGTCGAGGACGGTGCCGTCGTCGGTAACGAACCGGACATCGTCGAAGTCGCCTTGCATCCCGGTGCGGAACGAGACGGCCTCGCGGTGGGGATACCCATCGATCGACGGCGGGCTCGCCACGGTGACCGGCACCCGGGTTGCCCAGGCAGTGCTCCACCAGGTCAACTCGGGGCATCCAACGCCCCGGAAGATCGGGGCGGTGTTGATATCGACCTGTCCGATCTCGGCTGGCTTGGTGTAGATGACCTTGAAGAGCCGGGTCTCCCCGGCGCTGAGTACCCGTCCATCGGGGACGAACGGCACCCACTCCGGCCAAGACCGCTCCATCGTCTCGGTGCCGGCGATATAGGGTTCCTGGGCCACGAAAGTCTCAAGAGCAGCGTCCGCGGGGAGATCTTCCTCAGGAGGGAGGGGCTCGGGGGTAGCGTTTATGGGAGCTTCGCCCTCAAAGGGAACGATCTCCGGGGCAACAACTTCTGGAACGGCGTCTTCATGGGTAACGTCATCAGGGATAATATCCCGATATTCGATGATGGGGATATCGATACGATGCGAACGCTCCTTCCAGACGAACCACTCGGCCCGGGTGATGTTCTCGTTCCCGTT
>JAEWMO010000082.1 GCA_023457135.1 Methanobacteriota archaeon | reverse complement strand
GTGATCATCGCCATGACGTTCACCAGCGTGCTGCGGGGGTATCCGGAGATGCTGGAGTTCGTCGTCCAGAGGGTCGTATTTGCGGCCCTCTTCTGCTGCATCGCCTGGGGTATCGCGGACGGAATGTTCTACATCTGGGAACGGAGTTACCTCATCCGGCAGGAGAACCTGATCATCGAGTCTTCGCGGTCTCCAGGGCAGAGGGCGGCCGCGCTCTCCCTTATCGGAGAGCAGTTCGACGATACGGTCCTGCGGAACATCCCCGACGATGACCGGGTCCGGCTCTACGAGAGGCTCTCACAGTTTCTCGCGGGCGTAAGCATGCGGGAGAAGATCTCCCCCCGCGAGGCGGCGACGATCCTCTTCGGCACCTTCCTCCTCTCGGCAGGGGCCGGGACGATCGTCGTTTTGCCGTTCTTCTTCATCGACGATGCCGGACAGGCACTGCTCGTCTCGAACCTTGCCGGGATCCTCCTGCTTTTCGGCATCGGCTATACGAGAACACGTGACCGGAATCTTCTTGCGAGAGTGTTGTACGGATTCGGGTCATCGTTCATCGGGATCATCATTGCGGTGATAACGGTCGCACTGGGAGGTTAGGGGCGAGGGTATTCCCGGACCATGGGACTTTGTGATACGGCGGGGTGGATATGAATCCCTGGACGATTATGCTTCGCATCAATCCTGCAGTGTGACCGCACCTGACGCGGCGAAGACGGAGGAGCTCCGGGTCCAGTTTTATCCAGACTGCCTGAACTGAGCCGCAGAGGTATAGAGTTTCTATATATGCCTATACTTTACGTCGTGAAATGCTATCCCCCGGCAGAACAACCAGTAACCACCCGGTACCATGCTCGATCTCACCCTGCTTCTCATCGTGGGCATCATCGTCCTCGCACTCATCTTCGATTTCACAAACGGTTTCCATGACGCCGCAAACTCCATATCGACCGTCGTCTCGACGAAGGTCCTCTCCCCGAGAAACGCCGTGGCATTCGCTGCGTTCTTCAATTTTATCGCGGCTTTCGGGTTCGGCGTCGCTGTCGCGAGCACCATCAGCAAGATCATCAACCTCGATCACGTCGAAACCTCTCTCGTTCCCTTCATCATCCTCTCCGGCCTCGTCGGGGCGATCGCCTGGAACCTGATAACGTGGCACTCCGGTCTGCCGACATCCTCATCGCACGCGCTCATCGGCGGCCTGATGGGCAGCGGCCTCGCGGCAGCCGGGATTGCGGCAATCAAGCTATCGACCGTCGAGATCATCGTTCTCTTCATGGTCCTCTCGCCCATCGTCGGGCTCCTCGTCGGCCTGCTCTTTATGACTGGAGTGGTACGGCTCTCCAGGGAGATCCCGCGACATACAGCCGACCAACGCTTCAGGCGTCTGCAGTTGTTATCGGCGGCGGCATACAGTTTCAGCCACGGGACCAACGATGCACAGAAGACGATGGGGATCATCACCCCGCTCCTCTTCTCGATCGGTTACTTCGGGGCGGGCGTCGACCCGAACAACCTGCCGGTCCCGCTCTGGGTGATCCTCGCCGCACACGCGGCGATCGCGCTCGGCACATTCTTTGGGGGATGGCGGATCGTGAAGACGATGGGATACGGAATCACCAGGCTCCGCCCGGTCCACGGGTTCTCGGCGGAGACGGCAGGCTCCGCGACGATCATCGGGGCTTCCCTCCTGGGCATCCCCGTGAGCACGACGCACATCATCTCTTCCTCGATCATGGGCGTCGGCATCACCAAAGGGGCGAGGTTCGTGAAGTGGGGTGTTGCGCGCCGGATCGTCACGGCGTGGATCCTCACGCTGCCGCTCAGCGGGTTGATCGGTTACCTGACCTTCTCGGCGCTTCGCCTGATGGGATGGGTCTGAGGTTACAAGCGCCGAGGTTTGGGCATGGGCGGCCGGGTTCGTCTACCTGGAGACGGAGTCCGGCCACGCGGAGGAGTTCGTTCACGAGGAGAGCGCGTTCATCTATTATATCATCGCGGGGGAGGGGGTCTACGTCCCCGGCGGCTCGAGCCCCCTGTCCGGGCCGGGGACGTCGTCGTCGTGCCGCCGGGAAACAGCATCTACTTCAAGGGACGGCTTCGGCAGGTGCTCGTCACGGTCCCCCCGTGGGAGGAGTCCGGCGAGCGGCATATCCGGGATCTTGAGATAATCTGAATCGGCGGTAAAAAAGGAGTGGGTTGCCCCGCTCAGTTCTTCTTCAGCGAGTCGATTGCGATGCTGAAAGGCTCTCTCCCGTCGGCGTAGATGAGTTCCATCTCGCCGGGGGCGACCAGGGAGCCGAAAGAATATCCGCCCTCGTTCTCGATGATGGTGATCTCCCTGCCGTCACGGCCAATCACGCCGGCAAATGGGGTGACGCCCCAGACCGGAGTGCCGTTCGGGGCCGTGAAGGAGACCTCTCCCGAGAAGACCCGGTCCTGCTGTTCTATGACCGCGAGGGTCATGGTGTAGCCTGCGTAGTCGCTGAATCCTGTCCCGTAGTCGTAGCCTTTCATCGTGCCGGTCCAGTTCCCGATGATATTGGGGACGACGAGGTTGGGGATATCGGGGGTGGCAGCAGCAACAGTGTTCTGTGCGTTGGTGGTCGTGCACCCGCAGGCCAGCACGGCGAGGATGAGGATACCTGCAGATACGATGCTCTCGATTCTCATGCATCAAGATGCCGTCCTGAAATTGATAAATCTGCTCTTTTTCATCACGAAACGAGGCTCTGTCCCTCCTCCTTCAGGGAAAACCGCAACTTGCAGACGGTATCCGCGGGATGCGGGTCCGCGGAGCAAAGGGCCGTAATAGGCCTCTCAGTCCGCTGCCGGAGTCAAAAAATGGGGCCGGGTCATCCCGCCAATCAGTTCTTGAAACTGTGGATCGGTGCGGGGATCCGTCCGCCGCGGTTGATGAAATCGGCGCAGCAAAACCTGTTCACCTGCTGGATCGGTGCGTGGCCTAAGAGGCCGCCGAACTCGACGGTTTCGCCGACATCCTTCCCGATCACCGGGATCAGCCGGACAGCGGTCGTCTTGTTGTTGATCATCCCGATCGCGGCCTCGTCCGCGATGATGCCGGCAATCGTCGAGGCGGGCGTGTCGCCCGGGATCGCGATCATATCGAGGCCGACCGAGCAGACGCAGGTCATCGCCTCGAGTTTCTCGATCGTGAGGGCGCCGCGGTTCACCGCGTCGATCATCCCCTGGTCCTCGCTGACCGGGATGAACGCCCCCGAGAGCCCGCCGACGAACGAGCTCGCCATGATCCCGCCCTTCTTCACCTGGTCGGTCAGGAGGGCAAGCGCGGCCGTCGTCCCCGGCGCACCGACCGACTCGAGCCCCATCGTCTCGAGGATCCCGGCGACGCTGTCCCCGACGGAGGGCGTGGGCGCGAGAGAGAGGTCCACGATCCCGAACGGGATCCCGAGCCGCTCAGACGCCTCCTGGGCGACGAGCTGCCCGGCGCGGGTGACCTTGAAGGCCGTCTTCTTGACTGTCTCGCAGAGGACCTCGAAGTTCTCCCCCCGGACACACTCGAGCGCATGCTTGATGACCCCCGGCCCACTCACGCCGACGTTGATGACCGCATCGGCCTCGGAGACGCCGTGAAACGCCCCGGCCATGAACGGGTTGTCGTCGGGGGCGTTGCAGAGGACGACCAGTTTCGCACAGCCGAGAGAGTTCTTCTCCTTCGTCGCCTCGGCCGTCTCCCGCACGATCTCTCCCATCAGCTTAACGGCGTCCATGTTGATCCCGGTCTTCGTCGAGCCGACGTTCACCGAGCTGCAGACCCTCTCGGTCGCGGCGAGGGCCGCCGGGATCGAGCGGATGAGTGCCTCTTCGTTCGGGGTCATGCCCTTTGAGACGATCGCCGAGTATCCCCCGATGAAGTTGACCCCCGTGTCCCGTGCGGCTTTATCAAGCGTCTTTGCAACCTCGACGAAGTCCTCCGGGGACCTGCACGCCCGCCCGCCGACGAGCGCGACGGGGGTTACGGCTATTCTCTTGTTCACGATCGGGATCCCGTACTCGAGCTCGATCTCCCTCCCGGTCGAGACGAGGTCTTTTGCGAGCCGGGTGATCTTGTCGTAGATATTCCGGTTTAAGGCGTCGAGATCGGCGTCGCAGCAGTCGAGAAGGCTGATGCCGAGCGTGATGGTCCGGACATCGAGCTTCTCCTGCTCGATCATCTTGTTGGTCTCGTTCACCTCGAGGATATTGATCATGCGAGCCCCTCAGATACGGTGCATCTTTGTGAAGATGTCTTCCCGCTGGCACCGGATCCGGACACCGATCGCGTCGCCGAGACTGTCGAGTTCGGTCACCATCTCGGCATACGGTTTTGTTAATCCGCTGGTATCGACGATCATCATCATATTGAAGTATCCCTGCACGATCGTCTGCGAGATATCCTCGACGTTGACCTGGTTATCCGCGAGGTAGGTACAGACCTTCGCGATGATCCCCACGGCATCCTTTCCGACGACGGTAATGATTGTCTTGTTCATGCCCTCTTCCATCCCTGTGCTGGTTATTTATTGGATGTGCCGGTGATTCAAGGTTTGCCGGGGAGCGTCGTCGTAAGATCGTTCGCCCGCAGATCCCTGACCACGGAGCAGTGTCATCCGGTTTCTTCTGATACCTGCCGGGCCGCCTGAAGACGATTGCAAGAGAGAAGAAGACGGCCCAGGCCGCGATTCTCCCGAGCCAGCGGTGTTGCCGGGTGAAACCTTCGTCTGCCGTCATTTTACTCCTTTGCTGCCCTGTCGGCCGTGGGGGATCGGGTGCCCTTTAGGAGGGCCTGCCTGTTCTACGTTGCGGTGCTCCTGGGTGAGGTGGGTCCGTGTAAGTCAACTTGCGTTGACTTAGAAGAGAGGTGTCGGTGCTATGTCAACGCAAGTTGACTTAGAAGAGGGGTGTCGATGCTACGTCAATCGTGATTGACATACACTCCTATGTCCCCTTGTAAGTTACGCCTGGTTGACTTAGATCTCGGAATTGCGGCTAAGTCAACTTATGTTGGCTTATAAGGCAATTTATATTGTCCTAGAATGAAGTGTATTGCATGGAGAGGTATCCCGACAATAGAGCAGGGGTCTTCGTCCGCCAGGAAGGTGGATATGATGTGTTTATTCCTCATCCTTTACCACCTCAGGATCTGGTTTTCGATGAGGGAATTTTGTATCTCCTGTCGAAAGCCGACAGTGCCCTGGCCCGCCTTGACGGAGTCACCCAGGTGCTCCCGAACCCGGACCTTTTCGTGGCGATGTATATTAAAAAGGAGGCGCTGTTAAGTTCGCAGATAGAAGGCACGCAAGCATCCCTTCAGGGCGTTCTCGAATTCGAAGCTCATATCCGGCCGAAAGACGACATCAACGAGGTTCAGGAGGTCTTGAACTACATAAAAGCACTTCATCACGGTATAGAGAAACTGGAATTCTCTTCTCTGTCTCTCGATCTGATGAATGAAATTCACCGCTTTTTGATTCAGGGGACACGAGGGTCGCATAAACTCCCGGGGCGGGTACGGCATGTTCAGAACTGGATCGGTGTACCGGGCGGAACTATCTTGGACGCGGTGTTTGTTCCACCGCCGCCGGAGCAGGTCCCTGGACTTATGAAAGACCTGGAACGGTTTATCCAGAACCACGATAGAACGCCGACGCTGGTGAAGGCCGCTCTAATCCATGCTCAGCTGGAAACGATTCACCCATACCTGGACGGTAACGGAAGGATGGGTAGATTGATGATCACATTTTATCTCTGTTCAAAGGGCGTCCTGGCCCGACCGTTGCTGTACCTCAGTTACTATCTGAAGAGGAATCGAGAGAGATACTATACGCTTCTCAACGGTATCCGGTACCAGGGAAATTGGGAGGCCTGGCTGGAGTTCTTCCTTCAGGGTGTAATAGAGGTCTCCAATAACTCCATTGAAACGGCAAAGAGGATTATCCAGCTCAAGGAAACACTGATCGAAAAGTTGTTGGAGAACAATATCAGCGGCGTCAACGCGGTTAAACTGATCGATACGCTCTTTGATCACCCCATCGTCACGATAGGACAGGTGATGGATGAGTTACGCATCAGTCGCCAGGCTGCAACCAAACTCGTGGGAAAATTCGAAGAAATCGGTATCGTGGAAGAGATCACCGGGAAGGAACGGTATAAGCAGTACTTGTTTGTGGATTACGTCAGGATCATCGAGGAAGGCACGCGAATATAGTTGATCGTCCATGAAGAAGTACAGCAGAGAGGACCAGATAACGATGGCAACCTGGGCTGCGGACTGCGCCGAACGGGTCCTCCCGCTCTTTGAGGAGGCATTTCCGGAGGACGACCGGCCGCGGAGCGCCATCGAGGCGTGCCGTGCCTGGGTCCGGACGGGCGTCTTCAGGATGGCTGAGATCCGTGGAGCCTCTCTTGCCGCCCATGCCGCCGCCCGCGACGCGAAGGAGAACGGCGCGGCCTGCTTTGCCGCCCGGGCCGCGGGCCAGGCGGTGGCGACCGCCCACGTCCCCCAGCATGCCTACGGGGCGGCATATTACGCGCTTAAAGCCGTCGCGGCGGCGGACCCGGGGAATGCCGGGGTTAACGTTGCCGGGGAACGGGAGTGGCAGGCGGGAAGGCTTCCCGAGGGGTTGAGGGAGGAGATCATGGGGAGGATTGTCGTTCAGGAGCGAGGTGGCGGGGTCTCTGTTAAACTGAGGAAGGGGGAAGGATTTTGATATCTTAATTCCAGTTTGTCATGGTCGCAACCGCCTGTTCGAACGTTCCCGGCGCCGCCCTGTCGAGCAGAGGGCGATACCCGGCTCCAGAGCGTGCCTGAAGAAACACATCTGCCATCTTTTCTGTCCGGGTCGAAGGACCGGATTTATGCAACACGGCACCGCTTCAGATAAGCATAAGTATCCGGCGTGTTATGTGGGCACGCTCTCTCAGAAGGTGATCACGCTATGAGGAGAAGAATCCTTTTGATAGGAATTGTATGCGTCTGTCTTACCCTGCTGGCTGTTACATCCGGTGTGGCGGCGCAGGACACACAATCTTCCGTAACAAATAATACCACCACACCGTTGGTCTATTCCCAGGAAGAGTTCGAACTCAGGACAACCATGGACTCGTTATGGACCGAACACGTTGTCTGGACACGTATGTACATCATATCATCGCTTGAGGACGCTCCGGATACCAATGCCACTGCAGCACGACTTCTCTCGAATCAGGAAGAGATCGGCGATGCCATCAAACCCTTTTACGGAGAGGAGGCCGGGGATAACCTGACCGCATTGCTAAAGGAGCATATCCTGATTGCGGTTGATATCATTGAGGCTGTGAAGGCGGAGAACACATCACAGGTGGATGCCGGTTCGGCGCGGTGGAACCAGAATGCAGACGACATCGCCGCATTCCTTGCCGATCTGAACCCATACTTCGAAGAGTCGGCAATACAGGAAGCGTTATACATGCACCTGGCGATGACGAACGATGAAGTCGTTGCACGCGTAAATGGAAACTACACCGCCGATATCGAAGCCTACGACGAGATCTACGATCAAATTCTCGTCCTGTCGGATACGCTATCAGATGGGATTGTACAGCAGTTCCCGGAGCGATTCGGAAAATAATTTTTTGGTGTGCCGGCCGTCTCCGGATGTTTGCTCTGATGGCCCGGCACCCGGTCCCGCGACTCAGACGCACACCGTATGGGCAGGCCGGGTTGCCGGCACGTCCACATAGTGATCCGTTCGGTCGCATGGCAGGTATTTTCCCCGCGGACGCTGCCCCTGATGACCAGGCCCTTCGCGGGGCGATCCACCATGATACCCGACGGTAAACCCCATACCAGGGCTTTTTCCCGATACCGTGGCCTCGCGGTGCCGCCGGAGTGGGATCGGTTCACAATCTTCATCCCTCGCCGGGATGCACGCATAGTACTATGGCTGCATCAGGTGAGATCACGGTTCGCCCGATGACGAAGACCGAAGTCGGGATCGCGGTCGACTGGGCGGAGCGGGAGGGCTGGAACCCCGGCATCTCCGACGGCGACTGCTACTACGCGGTCGACCCGAAGGCGTTCTTTGCGGTGCTCCTCGGGAACCGCCTGGTCGGGTCGTTCTCGATCATGGTCTATCCGGGCGGGTTTGCCTTCGGCGGGTTCTACATCCTCGACCCCGAATACCGGGGGCAGGGGATCGGCCTTGCGATCCAGGAGCACGCCGATCGGCTCGCAGAGCCCTACAACTTCGGGATCGACGGGGTCTTCGAGATGCAGGACCGTTACGCCGCCCACGGTTTCATCTTCTCGCACCGGAACATCCGGTACGAGGGTCTCGGCGGGGGCACCCGTCCCCCGGGCCTCACGGACGTTCGCGACATTCCCTTCGACGCCCTCGTCCGCTACGATGCACGCCATTTCCCTGCAGAGCGGCCGGAGTTCCTCCGCCACTGGCTGGCGCAGCCCGGCGCGACAGCGCTGGCCGTCCTCGAGGACGGGGAGGTCCGCGGATACGGGCAGGTTCGGCCGTGCCGCCGGGGCGCGAAGATCGGCCCGCTCTTTGCCGACACGCCGGAGATCGCCGAACGGCTCTACGCCGGCCTCGCGGCGGCGGTTCCCGGCCACCCGCTCTTCCTCGACGTGCCGGAACCGAACGCCGCCGGCATCGCCCTCGCGGAACGGCACGGGATGGTCCCGGTCTTTGGGACGGCGCGGATGTACTCAAAGGAGATCCCCGACCTCCCGCTCAACGAGTGCTACGGCGTCACGAGCTTCGAGACCGGATGAGGCGCCGGCAGTATTGCAGCAGCCCTCAGACCCGATCCCGGGGGAGGAGGCCGGATGAGGGACTCAAAAGGGCTCAAAGATGCTGCCGTCGAGCATTAATATAATCCGTAACAGATTGTTATTGTCCGGGTGACTGCGCGCTTCCCTTCGCCCTCCCACTTTCCAGGGGCCTTGATGGGGCATTTCGCCCGCAGTCTTCCGAATTTTGCGAAAATACTCTCAGGAATGGATACTGCTGAAGCCTTCGGGGAGACGATATGAATACACTTATGGCAAAATGGGAAAGCATTCGTGATCACTGCCGTGCTGGTCGTTATCCGGCTGGTCATAGACCTCCTGAACTACGACGTCCTGACCCTGACGACCCTGGTCACGGCATTCATCGGCGGTGCAATATTCACGGTTGCGATCATCTTCACCGGTACGCTGACCGACTACAAAGAGAGCGAGAAGATCCCGAACGAGATTGCGGTTGCGCTCCTTGCCCTGCACCAGGACAGCAGACTCTTCAGGCCGCCGGAAAGCCCGGCGTCCGTCCGCCTCCGGGAGCATATCCACCTCCTGAGCACGACCATCGTCGACAACTTCAGTACGAACACCTACGACAACGAGAAGGTGAGAGCGGGAATCGCCCGGATCAACGACGATCTCTACTGCCTCGTCGACCAGAACGCTCCTCCCCAATTTATAGCCAAGATCCGGGCGGGACTCGGGGATGTCGACAGGCTGACGAGCCGCGTGAAGACGATCGCCGAGACCTCGTTCATCCCGGCAGCCTATGCCATCGCCGAGATCTCGGTCGCCGGCGTCATACTGGTTCTCTTCTTTGTGCATCTCGACTCGGTCTACGAGGCGGCCGTGCTCTTCTCCATCATAACCGGGCTGCTTATCTCGATCCTCCTCCTCATCAGGGACATGGACAATCCGTTTGAGTACGGTCAGAAGACCTTTGCCGACGTCGATCTCTCTCCTCTGCTGGAGCTTGAGAGGTACCTGAAGTAGCGGGCCGGAGTGTCTCCCCCTCTCTTTTACAGGTATCTCCACCGCCGGGCTCCGAACATAGAACTGGGTTGAGGGTGCGCCGCCCCTGCCCGGGTCATGGGGATACACCTCTCGACTACAACAGCACTCTCCGGTCGGCAACGTCCCCCTCGCTGATCCGGTCCTGACCTCCGTCTCCTCTGCCTCCACGGCGGCATCCGCATCTGCGATGTGATCGTTGTAGAAGATATCCCCGTTTGCACGCCCCTTTAACACCCCGACGCCATCCGCCAAGCCTCATGCTGACGACGGCAACAGCAATCCCGCCGATGAACGCAACCACTCCTGCCGCCGCCCAGAACGGGGCTCTTCCGACAATCCCCTCGAATTTTGCAATGCAGGAGATCGGATGCATCCGGAGGACTCCCGTGCCTCGTAGAAGCCATAGCAGCCAGGGAAAGGGCATGAATGCGCCGGCAAGTGTTCCTGCTATCTTTCTTATCGTCATATGGTCGGGACCATCTTCGTATCAGGTAAAATAATTTTCATCTTCGCAGTGATGCGATGCTGCCTGATACCTCTTCCGGGCTATGGGCGGAGCGGGATAACGCCGGTCGGGTATACTACTTGCCGGACAACCTTCATCTCCCCGGAATCCCACTAACTATCAATAAAGGGTTCCGCGAGCAGTATGCATCACCACAATAACATCATCCTCATCGGCATGCCCGGTGCGGGGAAGAGCACCGTGGGTGTCATCCTTGCAAAATCCCTCGGCATGCAGTTCATCGATACGGATATCCTGATCCAGGAGCGGACCGGGAGGATGCTCCAGGAGATCCTCGATACGGACGGGCCGGATGCATTCAAGCGGATCGAGGAAGAGACGATCCTCTCCCTTTACCCCCGCCGTGCCGTGATCGCGACGGGCGGCAGCGTGGTCTGCAGCGGGGCTGCGATGGCGCACCTGAAGTCGGCGGGCGTGGTCGTATACCTGGAAGTATCGTACGAGGAGATGCACAGGAGGCTTGGAAACATCACGACCCGGGGAATACTCCTCCTTCCGGGCCAGGATCTCCGTGGGATGTACGACGAGCGGGTCCCGCTCTACGAGAGGTATGCCGATCTCACCATCGCGTGCTCGGGTGAGGACCTCGAGTCCGTGGTCGGGAACGTGATCGAAGCGCTGTGAGGCGGCCGGACCGTTCTCACCGGAAGAAAGAGCGCCGAGTTTTGAGCAGGATAACCCGGAGTCCCGGTTCTCTCCTTCGAGCACCGCGAACGGGTTCATGAAACCATAAGAGATATCCGGCGAGGTCTCGCACATAACAACTGTCGATGCGTATCGAGTATTCTGAGATCGGAATCTGCGGACTCTCCTGCCGGCTCTGCCCTATGTACAACACCGAGGCGGAGAGCAGATGTTCTGGGTGCAAGAGTCTGAGCAGAATGGCTGTCGGTTGCCCGTTCATTACATGTGCCGTCAAGAGAAAGGGGATCGAATTCTGCTGGGAGTGCGAAGAGAGCGGAACGTGCGAGAGGTGGAAGAACCACAGAGATACCGGTAAAGAACACGACTCTTTTAAATGTTACCAGACACTTGAGGCGGACATCTCGTTTATATCTCAACATGGGATAGCCGAATTTCAGAGGATACAGGAACGGCGGGCGTTGTTGCTTGAGGGGATGCTGAAAGAGTTCAACGAGGGCCGTTCAAAGACCTATTACTGTATTGCTGCAACTGTTCTGCAACCTGAAGAACTCGAGGAGGCGCTGTCGGAGGCACGAAAAGAGTCCGAAGGACTCGATGTCAGGGCAAAGTCAAAGGTTCTTCACCGGATTCTTGACGAGATCGCTTCAAGGAAGCACTATCACCTGAAGTTGAGGAAGTAAGCACGAGAGCGACTCTTCGTGCAGGGAATACATGCATCGCCGCAGACGGGCGTCATGCAAACGCCCGGTGGCTGCCGGAACGCGACAGGAGATCGTCGAGAACCTGCAGGGCTGATACCGGGGGAGGGCCCGGCTCCCCGGCCGGGTGAGACGGCTCTTTCATACACACCGTCTTCACGTGCAGCGTGAGAACGGTATCGAGGTGATGTGAGACCCCCCCGGAGATAGGGGCCCCGTTCACCTCTATCAGGTTTCTGCGACCAGGAACCGCCCTTCCTCATCCTCGGCGAAGCGTACCGCGATCCTCTCCCCTTCGTGTACGCCGAAGTCCGCATAGGGCTCGTTTAAGAGCGTTCCCTGAAACGACGTGGCGTCAGCCGACTGCTCTTCCAGGCGGACCCAGACTCCCTCGGGGATCGTCTCGCCGTCCTTTGAGAGGAGGATCACCGATACGTCGTCAAAATATCCGGGAGCCCTGAACCTGTCGAGGTCGACCCTGTTCCGTATCGTGCGGAGCATCTCCGGTTCGTAATAGATGAGCCACCGCTGCTCTTCGAGCAGCGAGAGGCGGTTTGCCTCATCGTTTGAGAGGAGCGTGTACGCCCCGACCTCATCGTACGGAAGTATGAGACCCTCGCCGTGATCCTCGAAGTTCGCGATGATCTCCGGCGACCTTCCGGGCTCGAGCCGGCAGAGGGTATGGATACGGAAGGTGATGCCCTCCTCGTGGTCCACGTAGAAGAAGCCGATGCACCTGTTTGCGGCCGGGTGCATCCCTCCCTTCTCCGAGATGATGCGGGAGATGCCGGGATTGATCTCAGCAACCGCCCAGTTGTTGATGATCTCCCGATCAGAATAGCGTGTCGTTCCGTCGGTCATGGTATGCGATACAGGGTCTTTCTGCAGCGTGAAAGAGGTTTTGAAATGGTTATGGGAAAAGTATTGATCTGCCGGGGCTGTCAAGCAGAACTTTATCGGTCCGGGGGATGGAATGCCCCGTCGGCAGGTCGTGGAAGAGACCCCCGGGCTGTGCGGTATCCCAAAAGAGCGCTGGAAGATGTGGTTGCGGCTACCCCGGCGCGAGACGGTCTGGGTACGCATAGGAATTACGATCGCGAATGCTAATCCGTTCTGCGGGCGTACCTGAACCGCGCCAGCGTCGTTGCTCCCCATAAATAGACCACGATCACGGTCACGATAGCGATGAGCCCGTAGCCGATAGCCCCGTCGTAGAGTTCAAACGCCGAACGGCTGCCGGGAAATATGCTCCTTCCGGTATTGGTTACGGCATGGAAGAGTATGGCCGCAAAGACACTCTTTCCGGTGTTGTTGTAGATCCAGACGGTCAGAACCCGGAAACTCACGCCCAGCACAATCACTCCCCAGATATACAACCCGAGGGTATAGCCGA
>JAEWMO010000081.1 GCA_023457135.1 Methanobacteriota archaeon | reverse complement strand
GCGATGCCGTCCCACGCGTACCGGGCTCCGCTGTGTGAACGGAGTATATCTCCCCATTCCTCTCTTGCTCGCTCCAGCAGTGCCTCCCTCTCCTGGATACTATCACGAGTCAGCGCCACCGTCCGCGTATCCATGAACCCACAGATAACCGTTATCTCCTGCTTCCTTTTTTAAAGCCATAGATGTTTCGTAACTATTATCCCTCCGGTTATGTGATCTTCCTCTGATCCACCGTGAAACCCGGCAGAGCCTTCATAATCATGCTCACTCTTTCTCTCCTAATTCTTGTCGTTTCTGCAGGCTGCACCGCGATCGGCCAGCAACCGCCGGCATCGTCTCCCGCCGCGGCAGTTGCCCCGCCTGCCTCCGACTGGCCCACATTCGTATTTACGGACCCGGAATTTGCGTTCGAACTCCAGCGGACGCTTGGGGCCACGTATGCCGGAGAGGCCGATATCGGCGAGTGCCTGGCCACTGCGTCCAGGATCACAGAAGGGGACTTCGAGAGCTGGTACAGCGAATGGAACAGGACCGCGGAGACCTTCAGGAGAGCGGGGGACGAGAGTCTCGCAACGGGGCACCGGGTTACCGCAATGGAGGCCTACTACCGGGCCGCAACGTATTACCGCACGGCCGAGTTCTTCCTGCACGGCAATCCCGCCGATCCCCGGATCGTGGAGACCTGGGAAAAGAGCCGGGAAACGTTTCGCGATGCGCTCGCGCTCGATATCGTTCCTTACGAGATCGTCGCCATCCCGTATGAGAATACCACGCTGCCGGGCTACTTCTACAAGGTCGACGGTTCCGGCAGACCCCGGCCGCTGCTCATCGTCCAGACCGGCTTTGACGGCTGCCAGGAGGAACTCCATCCTTATGCGAAGGAAGGGGCCAGACGCGGATACAACGTCCTGACATTCGAAGGGCCGGGCCAGGGCGAGGTGATACGGGTCCAGCACATCCCGTTCCGTCACGACTGGGAGAACGTGATCAGGCCTGTCGTGGACTATGCGGTGAGCCGGCCCGACGTCGACGAAGACCGGATTGCTCTCTGGGGGGTCTCGCTCGGGGGCTACCTCGCCCCCCGCGGTGCCGCATACGAGCCCCGGATCACGGCGCTGGTCGCGGACGCAGGCACCTACGATGTCGGACAGACTCTCCTCGCGAACCTGCAGAACAGCGGGGGAATGGACGCGAACCTGACGGAAGTCGAGCTGCAGGAGTGGCTGCAGACGGATCCGGTTGAGTTCAACTCCGCCATGCGCACCGCCATGGCGCACGATACCGGCATCCGCTGGATGAACGAGAACGGGATGTTTGTCTTCGACGCCCGTTCGCCGGCGCAGTTCTGGGCGAAATGGATGGACTTTTCACTCGTCGGCATTGCCGAAGAGATACGCTGCCCCACGCTGGTCTGTGCCGGCGCGGCCGATCATCTCGACCCGGACGGGGCGCAGGCGAAGGCGCTCTACGATCACCTCACCTGCGAGCGGGAACTTCTGGTATTCTCAGACGACTACGGTGCCGGGTCGCACTGCCAGTTCGGGGCGTTTGCGCAGTCGTTTGCCGCCAGGTTCGACTGGCTCGACGAGAGGATGGGCGTGAGTGGATAGAAGGGCAGAACAGGGTTATCGCCCTTCTTTTTTCGGAGCCTCGCGGCCGCTACCGGCGAACACGGTATCCGGCTGCCGTGAGGATCTCGATGACGGCATCATCCCATTCCCTGCCGGAGAGCCCTTTTAACGTCGGCTGCACCCCCTCCCAGAGCCGGCCGAGTTCGTCATCGTCCGGGAGGAACGTTGTCTGATACATCACGCGTCCGGCCCTTTTGCCCTGTGCATCGAGGATGAGCAGACGCCAGCAGCAGTAGTCGCGGCAGAGGTCAGGGCGCGTCAGGTGGACGGTGCACCATCCCTTCCCCGTCTCCCCGTCGAATCTCAGGAAGGGGCATGCCTCCGGCAGATCCTCGATGCTGCTCCTCTCCTCGAAGAGCGCGATCTTGTCCGGGTCGACCCGCACCTCCTTCGCCTCCCCGGTATAGGCGTTGTGCATGACGAAGGTGTGGTTGCCGCGCTCCTCGACGGTCGCGTAGACGTCCCGCATATGGCTGCAGCAGCTGCCGCACTGGCAGCACTTACACGCCGTGGCGACCGCCTCCCCGGATGCCGGGCGGTTGGTGTACCGGTATGCTCATCACCCGGTAGTACGCATCGCAACGATGAAATACCTGCCGGGAACTCCTTCCCCGGTCACTCCACGACCTTCTTCAGCGTGAACCGGAACGCCGCGCCCTCCTCGGGGTGGCCGGCCACCCGGTCCTCGACCCAGACCCTGCCGCCGTAGCGCTCGACCAGGATCTGCACCAGGTAAAGGCCGAGTCCCTCGCCGACGCCCCGCTTCTTCTTCTCGTACCGGCGGAAGATCTCGCTCTTCTCCTCATCCGGGACACCCGGACCCGTATCCGCGACCGTCACCAGCACCTTGTTGTCCTGCTCCTCTGTCCGGACGACGATCACGACATCGGGACCGCCGTACTTGACGGCGTTGCCGATGAGGTTGTCAAAGATCACGGAGAGGAGGTCGTCTGCCCGGACCTGGCAGTGAGCCCCGGTATAGTGGATGGCACTGTTCGGGAAGTTCTCGATCACCCCGCTGACCGCCGCGTCGAGATCCATCGGTTTGAGTTCGCGCGATGCCTGATGGATCCGGCGGATAGTGGAGACGGTGCCCAGGATCTCGATACTCTTCTGAATGCTCCGCTGAAGGTTTTCCAGGTATCCGGCAGCCTCGCCACCCAGCATATCGGCGAGCAGTTCGGCGTAGAGGTTCGAGACGTTCTCGGTGTTCCTGATGTCATGCGTGAGGATATCGAGGTAGAGGTTGGCCTCCCGGTTTGAGACCTCCAGTTCGTTCTGGAGCTGGAGGAGGTCTTCGGTACGGCGCTGGAGGTCCTCCTCTGCACGCTTCCGTTCAGTGATGTCCCATGCGTTGACGACAAAGCCCCTGACATGGGGGTCGCCTAAGAGGTTGGTCACGATCGCCTCGATCACGTGTGTGCCGCGCGGACCCCTGAAGCGGACTTCGAACTGCTCGCTCCCTCCCGGCCTCCGCGCCAGGTTCGCCACCACCTCCTTTACCTGCGGCAGATCTTCAGGCTGGATCATATCGAACGCGTCCCTCCCGATCAGCGCATCGGGGGGAAAACCGTCGATTCGCTCGATAGGCGGGCTCGCAAACCGGATCTTCAACTGCTCGTCGATGATGAGGATGAACTCGGAACCCTTCTCGATGAGGGCCCGGAACGTCTTTTCGCTCGCACGCAGTTCGGCCTCCGCCCGGTGCCGCTGGAGGGCGATCGAAGCAAGGTTCCGGAAGACCTCGACGGCCTGGAGATTGACCGCTCCGCCCTCAAGCCGGGTGAGGATCACCGCCGTCCCGAAGACCTCGCCTTTCCAGGTGAACGGGATGCAGTACATCGGCCCGAAGCCGGCAATGGCCTCGAATCTGCGGCAGACCTCCTCTGAGATCTGGCCGAGGGCGATCTCCTGCAGCCCGCCTTGCACCTCCTCGATCTCGCCGCTGATCATAATCTCCCGGATGTGCGGGGGAAGTTCGACCGAGATCCCGGCGAGCCCCTCCCCGAAGACCTCCATGATCTCCGGCAGGAACGGCTCGATGCCGAAGAACGCTCGCGGGCTCAGGGTACCCGCCTGGATGTCGGCGGCGCTCACGATGACGACGGAACCGGGCGCGAGTTCATGGAGGTAGGCGCCGATCGCGGAGAAGACGTCGGCCTCTTCCGGCATCGCGGCGAGTTCCGTTGCCGCGCGGGAGAGGAAGGCCAGATCGTTTGATATCCGCCGCACCTCGCCTTCGGCAGCCTCCTGGCGGGTGACGTCGCGGCAGCGTATGAGCCAGTCGCCGGTCTCCTTTACCTGCCGGGAGGAGACGGCGTACCACCGCTCCCCGACCCGGACCGTGACTTCCCCGGATTCGGTGCGGTTCTCGAGCGGCGAGAGGACCTGTTCCCCCTGGTCGGTGCCCGGGAGGATGCGGTCGGCGATGAGGCGGACCGCGTCCGCACCGCGGGCGTCGCCGGCGGAGATCCCGGCGAGGCGCTCCATGGATGGGGTGACGGTGCGGACGCGCATGTCGGAATCGGTGAGGATGACGGCATCCTCCATGGCTTCCAGTACCTGCAGTATCTCGCGTCGCACTTCCGTGTCCGGTTCAGCGGTCTGCATACGGCCAGCCCCGTCCGACAGGATCGCCGTCGGCAGGGAGATCCTTGTGCAGGGCTCTCCACGGAGGGAACGTCACGGGAAGTATATAATAGTCTGTCTGCCGGCCCGTGCCTTCCTCACCGGCGGTTGCTGCCCCCTGCCGGCCCCCGTATATCCGATCTGAACGGGGCGGTTTTCCGTTTATCCGGAGTTTTCCCGGGCAATTCAGCGATTAGAGATATGTATATGAAGAAAAACGGTAAATAGAACCTGTCAAAGACGATCGAGGTTACTGTTGTATGCCAACAAGCAAGAAACAAATGGAGAAGTTGAATAGAGCAAAGAAGGCCAAGGCAGCAGATCTTGCAGAGCAGGCAGCTGCGGGCAGTCAGGCCGCCAAGAAGAAACTCAAGAAGCTCGAGAAGAAGATCAAGTGAGTTGCCTCGAATCCAAACCGTTTTTATCTTTCGCTTAAGGGCCGATACAACGAAACACCTGTGCAAGTTGCAACATGCTTGCACCGCCGGGCTCATACCCGGGCATGCTCGCGGCTATCGGTTGTTTCTGCGGCTGATCTCTATCGGCAAGAGGAGGCCGATTACGGACTACCGCCACGGACTATCTCTCCAGGAGGGTCGACGTTTCAATAAGCCCCGAGCTTGAGTACCGCCGGGTGCGAGTGAGGAGTGACCTGAGGGTACGGGCGGAGGTGGGCTTGACGAAGCGAAACTCCGTTTTTTACTCTAACCTCCATTACAGAGAAGAGGACAACATAGAAGGATATTGCCGGATATTCGAGTGTAAATGCAAGAAACAGGATTACATGAGGGATCGTTGCAATGCTATGATAATTATATATAGGGGTGAAAAGAAGTGCGCCTGCCTGGTGCGAACGGCCAGGGGACGCGGGTGGATGAGTTACAGAAAAAGGTGACTGTGCAGCACCAGTTCCGAACATTGATCCGCGGCATCGCGACCGTTGGGCCCTTCGCCCCGGGATATGCCGGAATTCCGGCCGGAGAGACTCAGGATGGGTGATGCGTGTGAAAAAAATTGGTCTTCATACAGCACATGGAAGGGAACGGGTGGCGTTTGGTCGCGTCCTTATGTGGGGTCTGATCTTCTGTACATTGCTCTCGGCAATACCTGCCGGGGCGGCGAGTGCAGTTGTTTCGTTCCCGGATACCGAACTCGAGGATGTGGTGCGCGACGCACTGGATAAGTCCGATGGGGATATTACAGATAGTGATATGGCCACACTTGGCGAACTCGATGCGGACGATGAGGAGATCAGCGATCTGTCAGGGTTGGAGTATGCGGTCAACCTGCGGGAGCTTGATCTCGAGGACAACGAGGTCAGTGATCTTGGCCCTCTTGCCAATCTGACGAACCTGCAGGACCTTGACCTTGAGGACAACGAGGTCAGCGATCTTGGCCCTCTTATCAACCTGACAAACTTGCAGGACCTTGACCTCGAGGACAACCAGGTCAGCGATCTTGGCCCGCTGGTTGCCAACAGCGAGTTTGGCTCAGGTGACTCCGTGGAGTTGCAGTTCAACCATCTCGATCTCACCTCCGGGTCAGCCGCGATGAGTGACATTGAGGCGCTGGAAAGCAGAGGTGTGGAGGTCAGTTATAGGCCGCAACGCCAGTGATAACCTTATACGCTGCCTCACGGTAAATTCAGCGGGTGGTGCTGTCGTCGAGCCGGCAACTATGAAGCAGGCGGGACTGTTTCCGGCAAAAACCACCCGCGCTGAGGGCTGTGCCTCTGCCGGCAGGACTGAGGCCGATGGCAGGACGGTGGGCAGTTCGTCCTGCAGGAACGCCTCCCACCCCCGAACCGCATATCGTTCAATCTCGTCGATCGCTTCCTGGATATCGAGGTCGCTCTCCGGATTGGCCTCCCCCGGGCGGCCGATCCGAAGATCCGCAGGTTTGTTGCCCCGTGCCGTCCGGCTATCGCGAGGATCCTGGATCGCTTTCTCCGGAGGCAATCAAGCGTGGCGGACATGGCCGTTCAATGCGTTCTATCGGGAGGTTTCATCGTCGGTATGGCCGCCCCTTTCTCGGGTATCGGTTGCCGTGAACTACTAATGGATTACTAATATCTACTGAATTAGTAGTTGGGGGATCGGGCCCCTGGACAGACTCCGGGAAGGCCGGCTCGGGACTCAAGAAGAAATGCCTCGCGACCGGCCTCTACGACACCGCTGCGGATGGGGTCGGTGGGTGTGGGGTCACGGGTCCGGCCGGCCGGCGGCCCTGACGTTGGCAGCAGTGCAGCAATCTGCTGCACTGCTGCCATCGGTCGCCCAATAGCAAGGAGATTTGATGGCCTCGTTTACAATATCTATCAGAATGTATCAAACTGATAGATATTATGATAGGTCTATCGGGCCTGAAGCAGTGATGCCGCCATCTAGCCGGATATCAATCCCGACGATGACAGCAATGACAGCAGTTTTCAGCAGAATGACAGCAGTTTTCAGCAGAATGACAGCAACTGCTGTCAATGAGGCGGTGCCAGGAACGGTGAGGAGTCTGAAAGTGCTGCTCTATACGGGGTATGTACCTGTACAGGTACATATATGTACAGCAGAATGAGAGTACAGAGAGCATGAACGATGGGCGTGCTGGTGACGGCCGGGGTGCCTGCGTTTTCCGTGCTGCTGTCATTCCGATGGGGGAAACTCCGGATTGTGCCCTGAATTCAGAAATCGCATTTATTCATCACCTGTTGAATGACAGCACCTGCTGTCAACGTGCTGTCACTTGCTGTCAACTGCTGTCATTCTCTACGCATGGTCAACCCAGGCGATTGCATAGTCCTCCCGGTCGCCCCCGGTCATGCAACGCTTCACTCCCCCTGGTTCATGATCTACAGGTAGTCTTCCTCCGGGATCTCCCGCATCGCCTGTCCCCTGATATGCCCGGACCACATCTTCTTGTTGGTGATGAACTTCAACTCCGGGATAAGCGGTTTGAACACCACCGGGGGGTCGAAGACCCTGAGGGGCTTGAGGTTGATCCGGAGCGGGAAGACTTCGTTGCCGGGGTTCGCCGGCGAGGTTGCGACCTGATTGGCTGTACCATCAGTCTGACGTCCTGGTATCCCGGCGCTTCGGTTTTTTGATCCAGGCCTATACAAGAAGGCAGTGCCACCGAACGGCTCTTCAGTAGGATTGAGGCTTTTAAAAGGGTCATTCCGCGATATGACTAATCATTCCCGGGATTGATCCATATGGTATGCAGATCATGATTGGGGGAGTATCGGGATGACCCCCTACTCGTACTGCAAAATATGCCCTACTTCTTCTCTGTACTTTTCCTTACTGCAATACATGCTGTAATGAGGTATTTTCAAAATCTCGTAATCATCCCTGAAGTTTCTCATCAGAATCCTATAAGCGACTTCTCCGAAGGCGATAATGGTAGGGTTATGATTAGCCACATCATTTACTTCTTCACGGAACAGTTCTGCGTTCTCAATTTCAAACTGTTTGTCTTTTCTTAAGTAACTCCAGACTTTTCCAGATACTTTTTGATCAAAATCTTTGATGATATCTGTCATGTATGCGCCCCAAAATGGGGAACCTCTCAACGCATACCTGATCTTGAAATCCATCGCTTCAGGCCTCGCATCATGAAAATTTGCTAGTGGATCTTTCATACGTCCGCGCGATATATTCAGCCCGACCAGAATGATATCTGGATTCAATTGCTCTAAAAGGCCTGGACTATGGTTTATATCAAAAACACTCAGGTCACCGATATTGCCTTTTGGTTTTTCTCCTGCATCGGCCCATATTGCCCAACTGGCGTAATACCCATACTTCTCTTTGATAAATTCGAATTTTTCTTGATTAACCATAGACGGGGATTTATTCTCTCCTGGCTGTTAATATTTGTCCTAACTATTGTATCGCTCTGTAGAACGTTCAGTTCCACGAGACGATCAGCAAGCGACTGCAACGTTCATCGTGATCGACCTCCCGGCGGTCTGCTGCAGGCAACCTGGATGAGCCGGGTTTCGCCGGTGCGGTTCAGTCGTCGGTAAGGGTAACAGCATACTTGTTCTTCCCCATGAGGATGGTATTGCATGGGACAATGTGATCGTCATAAAAATGTGGGACAAAAGGCACTGGTTTGATGGTGCATCATAAGTAAACGAGTACTGGAAGGAGCCCGCTCACGGTGCTCCGGAGAGTCGCCCAGGCGAGAATTCGACGAAAGACCGGAATGAGGATTGGAGATCCACTATGCCAGCGAAGAATAACCCTTCGCCCCTGCCGGACACGGCAGATGACGAAGCGGGTGCAATCCATCAAGTGGCCCGGCGGATGGAGGCCGCGGTGACAAAGGGGGACCTCGGATCCATCCTCGCCGAAGAGGTCGGTCGCTACTCGCTCATGGATCTCCAGGTCATCGGGGGACGGCTGCACGCGGAGATGATGCGGCTGCCCGATCCCTACCGGAAACAAGTTCATCCCTATATCACCGAGCAGTTGTTCGGCGCTCACCACCAGCTTCTTGCCATGCACCGGTCGGGCCGGTTCCTGTCCATGACCGAACCGATCACCGATCGTGCAACGTTCGTTGAGTTCTGCCGTATGATCCCCGACGGGTGCTTCCGGTGGGATGACTCCACAGAACGGATCCCGTTTCGCTATACCCCCCGGCACCGGGTCTTTTACTACCTCATGTCGGCCTTCACGATCTTCGTGCTCGACCGCCCGGGCCACCCGGTGGGAACGCCGTTCCCGGGAGGGTTCCGGGTCGAAGAGCGCAACGGGTCGTTTTATTGCCTCATCCGCGACCGCGAAAAGGAGGTCCCGTTCTCGATCTGCAACTTCTGCCCTGCCCTGCAGGTCGAGGACGGGTAACCCCGGAGGACTGCCGCAATCCGGATGTTCAGCGCACCGCTCCCTGATAGGCGGGCAACCCGGATGAGGGTGGCGATGGCGCTGCAGAACGGATGGGCACGAGGCGGAGCGAGGCAGACGTTTTGAAAAACCAGAATGCGAGGGGAGGGATTCGAACCCGCGAACTCCTTCAAGAGTCGATCTTGAGTCGACCGCCGTTGACCGCTTGGCTACCCTCGCGCCTGTACCAATAGAACCTCCGGCCTAATGAGCTTGATGCCCGGCCGACCCCTTCACCCCTCGTCCGGCACCTGCCGCCGGACAAAGATCCCGACCCGCTCGATCGCCGCCGCGCCCTCGGGGAGGACCCCCGCAAACATCTGCCAGCAGTGAAACATCCCTTCCACGTAGTCGAACGTCACGGGAACCCCCTGCAGTTCCGCCGTGCTTGCAAACGCGCGAATCCCGTCGATCAGGACCCCGCCGCCCCCTGCCTGGACCAGCAGCGGCGGCAGCCCCTCCAGATCCGCGTAGAGCGGTGATGCGAGCGGGTCGACCGGGTCGTGGGCGGCCAGGTAGTCGTCCCGCATCTCTGCAAGGTACTCCGGGCTGAGCCAGTCCGTCTCCCGGTTGAAGATCACCGACTCCCCGAGGAAGAGCATATCGACCGCCGGGGAGAGCAAGACCCCGGCCGCCGGCATCGGAAGGCCCTCGTCCCGGGCAGCAAGAAGCATCGCAAGGACGAGTGTCCCCCCGGCCGAGATCCCGACCGGCACCACGCGCCCGGGGGCGTAGCCCTCGCGGAGCAGGTGCCGGTAGGCGGCGACGCAGTCCTCCACCGCCGCCGGGAAGGGGTGTGCCGGCGCGAGCCGGTAGTCGACCGATATGACCTCGGCGCGGCACGCGTCCGCAATCCGGGCACAGATATCGAAGTATTCAGCCGTCGAGCCGCTCGTAAACCCCCCGCCGTGGAAGAAAAGGACCGTCCGTCCGGCTCGTGTCGCGGGCGTCGTCAGCCGGTATGCGGGGATGCCCGGCAGCGGTTCGACCTCCGGCCGCCGGCGGTCGGCCGGGACAGGGATCCCGGCTTTCAGGGCAGCGAGAACCTCCTCGGCTTTCATCCCGTCCTCCTCACATGAAGTCCGCGAGCCCCAGTTGCTTCTCCGGGGGCTCGCCGAAGGTCGACTCGATCTGCATGAAGAGCACCTCCACCCGCTGCTTCGTGTACTCCGATATCGCATAGGTCTCGCAGATGTTGCGCGACATCTCCAGGTACTTCTTCACCGAGCCCTCGTGGACCGTCGGGATGACGTTTCCCCCGCAGCGGGTGCACTTCCCGGCGAGCGGCATCCGCCGGTACTTCGCGTTGCACTTCATGCACCGCACTTTCTGCTTTGAGAACGCGTTGAGGTTGCCCTGGAGGTCGCGGATGAAATGGGTGTTCAAGACCCTCTCCGCGACGTCGTCCTCGTCCACGGCACGGATCTTCTTCGCGAGGTCGAGCTCCGCCTCGAGTTTGTCGAGCATCGAGCCGAGCGTCGTGTAGGTCGATTCGAGCGGCCCCGCCGAGATGTTCGAGGTCGGGTGGGTGTAGAGGAACCCCTCGACCTGGGCCGGGGTGCCGAGCCGCCGCTCCACCCGGTCGACGTATTTGTCGAGGTCTTTTGGGTGGGTGTAGGTGAGGCAGCCGTTGTAGACCTCGATCGGGTAGTGGTCGCAGACGTCGACGTTCAGGCTCTCCTTGTCGACCTCCGCCGGGTCGATCCGGGTCGTCAGGACAAGGGGGGCGTCCATCGTCCCGCCCCGCGTCTCCGGGAGGAAGGCCCGCGAGAAGTTGATCAGGCCGTCGAGGAGGAGCATCACGCAGTCCTCGTCCCCGTCGCACTGCCCGCAGAAGATGCCGTTCGCGATCAGGGTGTGGTTGTCCGCGACCGTCAGGCAGTAGACCCGGTCGTCGAGCGCCTGGACGGTCTCGCGGGAGACGACCTCGTCGGCCACGACCAGCCCCCCCTCCTCCGCCGGGACCTTATCGCCGATCTTCACCTCGAGCGCCCGGATCTTTCGGAGGTAGTCGGTATCCCAGACCAGCATCGCGTGGTCGGGAGTGACCGAGAGGACCTTCCCCCGCCGTGTTGCGAACTGGATCAGGTGCGCCGGGGCCCGGTGGACCGAGACCGACGTGACCTTCTTGATGCTGACCTTACCCTGGGAATCGATGCTCCTGACATAGAACGGCTGCCGGGGGTCGGAGTAGAACGTTCCCACGTGGTCGAGGCCGGGCTTCGTGATATCGAAGTTCTCCACGACGAACTGCCGGATGGGGAGTGTCGTCCACCGCCGGCCGTCGGAGACCGCTATCTCCGTGTCGCCCGCAAAACAGTTCCGCCGTTTTGCCGCGTGGAAGAAGGGGTGGCCGTAGCCGACCGCGGCCTTCGAGTACCCGATCAGCCGGACGAGGACACCGGCGCTCGTGTGGGGGGCAAGCCCCATCAGGAGCTGGCCCACCAGGTCGAGGGGCTTTTCGGCCTTGTAGAAGGGCTCGAGCCCGTAGACCCGCACCAGGAGGTCGTCGACGAACTTCGCCACCCGGACGAGCCATTCCCCGCAGTCCTGCGAGACCAGGATGTCCTGGTGGCGGAGTTCCAGCACCTGGTCGACTGTAACAAGGTCACGGCCGTAGATGTCGTGGGTGTAGCCGAGCTCCCGGAGCCGCTCGACCGGGACGCCGACCTCGTCCGGCCGGAAATGGGTCAGGGGGAGGTCGATCATATCGTAGCGGACGGTCCCGTCTTTGAAGACATAAAGGTTCTGCAGCGCCCGGAGGACCCCTTTCTCGATCGACTCCACCGGCCGCTCGCGGGAGATCAGGCCTTTCACGCCTTTCAGGAGCGGGATCGCCGAGTCGCGGACACCGAGATTCTCCAGTGCCGCCGCATACTCGGTCTTGACGTTGATCGAGACCTTCTGGAGGCAGACCGTTGGCACGTTGCACCGGGGGCAGACGTCCTTCCCGATCTCCTGGGTGCACTTCGGGCACCGGAGAACCGGGTTCGTGTGCGCCCCGCACGTGCAGAGGTTCTTGTAGGTGAAGGTCCCGCAGACCGGGCAGCGCCGCTCCCCGACCTCGACCTCGATCACACCGCCGTCTGCGTTCGACCGGGGTTTGCCGGCTCTTGCTGCCTGGAACGACCGGCGAGCCCCGCCCTCGTCCCCGATCGGGAAGAGCGAGTGGGGTGGCGGCTTCATCTCCCGCGGCTTCGACTTCCCCGGCCGGCCCATCCGCCCGCCGACCCGGGTGCCCGCCCGCGAGCGGACGAGGAACCCCGATAGGTGCATCACGAGGCCGAGCGAGTTCTCCATCGGGGCGTCCTGCCACGCCGGTTTCTTCTCGAGGTGGAGGGTCAGGCCGAGGCAGGCGAGGAAGACCAGGTGTTCGGGGATCGCGATCGCATCACCGGAGAGGTGGTGGGGCACCAGGAGTTCTTCGAGGATCGCCTTCACCTCCGGGGTGTCCGGCACCGTCAGCACCCCATCCTCGACCCTCCCGCCGGCGCTGACGCGGTCCGCGAGGAGGGCGATGTCGGCCGGGGCGATGTCGTCCCACATGTAAGTGTAGTCGGGGTGGAGTGGCGCCCCGTCGAGGGCGAACTCGATCGCCTCGAGTTCGTTCTCCGGGTGGCGCGGGCCGCCTTCGAGTCGCCACCACTCCTCGCAGTAACTCGGCGGCATCAGCGGGTGATTGTTCTCCATGAACTCCCCGAAACTGATCAGGATCTCCCCGACGTCGATGATCTCATCGATCTGGCCCGCAAGCTTCCGGGCCTCCGCGGCGTCGTCGACCCGCCGCACCTCGCCGCTCCGGAGTTTGACTGTCGGCCCCTGGATCGAGTCCACCGGCACGATGCCGGCCGCCTTGCCCGGCCGTTCGACCTTCATCTGGGTCCCGACCGCGAGGAAGTCGCCGAGGATGTGCATGGTTGCCGGGTTCAAGCCTGCGGCCGCAAACCCGGTGTTCCGCGCCCGGCCGAGACGGAGCCGGAACCCGCCCTTCCGCATCGGGTACGAGAAGACCGGCCGCCCGCCGATCAGGTCCCGGATGTACTTGTCCTTCGGCTTGATCGCGGCGCCCTTGTCGTCATCACTCGTCTTCGGGCCGCCACCGATCATCACCTCGAGCCAGTCCCAGCCCTGCATCTTCATCTTGCGGACGTTCTTCAAGACTTTCGGGGCTTTCAGGGCCAGGCCTTCCGCGACGACGAGCGCCATGCCGCCGCGGACGGTGTTCGTCTCCACCCGCTCCAGGTTCCGGTAGCCGCTCACCTCCTGCTGCTCGGTCGGTTCGCCGTCGATGCAGACCGGGCAGTTCTCGATGATCATCCGGAGTTCCTTCTCGCTCGGAAGGTACTGGAGGCTCATGATGTTGTTGTACTGCCGGATCTCCTCGATATAGCGCTCCACCTCCTCAGGGCGGGGGATGTAGCGGTTGATGCCGAGCGCCTGGCGGACGTAGTCGCCCACCAGTACCGAGAGCGCCTGGGCCGTCCCGCCGGCGCTCCGGATGGGGCCCGCGTAGTAGATCTTTAAGTACTCGGTCCCGTCGTCGTTCTTCCCGAGACTGACCTTGCCGATCCCCTCCGTCGGGGCGGCCACCACCCCTTCGGTCAGGAGCGCCATCGCTCCCCTGATGGCGTGGTCGAGGATCTCCTCCGGCGTCGTCTCCCCGAACTTCCGGGCCACGAAATCGTCGCCGATGCGGAGCGCCGCCTCCTCACGGGACATCTCCTCCTCGAGCTCCCGTATCCGGGCCGCGATCCCTTTGTAGCCGAGGAGCGCCTCCACGCGGTCGGCAAGATCGCTCGCTATCGGGATCTCGATCTCCGTCGTCGGATCGAGCCCGCGCCTCCGCGCTGCGGCGGCAACCTCCATCGCGGCCTCAAGTCCTTCGTTCAGTCCGTCGAGGTACCGGGCGAGGAAAGGTGAGACCTCCATGCAGGGAGTATGGGTCGTTCACCCATTTAGAAACGTCGGGGCAGGGGGCAGGAGCCCCTCAGGCGGTGCCCGCGATCCGGATGATCCGCTCCCGGATCTCCTCCGGCGGGAGCATCCGGTCGACCCGCCCGGTCTCGAACGCAGCGCGGGGCATGGCATGGATGGCGCAGGTCCGGAGGGCCTGGGCGAGGGTGACGCCGCCGATGGCCTTGATGTGGCGGATCCCCTCGGCGCCGTCGCTCCCCATCCCCGAGAGGATCGCCCCGATGAGGCGGTCGTTATCGTTCCGCTCAAGCGACATCATGGCAACATCGATCGAGGGCCTGGCGTACTGGATCTTCGCGTCGTCAAAGAGGCGGATCTCGCGGTTGCCGACGAGTTTTAAGTGGACGCCGCTCGGGGCCACGTAGATCGTGCCGTGCTCCACCGGCTTGCCGTCCTCTGCAATCCTGACCGCCATCCGGGAGGTCTCCGCGAGGTGCCGGCAGAGGCCGCTGTTGATGTAGTGCGGCATATGCTGGACGATGACGATGGCGGCATCGATGGGCGGGAACCGGTAAAAGATCGTCTCGAGCGTCCGCGGTCCGCCCGTCGAGGAACCGATGACGACGATCGTCCGGCCGTCCCGGCGCTGTGGTGCAGTCTTCTCCATGCGCGCACCTCCTCACCCGAGATAGTCGAGGTAGCCCTTCACGACGGCCACGATCTCGTCCGCTTCGAACGGTTTTGTGATATAGTCGATGACGTGCTCCTTGAGGGGGTCCAGCGCCGTATCCGGGATATCCTTCGCGGTGAGCATCGCGACGACGTTTCCTTCCATGAGACCCCGGTCGATCATCTCCCCGATCGTCTCCCAGCCGTCTTTTCCGGGCATCATGACATCCATCAGGATGACGCCGCGAAACCCGTTCATCAGCTCCGCGATGCAGGCATCGCCGCTCTCCGCGGCGACGACCCCGATCCCCTCCGGTTCAAAGAGCTCCCCCATCACCTCGAGGATGAATGCGTCGTCATCGACGACCATAATCTGTCGGCACGGCACTTTCGCCATCTGCTTCCTCCCCGGAACCCCCGGGTCTCGGACAGTTCTCTCTCGACCCGAGGGAGATATAAACCTATGGATCCGTGTTACGACCCTTCGATCGCTTCCAGGGTAAAAATGATGGTCGATCCCTGCCCTTCCCCGGGACTCTCGGCCCAGATCCGTCCTCCGTGCCGCTCCACGATCCGCCGGCAGATCGTGAGGCCGAGGCCCGGCGAGTTGAAGTCGTGCCGGGAGGGGTCGGCCTTGTAGAACTCGATGAAGACTTTCCCGAGCTGTTCGGGCGTCATGCCGATCCCGGTGTCCCTGACCGAGACGACCACGACCCCCTGCTCGCGGGCGGCATCGATGGTGATCGTCCCCGAACCGTTCGGCATATACTTGATGGCGTTGCCGATCAGGTTGTCAAAGACCTCCCCGAGAAGAATCCGGTCGGCCCTGACGGTGAGCCCCGGCGGGACGTTATTGTTGAGGGTGACGGCCTTCTCTTTGAACGAGACCGCGTAGTTCCGGACGGTGTTGTTCAACTCTGCCCGCAGGTCGAGAGGCTCGAGGTCGAGTTCGATGTAGAGGGAGTTCATCCGGGCGAGCTGCAGGGTCTTCTGGACCAGATCCTTCATGCAGGTGACATTGTGGCCGGCGATCTCAAGGAGACGCCGGAGCCCGGGGTCCTGCTCCCGCTGGAGAATCCTCGGCATGAGCGCGACGAGCGGCGTTAAGGGCGTCTTGAGGTCGTGGCCGAGCTGCGATATGAACTCGTCCTTCTGGGCGAGGAGTTTCTCCACGTCGGCGGTCCGCTCCCGGACCATCGCGTCGAGGTCCTGGTTGACGACATAGAGCTGGCTCCGCAGCACCTCGAGTTCCCGGTTCTTTGCCTGGAGGTTCCCGGCAATCCCCTTGAGCGCCTCTTCGGCCTGCACCCGCTGGGTGATCTCGATGCCGAGCTGGAGCATCAGGGGCGTCCCGTCCGTGTCGATGAACGGGTAGGCGTGGACCTCGTAGGTCTTCCCGTTCATGTGGTCCCACTCCCACTGCTGCGGGCTCCAGAGGGTGAAGATCAGCGTCGCACGGCAGGGAGTGCAGGGCCGGCGGGAGTTGCGCAACACCTCGTAGCAGAGCCGGCCTTCCGGGTCGCCGAAGGTCTCGCGGAACGCCCGGTTGGCAAACCGGAAGGTGTGGTCCTCTCTCTGCAGGGCGACGTAGGCCGGGAGCGTGTCGAGGACCGAGAGGAGGCGATTGCACTCGGCGTTCAGGGCTGCTTCCACCTCTTTGTAGCGGGTGATATCTTCTATCCGGCAGGATATGGTCTCATCGTCAAGAGAGCGCCCGGAGAGGACGAACCAGTGCGAGGCCCCGCCGCGGCCGACGAACCGTGTCTCGACGGCCACGTTCTTGCCGCCCGGCTCCGCGAGCCTGAAGAAGTCTGTGCGGTCGCCGGCATACGGCCAGATCTTCGAGACCGGGAGGTTCTTGAGTTCCTCTCTCGTGTAGCCGAGGCATTCTGCAAACGCCCGGTTCGCCTCCCGTACCGTCCCGTCGTCTCGTCGTAGGAGGAACGCCCCGGACGGAGCGAGTTCCACGGCTTCCCGGCGTCGGACCTGCTCCCTCTCGTTCGAGTAGCCGAGGGTCGACGTGAGCGACGCGAGGGCGATCATGGCGGCGAAGGGGAGGATGATGGCGGGGTCGGGGTTGGGCCGCAGCGAGACGATGCTGAGCGCGGCAAGCCCGAGGACGGCGGCAACGGCAATCCCCCGTTCGCGGTAGTGGTAGCCGGCGAGGATGGCCGGGATAAAAAGGAGGGCCCAGAGGATGGGGTTCGTGCCGGGAGCCTCTATGATGAGGGCGGCAAGGATCGCAGCGCCCGATACGCCTGCGACCAGGACCTTCACCGGTTCCCCGAAATCCCCGCCCTGCAGAAGCCGGCGGGGAGTCTCTACCATACGCGGCGCCATTCAGACCTCTTATGGATCTGATGGCCTCGGTATCATTTATTGTTCGCGGATCTGCTCCCGGTGATGAGCGCATCGGTGAGGGGCGTCGCTCCCGTCTCTCCCATCTTCCAGAGGAGGAGAGCGGCCCGTTCCTGGGTTTTGGGGTCGGGGCTCTCCATAAGGCGGAGGAGGGGCTCGACTGCAGGCTTGCCGATCCGCATGAGGGCCGTCGCGGCAAAGGGCTGGAGCACCGGATCGGCGTTCTCGATGATGGCGACGAGGGGGTTTACGGCCGCGTCACCCATTCCGGCCAGGGCCGCCATGGCGTAACGCCGGAAGTCGTGGTCCCCTGCGGCACGCATCGCATCGAGGAGAGGGCCGATCGCGGGCTCGCCGATCTGCACCAGCGCGCGAGCGGCATACCACCGGATGTCGTTGTCGCCATCGAGCATCGCGGCGATCAGCGGTCCGACCGCCGCCTCTCCGCTCGCTCCGAGTTCGGCGGTCGCCGTCCGGCGCACCTCAAGAGGCCCCTGCCGGAGGCCGGCAACCAGTTCATCTATCCGGGTCTCGTCAGTCATGCCTTCAGGTGTTCTCTCGCAGGTGTTATGTCTTCCTGATGCTGCCGAGTGCCTGCCGTGCGGCCTCGCGCACCTCCTCCCCCTCGTCCTGGAGCGCCGCGATCAGGGCGTCGACCGACCGGGGATCGCCGATCTCGCCGAGCGCCGTTGCCGCCCCGGCGCGGATACGCCGGTCGCCGGAGCCGAGCGCCGCGGTGAGCGGGGGGATCGCCGGTCGCCCGACGAGGCCGAGGGCGGCGGCCGCCTCACGCTGCAGGCCGTCGTCGTCGGTCGCGAACGCCTCGATGAGCGGGGGAACGGCGGCATCCCCGATATCACCGAGCGCACCGCGGGCCCGCTCCCGCACTTCCCGTTCGGGGTCGCGGAGGGCACCGATGAGTGCGGCAACGGCGCTCTCTCCCCCGATGCTGCCGAGGGCGAGGGCCGCCCCCCACCGGACCCGCTCGTTCCCGTCGCGGAGGCTCGCGATGAGCCCTGCCCGTGCGGGCTCGCCGATGGCGGCGAGCGCGAGGGCCGCCCGGCTCCGGACGTAGGTGTCGGGGTCGTCGAGCACCCCCATCAGCGCCGGGATCGCCGCGGGGTCACCGATATCGCCGAGAGCGACCGCGGCCATCCACCGGACGTCGGGATCGGGATTCTGCAGGCTCTCCGTGAGCGGCCCGACGGCCGGGGAGCCCATTTTTCCGAGCGCCTCCACCGCCTTCCAGCGGACGCCGCTCTCCTCATCCTTCAGGAGGGCGGCGAGCGGCGCGACGGCTGCGGGGTCGCCGGCATCGCCCAGGCACCCGGCCGCCTGGTAGCGGGCATCGGGGTCGCGGCTCGTGAGCCGGGAGATGAGCCTTCGCGTGTTCCGATCGCACGCGGGTGCACCGGGCGCCTGCTCGCCGATACGGAAGTGCAGGCCGTCAGCACGCCTGCTCGCGATCTCAAAGAGGTAGCCGAGCAGGTATGCGGCGACGATGAAACTTCCCGCCTGTATGGCGGCTGTTATCCCCGGAGATCCGTGGAGAAGGGTTTCGACGGCGATGTGGACCGCCGCGAGCAGGAGTCCGGCGGCGACCGCCCGCCGTCCGTACCAGAACGCGGCAGGGACAATTATCAGGTAGAAGAGGTGCGGATAGACGGTGCCGTTGCCGAAGACGAGGTCCAGGAGAAGAACGAGCGCCGTGGCGAGGCCGATAACGGCGGGCCTGCCCCATGCCCGTGCGTCCTTTAAGAGACCTCTCATCCCAGAGATTGGGTGCGGGCCGCACCCATAAAGAGTTTATGCGGCGGCCCCTCTCCCCTCACCGCTGCTCTGCGGCCGCCGTCATCGTCTTCCCGCCGCCGGCCTCCTCGAGTTTTGCAAGCGACGCCTCGATGAACGCGGGGATGTCGTCCGGCTTCCTGCTCGAGACCAGGTTGCCGTCGACCACCACTTCCTGGTCGATATACTCCGCACCGGCATTCCTGATGTCCTGGGCGACGGACTTCCAGCCGGTGATCTTGCGTCCCCGGAGCACCTGCGCGTTGATCAGGAGCTGGGGCGCGTGGCAGATGGCGAGGACGGGTTTACCGCTCTCGACGAAGGCACGCACGAACTCGACAGGCTCATCGTGGGCCCGGAGTTTGTCGGGCGAGTAGCCGCCCGGAATGAAGAGTGCGTCGAAGTCGTCGGCCGAGACGTCGGCGGCGGCCCGGTCGATCGTAACAGGCGTCCGGTCTTTCTTCCCGTGCACGGTCTCCCCCGCGGAAAGGCCGACGTGAACGAGGTCATGGCCGGCCGCCCGGAAGGCCTTTGCAGGCTCCGTATACTCGACATCTTCAAACATATCCGTGATCAGGACTGCTATTCTGCTCATTGCTGTTCCTCCCCGGGCCGCAGATCCGGCCCGGCCCCATCAGGAGGGCCCGGAGATATAATGATGTCGGGGACCGTCGGGCCCCTATCTTTATGTAGGCGATCGCCAGAACCAGTGCTATGCACGTGCCGTCCCCCGCCTCTCCGGGACGCGTTGCCGGGAGGGGAGCCCCTGCCTGACTGGTACAGCCTCGCCCCCGACGAGGTCCGGCGGGAACTCGATACCGGGCCCGAAGGCCTGAGTTCACAGGAGGCGGCCGCGCGGCTGCAGCGTTACGGGGCAAACGTCCTCCGCGAGGAGGCGCGGGAGACCCGCCTCCGGGTGTTTCTTCGCCAGTTCAAGAGCGTTCTCATCGTCATCCTGATCGTCGCCGCCGCCATCTCGTTTCTCGTCGGCGAGGCCCTGGACGCCGCGGCCATCCTCATCATCGTCGTCTTGAACGCCCTGCTCGGCTTCTCCCAGGAGTGGCAGGCCGGGGAGGCGATAGAGGCGCTGAAGAAGCTGCTCGTCCAGCACGCCGTCGTCATCCGCGACGGGGAGCGGCAGGAGATCGATGCGGCGGGGGTCGTGCCGGGAGACCTCGTCCTGCTCGAGATGGGGGAGCGGGTGCCCGCCGACCTCTTCCTCGTCGAGGCGACGTCGCTTGAGGTCGACGAGGCGCCGCTGACCGGCGAGTCCTCGCCCGTCGACAAGGCGCCGGGCCGGCTCCCGGCAGAGACCCCTCTTGCCGAGCGGAGCAACATGACCTTTGCGGGCACGACCGTGGTCAACGGGCACGGGCGGGGTATCGTCGTCGCCACGGGGATGCAGACGGAGTTCGGGCGGATTGCCGGCCTCTCGCAGAGGGTCGGGGACGAGGCGACGCCTCTTGCCCGGCAGATGGACCGCCTCGGCCGCGACCTCGGCCTGATCGCCGTCGGGATCGCCGTGCTCGCGATCGCGGTCGGCCTCCTGCAGCAACGAGAACTTCTTGAGATGTTCCTCGTCGGCGTCTCCCTCGCGGTGGCGGTCATCCCGGAGGGCCTCCCGGCGGTCGTGACGCTGACGCTTGCGATCGGCATCAAGAACATGATGCGGCGGAACTGCCTGATCCGCCACCTCCCGGCCTCGGAGACCCTCGGCGCGGTCTCGGTGATCTGCACCGACAAGACCGGGACCCTCACCCGGAACGAGATGGCGGTCGTCCGGGTGAGGACCCCGGACGCGGAGTTCGAGGTCACCGGGGCCGGGTATGCCCCGGAGGGGGAGTTCCTTGCCGAGGGGAAGCCCGTCGATCCCCTCGTGGACCGGGGGCTCCGTCTCTTCCTGCGCACCGTCCTCCTCTGCAACCACGCGACCTTCGCGCTCTCCGAGGGTGGATGGCGGATCTTCGGGACGCCGACCGAAGGGGCGCTCGTCGTCGCGGCGGCGAAAGCCGGCCTCTCCCGCGAGGGGGTTCCGGAGGAGGTAAAGGAGTTCTCGTTCAACTCCACCCGGAAGCGGATGACGATCGTCTACCCCGGAGAGGGGGGGCACGTCGCCCACGTGAAGGGGGCGCCGGAGGTCCTCCTCGCCCGCTCGTCCCGGCTGCTTGCCGGGGGCTCGGCCGTCCCGCTCACCGAGGACCGCCGCGCCGCCCTCCTCCATGAGATCGAGGAGTATGCGTCGCAGGGGCTCCGGGTGATCGGGGCGGCCTGCCGGACGCTCCCCGCCGGGATCGAGTGGACCGCCGATGCGGTGGAGGAGGACCTGACCTTCCTCGGCTTTGCCGCGATCGTCGACCCCCCGCGGC
>JAEWMO010000080.1 GCA_023457135.1 Methanobacteriota archaeon | reverse complement strand
GAGCTCCCGTTGAAGAGGAGGGACTCCGGCCGCATGCCGGAGGCGAGGGCGAGCGCGACCTCTCCCGCGGAGAAGACGTCCGCTCCCGCGCCCATCGACGCGAGGGTCCGGAAGACCGCGAGGTTGCCGTTCGCCTTTGCAGCGTAGAGGACCCGGATCTTCGGGTAGTGGGCGGTGAGCGCCCCGGAGAGCCGGTTGAAGTTCTCGCGGATCCGGTCCTCGCTCGTGACGTAGAGCGGGGTGCCGAACTGCCGGGCGAGGTCCACCGTGTCGTGCTCGCCGATCGCGAGGCGGCCGTTCCTGACCGAGAGGTGGGAGGGGAGGATCACAGGTCCAGCCCCCGCATCCGCTCGACCGCCTCGTTGATCCGCTCGATCGACCGGGTGATGGCGAACCGGACGAACCCTTCGCCGTTCTTCCCAAAGCCGACTCCGGGTGTCGCGACGATCCCGGCCTGGTCGAGGAGTTTTGCCGAGAAGTCCATGCAGTCGTCGACCGGCGCCCAGACGTAGAAGGTCGCCTTCGGCGCCCGGACATCGAGGCCGATCTCGGTGAGGCCTTTCACGAGGGCGTCGCGCCGCTCCTGGTAGATGCCGCAGGCCTCGCTGACGCAGTCCTGGGGGCCGGTGAGCGCGGTGATCGCGGCGTGCTGGATGGCGTCGAACGCGCCCGAGTCGACGTTGGTCTTGACCCGGCCGAGCCCGGCGACGATCTCGGGGTTGCCGCAGGCCATGCCGATCCGCCACCCGGTCATGTTGTAGGTCTTCGAGAGCGAGTGCATCTCGATACCGACCTCCATCGCGCCGTCGACCTCGAGGAACGAGGGCGCCCTGTAGCCGTCGAAGGTGATCTCGGAGTAGGCGTTGTCGTGGACGACGACGATGTTGTGCTCCCGCGCGAACTCAACGACCTCCTCGAAGAACGAGAGGGGGGCTATTGCCGCGGTAGGGTTGTTCGGGTAGTTGATGAACATCAACTTCGCCTGCTTCACGACGTCGGCGGGGATATCCTCGAGCACCGGGAGGAAGTCGTTCTCCGCCCGGATGGGGAGTTCGTGGACTTTCCCCTCGGCAAAGAGGGTGGAGGTCTTGTAGACCGGGTAGCCGGGGTCGGCGGCGAGGACAACCTCACCCGGGTTGACGAAGGCCTCGGCGATGTGCGCAATGCCCTCCTTGGACCCGATGAGGGCGAGGACCTCTTTCTTCGCGTCCAGGTCGACGCCGAACCGGCCCCGGTACCACTCCGCCACTGCCTCGCGGTAGGCAAGCATGCCGGTGTAGGAGGGGTAGTGGTGGTTCTTCGGGTCGCGGGCCGCGGTGCAGAGCGCCTCCACGATGTGCGGCGGGGTGGGGAGGTCGGGGTCGCCGACCCCGAGGTCGATGACATCGACGCCCTGGCGCCGTTTCTCCTCTTTCATCTCGTCAATGCGTGCAAAAAGGTATGGGGGAAGGTGATCCATGCGTCTTGCGTACATTACCAGATATTGCGCACGGGACCCTATCTAATTTCTTACTCGCCCCGCGGACGCCCCCTGCCTCTCCCGGGTCGGCAACGCTGATACGATATCGTGCCTAACGCTTTAGCGGACATGAACGACCAGGTAGAGCGTCCCGTGTACATGGACCACGCGGCGACGACATTCCTAAAACCCGAGGTCATCGCGGCGATGGCCCCATACTTCTCTCAATACTTCGGGAACCCCTCCTCCCTCTACCGGTTCGCCGGCGAGCCCCGGAAGGGCGTGGATGCGGCGCGGGAGCAGGTGGCGGCGGCCCTCGGCGCGGCACCCGCGGAGATCTTCTTCACCGCCGGCGGGAGCGAGGCCGACAACTGGGCGATCAAGGGCGTCGCCCTCGCGAACCGGAAGCGCGGCGACCATATCGTCACGACCGCGATCGAGCATCATGCGGTCCTCCATACCTGCGAGTGGCTCGAGAAGCAGGGGTTCTCCGTCACCTACCTGCCCGTGGATAAGTTCGGCCGGGTGGACGCAGGCGATGTCGAGGAGGCGATCACGGGCCGGACGATCCTCGTCTCGGTGATGACGGCGAACAACGAGATCGGGACGATCCAGCCGGTCGCCCGGATCGGGAAGATCGCGCACGACCACGACGTCCTCTTCCATACCGACGCCGTCCAGGCGATCGGGGCGGTCCCGATCGACGTGGAGGGCATGAACATCGACCTCCTCTCGCTCTCCGGCCACAAGTTCTACGGCCCGAAGGGGACCGGCGCGCTCTACGTCCGGCGGGGGACCCGACTTGAGAACCTTGTCCATGGGGGCGGGCAGGAGCGCGGCCGGCGGGCCGGGACCGAGAACGTCCCCGGCATCGTGGGGCTGGGGCGAGCGATCGAGGTTGCGACCGCCGATATCGAGGGGCACAACCGCCGGCTTGCAGCGATGCGGGACCGGCTGATCCGCGAGGTCCTCTCCACGATCCCGGACTCCCGGCTGAACGGCCACCCGACCGAGCGGCTCGCGAACAACGCGAACTTCAGTTTCCGCTACGTCGAGGGGGAGTCGATCCTTCTCATGCTCGACGCCCGCGGGATCTGCGCCTCCACCGGAAGCGCCTGCTCCTCGGCGTCGCTTGAGCCCTCGCACGTGCTCCTCGCGACCGGCCTCCCTCACGAGGAGGCGCACGGCTCGCTCCGGCTCACCCTCGGCGACGCGAACACCCCTGACGATCTCGAGCATGTTCTGTCGGTGCTGCCGGAGGTGATCGGGCGGCTGCGGCAGATCTCGCCGCTGACGCCCCCTGCGGAAAAGAAAGTCCCTGAGGTGGAGTGATGTATATCGCCTCGAGCTCGATGGCCCGCCGGGGGCTTTCCCACCGGGAGGCAGGGGCCCGCGGGAGCTGTGGTGAAGCCGGCTCCGAGAACGATTAAATACGGACGCTACGAAGGTAACACCATGGTTCTCCCGGAATTTGTTGTGGTCCTCTGCACGGCCCCGCCCGGCGAGGCGGAGGCGATCGCGAAGGCGCTCGTCGATGCCCGGCTTGCCGCCTGCGTGAACGTCACCGGCGTGCAGTCCTGTTACCGCTGGGAGGGGGCGGTCCAGAACGAGCCCGAACAGCTCCTGATCATCAAGACGCAGCAGAGCCTCCTTGATACGCTCATCGCGAGGATCAAGGGCCTCCACAGCTACGAGACCCCCGAGATCATCGCGATGCCGATCGTCGGCGGCTACACCCCCTACCTCGAATGGATACGGGAGGAGACGGCGTGATGGAGATCGTCTGCCGCACCGGGATCCAGGCGACGGAGGAGGGTGTGCGCGACGTCCATGACGACATCATCGTCGAGGACCGCGTCAGGCTCTTCCTGAACGGCGAACCCCTGACGACCCTGGTGGCGAGCGCCGACCGTCTCGAGGACCTCGGCGCCGGGTTCGTCATCAGCGAGGGGCTGGTCGACAGGGTCGACTCGGTGGAGGTCCGCGGAAAAGAGATCTACATCACCGCCCCGTCCCGGAAGGACGTCGAGCTCGTGACGGAGTCCTCAGGGGGCTCCTCTGCGGCCTGTGAGCCCAGATCGGTCACGTCGCTCCTCACCGTCACGGCCGGGACCGTCCGTGCGGTCACGGCATCGATCGAGTCCGATACCTGGCGGAGGACCGGCGCGGTCCATTGTTCGGTCCTCTTCTGCAACGGAGAGTTCGTCACACGGGCCTGCGATGTGGGGAGACATAACACCGTCGACAAGGTCGTGGGCTACGCCGCCTTAAAGGGGCTCGACCGGTCGAGGTGCATCCTCGGCTGCACGGGGAGACAGCCGTCGGGGATGGTGGCAAAGGCTGCGAACGCGGGCATCCCCATCGTCGTCTCCCGCGCCGCCTCGACCGACCGCGGCATCCTCACGGCGGAGGAGGCGGGGATCACCCTCATCTGCTTCTCGCGGGGGGAGCGGTTCACCATCTACACGCATCCCGAACGGGTGCCCGATGTTCTCGAAGAACTGGAGAAGACCGGAACATGACTGAAAAGACTGCACTGATCCTGCTTGGCTGCCCGCAGGTGCCGGTCCAGACGAGCATGGCGCTCTACCTGGTCCACGGCTTGAAGGAGCACGGCATCCGGCCGGTGATCGCCGGGACGGTGGCCGCGCGGAAACTGATGGAGATCGCCGACCCCGGCCGGCACTACCTGGAGGAGATGGCCGACCTCGACGACACGATCGACGAGATCACGGGGAAGCAGCGGGACTTCGACCTCTGCTTCGTCTTCATCCACAACGACTCCGGGGTCGCCTACGCGGGCACGATGGCCTACATCTCGCAGGCCCGGGTCTACGCGCTCCTCTTCGGGGAGCACGCGGAGGACCTTGTAAAGGAGATCGAGTTCCCCTGTGAGGTCGTCGCGGCGAAAGCCGTGCACAACCCGATGCCGTTGAAGCGCAAACTTGACGAGGTGATGCAATGGGCGGCTGTCTCGAAGCGTTGAAACCCGAGATCCTCTTCTCCCAGGCCTCCTTCAAGGAGGCGCGGGACTACATCAAGACGAACATCCGGGAGTATTACGAGGTCGAACCGGGCTACAAGATATTCGACGTCCACATCATCGGCGTGCCGCCGCTCTACGTCGGCGTCGAGGGCGAGGACCTCGTCTTCCCCTACACCAAGCCCTGCCACGGGACGTTCGTGGTGAAGGTCGCGGGCGGCGAGGAGATCGCCCGGCTGCGGGCGAGGAAGAAGTAACCCTCCGGGGAAAAATGTGCGGCCGGTGTCTCACCGGCACTATACTCTTCTGAGCGCGTCGATCGCAACGCCGTACTGCTCGCCGTCCTGCAGGTAGACGAGTTCGATCTCATCCGGCCCCACAACCTCGCCGAGACAGTACCCGCCGTCCTGCTCGGCGGTCGAGATGGTCCTGCCGTCACGCCCGATGACGCCGGCGATCGGCGTCCGGATCTCCGTGCCGTTTGCGGTCGTAAACACGGTATACCCGGAGAAGACCCGGCCGTGCTGTTCGGATACGGTCATCGTCATCGTGACGGTGGAGTAGTCCGTGAACCCCGTGCCCCCTTCGTATCCGGT
>JAEWMO010000079.1 GCA_023457135.1 Methanobacteriota archaeon | reverse complement strand
CGACCCTCCGCCATGGCCGGGAACCATGAGAAACCCTCATCACCTCCCGGCCCCAAAACCACTACTCATGGTTTTGACGAAGCGGATCATCCCCTGCCTCGACCTCAAGGACGGGCGGGTAGTCAAGGGCACGCACTTCGTCGGGCTGCGCGACGCGGGCGATCCCGTCGAGCTGGCCCAGCGCTACAACGAACAGGGTGCGGACGAGGTAGTCTTCCTCGATATCACCGCGACCCGGGAAGACCGGGGCACCATCATCGACGTCGTGCAGCGAGCGGCCGACCAGCTCTTCCTCCCGCTCACCGTCGGCGGCGGCATCCGGACGATCGACGACATGAAGCAGATCCTCCGGGCGGGCGCCGACAAGGTGAGCATCAACTCAAGCGCCGTCAAGGATCCGGAACTGATCTCGCGGGGCGCCGAGCGGTTCGGCACCCAGTGCATCGTCGTCGCGATCGATGTCCGGCGGAACTATGAGATGGCGCCGGACAGGACCGCGGTCGCTCTCGACGACGGCCGGGAGTGCTGGTACGAGGTCGTGACCCACGGCGGGAGCAAGCCCACGGGTATCGACGCCGTCGCCTGGGCGATAGAGGCCGAGGAGCGCGGGGCCGGCGAAGTCCTGCTCACCAGCATGGAGACCGACGGGACAAAGGAAGGGTTCGACATCCCGATCACCAGGGCGATCTCCGAAGCGGTCGGGATCCCGGTGGTCGCAAGCGGCGGTGTCGGGACGCTCGAGCACTTCTACGACGGGTTCACAAAAGGGAAGGCCGACGCCTGCCTCGCGGCAAGCGTCTTTCACTACGGCGAGTTCACCGTCCGGCAGGTCAAGGAGTACCTGGCAGGACGGGGTATCCCGGTACGGCTGTAAGGTCGAGCGCGAACGCCGCGACGGGGTGCTCGAGCTCGAAGGCGTTCAGGACGGCGGGGTGAATCTCTCCAAACACCCCGACAATTTTTCCGTCGACGATGATATCACCGCGGCGGCCGTCGAGGAACGCAGGATCCTCTGATTCTCTGACCGTATAGGAGAGCGAGAGCTCCCGGCAGAGAACATCCGCCGCCGCATACGCCTCTGAGAAGTCTGCCGCCGGGTGGATGCTCGCCGCCGCGACCATCTGGGAGGTGACGCAGTCTACGACCACGTCGCCCGTCGCAAAGAGCCGCTGGGGGAGCTCGCGGTGCTTGTTCGCCTGGAGCATCTCCATGATGAGGGGAAGGAGGTCGGTCCGGACCACCGTCTGCTCCTCGCTGATCGGGTGGAGCACCCGCAGGGTTCCCGGCGAGGGCTCCCGCTGCATGTTCGCATACAGCACCCGCTCGTTTGAGAGGGTGAACGGGATCACCTCCAGATACCCGAGGCCGGTCATCACCGACCGGACTGCGCCTGCAACGGCGTTGATCGGGTGCTCCTGTGCGACCGTGGTGGTCGCCGGGAGGGCGGCATCGAAGTTCTCAAAGCCGTAGGCGATCGCCACGTCTTCGAAGATGTCCCAGTCGTGGAGGATATCCGCCCGGTAACAGGGCACGAGGACCCGGACCTTTCCGTCGCCGTCGGGCTCTGCCCCAAACCGCATCCGGCGAAGAAGCCCGGCCATCTCCTCTGCCGTGAGGGAGAGGCCGAGGAGCGAGGTGCACTCCGCAAGCGAGACCACTCTCTCCGCGGGGGCAAGCGAGGGCATCTCCTCCCCCTCGACGGTGACACTCTCGATCGTCGCCCCGGCCTCCGCAAGCGCGGTGCAGATGATGTTGACCGCAGTCATCACCGCTCTCCTGTCGGTGCCGGTGCAGTCGAGCAGGATGTTCTTCGTCGCCGCCGTGACCCTCGTCAACTCGCCGTTGATGATGGGCGGGAAGGAGAGCACCCGGTCTTCTGCATCGACGATCAGGGGGAACCTCTGGAACTTCTCCACCAGGTGGGCGTAGTCCCGGCCCTTCGGGTGGTCGGCGAGGATCTCCTCCATCGTCATCTCCTGCTCGAAGTCGAGCGGGACGAAAGAGCGATCCCGGGGCGAGGCGATGTAGCGGAAGGGCGGCGTCACCGCGTCGAGGTCGTGGACACCGATTGCCACCTTGCCCCTTCCGCGCCCGACCGCCCAGTGGAGCGCCTCCTGGAGGCCCATCAGGCTCTCGATCGCCTCTTCGTCGAGGTTGACGTTCCGGATCACCGCCGACCCGAGATACGGCCGGATATCGGCAAGGCCCGGGTCGACCGCGAAGGTGATGCCGGAGGGGCGGACGTCGTAGGCCGGAAGACCCTCCTCGATCCCGAGGAAACCCCGCATCGCGCGGGCGACGCCTTCAGGCGAGTAGAGGTCCGGCCGGTCCGGGAAGAGCTCGACGTCCACGTGGTCCTCCTCGATCCGTTCGATGTCGGCCCCGATCATTGGTATGCGGTCGATGACCGTCTGCCGGTCGGTCCCGGTCAATCGCTCCAGGTACCGGTAGGGTAACGTAATAATTGCCATCTCACCGCCTCCCGCCGTAGGTGGGCGTTTCACGGACCCACTCGACGTCGCTCCGGTAGAGCTGCCGGAGATCCCGCAGACCGAGCCGGAGCATCGCCACACGGCTGATCCCGAGACCCCACGCGAGGACCGGGTGCTCGATACCGAAGGGCGCGGTCACCTCCTGCCGGAAGATCCCCGCCCCGCCGAGCTCCACCCAGCCAAGCCCTTCGACATAGACCTCCGGTTCCACGGAGGGCTCGGTGTAGGGGAAGTAGCCCGGGCGGAACCGGACCTTCTCAAAGCCCATCTTCCCGTAGAACTCCTTCAAGAAGCCGAGAAGGTGGCGGAAGTTGACCCCTTCGTCCATGACGATCCCCTCGAGCTGCTCGAACTCCGCAAGGTGGGTGGGATCGATCGCCTCCCGCCGGTAGACCCGGCCGATGCAGAACGCTCTCACCGGGGGCTCCGGGTGGCCTGCCAGATGCTGGATGGAGAGGCTCGTCGTGTGGGTCCGGAGCACGCACTGTTCGGCCTTTTCGGCGCTCCAGGTGCCACCCCAGCCGGTCGAGGAGGTCTTGCCGCCGTGCTCGTGCATCTCACGGACACGCTCGAATCCCTTCGGGAGCGGCCAGCGCTCGCCGAGGAAGAAGGTGTCCTGCATCTCCCGCGCCGGGTGGTCCTGCGGCTGGAAGAGGGCGTCGAAGTTCCAGAACGAACTCTGCACGATCCCGCCCGCCATCTCCTCAAAGCCCATATCAAGGAGGATGCGGCGCATCTCATCGATGATGCGCTGGTAGGGGTGGACTTTTCCCGGGTAGGCGCGTTTCGGGAGTTTCGTGACGTCGTAGCGCCGGAGCGGGAGGTCTTTCCACGAACCAGAGAGGATCTGGTCGCGGGTGAGCGTCCCCACCTCCTCCTGCAGGTCGAGCCCGGCATCGAGGACCTCACGGCCGAGGGGCGTGATCGAGACGGTGTAGGTGACGGTCTCCTCTTCCTCGACAAGCCCGCGCTTTGCGAGATTGGCAACCCCAACGCCATCCTCGATCGCACCGGTCTCGCCGAGCCGGGCAAACGCGACTTCGTCGGCCCCTGCGCCGGTGGCGCCGGTCTTCTGCACGACCCCGTCGCGGATGGCGATCCAGCCCTTCTTCCGCATCCAGCCGATCGCGATCTTTGCAAGCGGGTGGCTCTGGAGGTCCCGCATCGGGATGGTCTCCCCGAAACTCTCAAGCACCTGCCGCTCGGGAAGCCCCTTCCCGAGATAGGCCCGCCCCTCTTCGGTCGGGACATAGCGCCGGGAGACATGTTTCTCCACGTCCACGAGCCCCCGCTCGCCGGCGAGGTTCGCGTACTGCACCACCGCCTCCCGGCGCGAGTCCATCAGATCGGCAAGGGAGGCCGCATCGGCCGACCCAACCGGCCCCAGGGCGACCAGGAGCCTCTTTTCGTTCAGCGTCAGTTCCACTGTTTACACCTCCTCTGCCAGGTGCTCGACTGCATCCATCTTCTCCCGCAGATCTTTCAGGAACGCCTGGACACGCTCATGCGTCTCTTTCTTGCACTGCCCGCAGGTGAGCTCCCCGCTCTCGCACCGCCGCCGGAGATCCGCAAGTTCCACATCGTCCTCGAGCATGTGGAAGAGGTTTAAGAGGTAGACCGAGCAGACGTCGGGCTCCCCGCCGAGGCGCCGCTGCTCCTCAAGCGTCATCCGCCCTCCGGTCAGCGCACCCATGATCTTCTTCTTGACCGACTTCTCGGGCTCGTAGAACCCGAACGAACTGTCGGGCACGCTGCTCGACATCTTCCCGCCCTGGAGACCCTGCATGAAGATGTGGTAGGTCGACGAGGGGGGGTAGAATCCGAACCCGCCGTGAGCGATCTCGATTCCTCTGACGGCATCTTCCACCCGGCTCATCTCCACGCCGGTAATGTCCACGTGGCCTGCGTACTTCTTCGAGCCACGGAACGCCCGGTTCACGGCTTCAAGAGCCGCCTCGGGGGCATTCTTCGACCGGACGCTGATATGGTCGCCGCGGTCCTCGACCGTGAACAATCTTAACTTGTAGGCCACGTCCCGGGTGAGCCGGATGTGCGGGTCCTGGTCGAGGCCGACCGGGACGATCGTGGGTGCGGGTCCGGCATCGAGCTGCGGGTAGAGGATGTCCGCCACCTGGGTGATGACGCTCATCGCGTGCGAGAGCGACGTCTCCTGTCCGAACCCGTAGATCGCCGAGAGCTCCGAGAAGTTCACCTTCGTGGACGCCTCAAACGCGAGGTCTTTCAAACGGCCGTTCTTGCTCTGGTAGTAGGTGGTGCCCTCGAATCCGAGGGCGTAGAGGGCCTTGAGGTACTCCTTCCCGTACTCGCGGCACTTTTCCCAGGACATGCCGCGGACCGCGTGCGCCTCGCGGTCGGCGATGGCGACATAGCCGTTCCCGCCCTGCTGCACGTGCCAGACCACCTCTTTCATCACCATCAGGTGCCCGAGGTGGGGGAGACCCGAGGGCATGAACCCGGTCAGCACGTGAAACGGGGTGCGCTTTTGGATGGCGTCGACGATCAGGCCGTAGTCCCGGTGTCCGACAACAACACCCCTGCGCATAAACGGCGGTACCTCGGGAAGCCTTCGTGCGACCTCACCGATCGGCTCAATGCCGAACTCGGCAAAGAGTCGATCCACATCAACGGTCTGATTACTCGACCACGGATTCATTCCGGATTGCATGGATTGACGCTCACAGTTTGATTCGGGCAAATTCGACGTACCTGATATCGGTATTGTATATGCAGGCAAACAACATCTTCTTTTTGACGCTGTGGGCAAGCCTGACCGAGCGGGAGACGACGCTCATCGGGGTGGAGGTCCCCGACGGAACGGCGTGGACGAGCATCTCGGAGTGGGTCTTCTTCCCGGAGTAGACCCGGAAGTGGTGGCCGAACTTGTAGCCGGTTCTCGGGATGTACCCCTTCCCCCGGAGATCGGAGAAGACCCGCTCTTTTTCGCGGATCTCGACGTCTTTCTCTGCTGCCGCACCGAGGAACTGCTCTGCGGTCATCGGCTCCCCATCCCGCGTGACCGAGAGGCAGTTTTTGCGCATGAGGTAGATCGACTCGACGGGGCGAAGGAGCAGCCGCTCTGAGTCGAGCCGCTTGCCGTACCAGTCCTCTTCGAGCGGGGTTCCCGGAGAGAGGTGAGCGAGCGCATAGGTCCCGAAGAGAGAGGCCTGCACGGTTGTTGCGCACTCTGCCGGCTCCCCGACGCCGGGGAGGTCCTGCACCCGCACCTCGTAGTAGGTCAGTTCGTCCTCGTCGTCCACGACCGCGAGGAGGTACTGTTTGCGCATGTTCGCAGCGGCAAGCACGTCCTGGCTCAGCCGGTCGAAGTCGATGAGGTCCCGCTCGGAGAGAACCCGTATAAGGTACTGCGACTTTCCGACCCCGGGCTTGTGGCCGCGGCGGAAGACGCGGAAGTCATGCGGGCCGGGCTGGACGACGTATCCCCGCTCGCGGATATCGCGGTAGACGAGGTACCTGCGGACGAAGTTCGGCTGGCCGGCAAAGAGACCGAGCAGGGTGTCAAAGCCAAACTCCTTGACGTCGATCTTGTTGCGTTCCATGAGGTAGAGCGCCTCTTCGGGAGAGAGGCGGAGACCGGTCCCTTCCGGCCTTCCATAGCCGCCCTGCTCGTAGAGCGTGCGTCCATCGCTCTTAAGACGCACCCAGGTTCCGTCGAATGTCGCCAACACGTGCAGATCTATAGGGAGTTCACGTTCATTAAGGGATTGCCGGTACAGCCCCGGCGAACCACTACGTTTTTTGCAGTCCGCACCTCACCAGTGATCGATGCCATGACGAAACGTTACCGATACGTCAGGTTACCGGGACCGATCGCGGCGATACTGCTCATCGCGGTGATCCTGTCGGCCGTGGCTGTCTCCACAGCAGGGGCAGCCACGGCGGTCGCCTGGAACGCAACGTTCTCACCGGAGAACAACAACAAGTTCGATGCTGTTGCACCGACCGCAGACGGCGGTTACATCGCTCTCGGCTCAACCCTCGTCGAGGTCGAGGGTGGCAGGGAGGACCTGCTGCTCGTAAAGACCGACGGCCAGGGGAACGAGGTCTGGACCAGGAGACTCCCCGGCATGGCCGCAGCCTCGGTCGCAGAGACCTCCGACGGGGGCTACATCGCCGGGGCCTACAACATCTCAAGGAACTGGACCGGTGAGACCCCCACCTACCAGGGCACCTCGTTCCTGATCAGGACCGATGCCGACGGGAACGAGGTGTGGCGCCAGACCCTGCCAGACGAGAAGATCTCGGCAGTCCGCCCGACCCCTGACGGAGGCTACGTCACCGTTGGATGGCTCTGGAACCCACCCGGAACAGAAGGCGACACGACAGCGATCATCACAAAGACCGACGGCAACGGCACGCCAGTCTGGAACCGCACGTTCCCCGAAACCGCGGCAAACGCAGGAATCGTGACCACCGAAGGCGGATACGTCATCGGGGGCACGAGTTCCCCCTTCAATAACGACATAGGGGACGCCTTCCTCACCCGCCTCGATGCCGACGGCAACACGCTCTGGAACAGGAACTACCAGGCACCGGTCATCTTCGATATCGAGGAGACCGATGAGGGCGGCTTCGTATACTCAGGAAACTACTGGTACGGCCTTGTCGACTCACAGGGCGAGGAAGTCTGGCTCAGGAACATGGAGGGTCTCACCGGCTACGCCGTCACCCTGCGGCCTTCCGGCGGGTATATGGTTGCAGGCACGGATATCAGGAGCGGCGAGGGCTTCGCGCTCGGGATCGACGGCGAGGGCGTCATCGGGTGGAACATGACGTTCCCCGCTACCGGTGTCTATACAGCAGAGAGCGCCCCTGACGGCTATGTCCTTGCGGGCACCCGGTATCTCTCACCCACGACGAGCGCCGCCTGGCTTGCCGGCCTCGCAGAGACTGAAGAGCCTACCCGGGCAGCCCCGGGATTCGGTGCGATCGGTGCCGGAGCGGCGCTCCTGCTCCTGCTTCTGGGAAGAAAGATGCGAGGATAACGGTCCTCGCATCCCTGTTTTTGTTAAGCAGGAGGGGCGGCAGTTCAGGACTCCTCTCTCCGGTAGTAGAAGTACGCCCCCGCCCCCACGATGACGAGGGCAAGCAGGCCGGGGATGAGATGCGCGTACAGGGAGTCTTCCGTGCTCTCAGGCTGCCGCTGCGTATCCGCCGCGACAACCTGCGCCGCACCTCCTCCGGGGACCTCGACAAAGAGCGCGTATAGACTGAAGTGCGAGACAACAGCCGTGACGCTCCGGGTCTCCGGGTGGACAGTGGTAGGGATCTCCTCCCAGGCCTCTGCAGACCGGTTGTAGCACTGCACCAGAATTTCGTTCTTGCCGTCGTAGACGGTGTCCCACTGCCCCTCCGTGAGATTGAATGCCAGGGTCACCGGCGGCGAGAAGGTGGCCCCCTCCGGCCCGGCAGTGCAGGCATACCCGGCAAAGGCATACGCGCCCACCCCCGGCACCGGGGGCACGTCGACCGGATCGAGGACATCGAGGAACACTGCCGCAAGCGGCTCTCCGGCGGCATCCACCGCCCTGACACCTTCGGCAACGGCGATGCTCACGATGCCGTCGGGTGAGCCGACCCTGACGAACCGGTTCACGAGGCCGGTCTCCCCGAGGGACAGGCGACCGGGTTCGGCAGTTCCGGGGACGGCGGCGGTCGGCGTCGCGCTCACGGTGGGCGTCGGGGTCGGGGTCGGGGTAGGTTTCGGCGTGTTCCAGCCGGGGCTTACCCAGCCGCCGCCTCCACCGCCGCCTCCACCGCCACCGCCCGATCCAGAAGTCGCGGTCGGGGTCGGGGTTGCCGGGGCAGGGTGAACGGAGATATACCGGGTCTTCACCACGGAACTCACTCCGGCCGCGTTCTCAACCGTCAGGTTGACGGTGTAGTTCCCGGCGGCCGCATAGGTATGCGAAGGCTGACGGTCGGTCGAGGTCGTCCCGTCGCCGAAACTCCAGAGCCATAGAGAAGGCGTCCCGGTGGAGGCATCGGTGAACGTGACCTTGAGAGGCGCCGTCCCGTTGAGGGGAGCGGCGCTGAACCCGGCAACAGGCAGATCGATGGCACGGATCTGCAGGGATTTTGTAGAGTGGCTGCTGCCGTCGGAGACGGTCAGGCTGACGATATAGGTCCCGGGGCTCTCGAATACATGGACCGGGTCGGGCACGGTGGAGGTCCTGCCGTCGCCGAAATCCCAGGACCAGGACGCCGGATCTCCGGTCGAGGCATCCTCAAATCGGACCGCGAGCGGCGCGGCCCCGGCGGTCACGTTGGCGGTGAACCCGGCGACGAGGAGATCGCCGGCCGTGACATAATCGGTCCGGACCATCGTGTTCTCCCCCGCACCGTTTGCCACGGTCAGGGAGACGGTGTAGGTGCCGGGAGTCTGATACACGTGAACGGGGCTCCTCGCCGCCGACGAGCCTCCGTCACCAAAACTCCACGACCACGATAGCGGGCCCCCGGTCGAGGCGTCCTCAAACAGGACCGCAAGAGGGGCCCTGCCCCGGGTCACGTTCGCGGAGAACCCGGCCGCCGGCGGCGCGGCGGCTGTGATATACCCCGTCATCTCCCGGGTGTCGCTGTCAAACCCGTTCGAGACGGTGAGCCTGACGGTATAAGTCCCCGCGCTGTGGTAGGTGTGAACCGGGTTCCTGTCGCTCGACGAACTGCCGTCACCGAATGTCCACGACCACGATTCGATGCTGCCCGCAGAACGGTCGCTGAACCGGACGGTGAGTGGGACCGTGCCTGCCGTCGCGTTCGCCTCGAAGGCGGCGACGAGGGGCTCAAAGACCGAGATGTAACCGGTCCTGACCATTGTGTCCTCTCCCGCATCGTTTTTCACGGTCAGGGAGACGGTATAGTTCCCGGGATTCGCGTAGACGTGCTCCGGGTTCTGCCCGGATGAGGTCCCGCCATCCCCGAAATTCCAGAACCAGAATGCCGGGTCCCCGGTCGAGGCATCCATAAACCTGACCGTGAGTGGGGCGACCCCGATCGCCTTATTCGCGGTGAATGCAGCAACCGGCCGCTCAATCACGACAATATAGCCGCTCTTTGTCTCGGCATCGCTGCCGGCCGGGCCCTCGACCTCAAGCGTGACGGCGTAGGTGCCGGCGGCAAGGTAGGTATGCTCCGGATTCTGCGCGGATGAGGTCCCGCCGTCACCGAAACGCCAGGACCAGGCCTCGATCTCTCCTGTCGAAATGTCGGTGAACCGGACGGTGAGCGGTGCGGCCCCGTTCCGGACGTCGGCCTGGAACGAGGCTGTCGGGGGCTCGAGGACGGTGATGTAGTCGGGCTTTGTTAGCTCCGTGCTGCCCGCCGTGTTGCCGGCGGTCAGGCTGACGCTGTAGACGCCCACCGCCGCGTAGGTGTGCTCAGGGTTCTGCTCGATGGACAGGTCTCCATCCCCGAAGTCCCAGAGCCAGGTATCGGGGTTGTTCGTCGATTCGTCGGTGAACCGCACGACGAGAGGCGCACCGCCCGATACCGGTGCGGCAGAGAACCCGGTGTTCGGCGGTTGGGGCAGCGCTGCCTGGATGAAGTCGGTCTTTGTGACGGTATCGGAGCCGAACGGGCTGTTCACCCGGAGCGAGACCGTATACTCGCCGGGGCTCTCGTAGGTGTATACCGGGTTCTGCTCGTTTGACGTACTACCGTCACCGAAATCCCAGTCCCATTCCCCCGGATTGCCGGTGGAGAGGTCGGTGAACCGGACGGTGAGCGGGACCATGCCCGTGGTCTGGTCCGCAGAGAACTCAGCCTCCGGGGGTGCCCCAGCGGTGTAGGTGAAGAGATAGATCTTCCATTCGCCGTTCCGCTTATCCTGCCAGACGATCCTGTCCCCTGAGACCGAGGGGAAGAGCTGCTCGTTTGCGGCGGTGCAGACCGACATCTCTTCCCCGGCGTCAAGGTCACGCATGTAAATATCCCAGAGACCGCCCCGCTTATCCTCCCAGGCGATGATATCCCCGTCGATCGCCGGTGAAACCTGCTCGGCAGGGTCGTCGGTGATCTGATACTCACGGCCCTCGCCAAGATCGTACACATAGATATCAGGCAGCCCGTTCCGGTAGTCCTCCCAGGCGATCCGGCTCCCGGAGATCGCGGGGTATGCCTGACGGGCACCGTTCCAGGTGATCTGCTGCTCCTGCCCGGAGACGATATCATATATCCAGATATCCCCGCCCCCGCTGCTCTCCTCCCAGACTACATACCTATCCGAGAGAGCGGGCCTCCATTTGGTCACCGGCGAGCAGTCAAGATGGATCTCCTCGCCCGTCCCGAAGTTGTAGAGACAGATGCCGGCCTTCCCCTCCCGCATCTCGTACCAGACAGCGTGGTCCCCGTGGACGACAGGCATCCACCGGTCGCCCGTCCCGCTGCTGATCTGCTTCTCGCCCCCTGAAGGCGAATACATATAGATCGCCAGACTGCCATCCCGCCCGTCCTGCCAGACGATACGGTTCCCGGAGACGGACGGGCTTCCCTGCTGCCCGGGGTAACCCCCGGTGGTAACCCTCATGCCTTCACCACCGGGAGCGGTGGCGTAGTAGATGTACTTCCCGTTCCGGCCGTCTTCCCAGACAACCATGCTGCCGTCGATATCGGGATGCTCCTGCGATCCGCCGGCGGTGCAGAAAAGCACCGTATCGCCGGGAGCAGGGACCGCAAGAACGGGCGGGACCAGCAGTCCGGCAATAATGACGGTGCAGACTAATATCAGCGTTATATGTTCAGCCATTCCATGATCACCACGATGAGAACGCCCCCTTTCGTCTCACACGATGGTGCCAGCAGGCGGGATCGAGACAGTGCTCCAACCCCACCGGCGTGCAAACTGAGGCCCTGCAGGGGCCCGGAGAATCACCGGGTCCCACCGGATAAAGGGTTCGTGAGAGGCATGATAGAGATATAAATATATATCCCTTACGGATCCGGTGCACCGGCGAGGGTGTTTTTGATTATTATAATTATTAGAAAATAGTACCCGGGCCGGAGCCCTGAGAACACCTCACGCCATGGCGAGTTCACGGACTCTGGCAATATTGCCGCCGTCATCCCGCTGCCCGTCGACCGGCGTCTCACAGATGAGAGGGAGGCTCCTGATAACCGGGTGACGGAGGATATGCCGGAAACCCTCCTCCCCGATGGACCCGAGCCCGATATGCTCGTGCCGGTCCAGCCCGCTCCCGAGACCGCCCTTGCAGTCGTTGAGGTGGACGACCCGCAGCCGGGCAAGACCGATCCGTTCATCGAACTCCCCGAATACCGCGTTCACCCCCTCTGAGGTCCGGAGATCGTAGCCGGCGGCAAAGGCGTGGCAGGTGTCGAAGCAGACTCCGACCCTCTCGTTCGCATCGATCGCATCAAGGATCCTGCCGAGGTCGGCAAGGGTCGATCCGACACTGTTCTTCTCTCCGGCGGTGTTTTCGAGGAGCAGCATCACGCCGTCCGCGCCGTCCGCGGCAAGCGCGTGATCGACCGCAGCAATCACCCGCTCCTGACCGGCTTCGGTCCCGGCGCTACGGTGGTGGCCGAGATGGGTCACGAGGTAGGGTATTCCGAGAAGGCTGCACCGCTGGAGTTCATCGGTGAGGGCAGCGACCGACTTCTCGTAGATCTCGTCATCGGGCGAGGCCAGGTTCGGGAGGTAGGGCATGTGGTCGACGGCCGGGCCGAGACCGGATGCTTCGAGCGCCTTCCGGAACGCATCGGCCACGTCCGGGTCGAGTTCCTTCGCCTTCCAGCCCCGGGGGTTCCGGGAGAAGATCTGAAACGTGTTGCAGCCCCGTTCAAGGGCTCTCCCGACCGCAAGGTCGATCGAGCCGGCAATGGAGACGTGGCATCCCACCAGCACCATAC
>JAEWMO010000078.1 GCA_023457135.1 Methanobacteriota archaeon | reverse complement strand
GATCGCCACCTTCCCGCCCGGAACCATCCAGGACACCATCCTCCGGACCTGGCTTGAGGAGAACGGCGTCGACCCCGCAAGCGTCAACATCATCGCCATGGACCCCGGTGCGGCCACCACCGCCATCTCCGCCGGCCAGGTCGACGGCGTCTTCCTGCCCCACCCGTCCCCGTCGATCATCGCGTCGGAAGGCGTGGGCAGGACCGTCGTGCAGTCGGGCGAGATGATGAAGGACCACGCCTGCTGCGTCCTCGTGGCGAGCGGCTCCCTGATCCGCGACCACCCCGATCTCGTCGAGCAGGTCGTCAAGACCCACATCAGGGCGACGGAGTACAACCTCGAGCACCAGGACGAGGCTGCATCCATCTACTCCGCAAAGACCGGGCAGAACGTCGAGACCGTGAAGGCATCCTTCCAGGACTGGGACGGCACCTGGACCGCCGACCCGAACGTCATCACGACCTCGGTGGTCGAGTACACAGAGCTCCAGTACGAGCTCGGCTACATCAGCAAACCCCTGACCCAGGACGACCTCTTCGACCTCTCGTTCTACGAGAAGGCCCGGGCATAACCCGGGACCTCTCCGTTTTTTCTCCAAAAGTATCATTTACGGCGATGCCGATGAAATAGGAGAGAAGATCCCGGAGCGGACAGGCTAACGATCCGCCCCGGCAGTAACCATCGAGCAGCGGAAATAGAGATATGAACCGACAGACACAGAAACGGCTACTCGGCGTTGCAGCGCTCGCCATTACGGCGGTAATCTGGCAGATAATCGCCGAATACGTTGTGGGGCGGTCTTTCATCCTCCCGAGCGTCACCGACGTCGCCGGCGCATTCATCAACCTCCTCGGCTCCGGCACCCTCCTCGCCGACACCATGGTCAGTCTCGAGCACTTCGGGATCGGGCTCATCGCGGCGTTTCTCCTCGGCGTCCCCATCGGGATCCTGATGGGATGGTTCCGGGTCGCGGACTTTCTCCTTGACCCCATCATCGAGATCCTCCGTCCCATCCCGCCGCTCGCCTGGATCCCGTTCGCCATCATCTGGTTCGGGCTCACCACCCAGGCGGCGGGCTTCGTCATATTTGCAGGCGCCTTCTTCCCGATCCTGACCGCGACCTACTCCGCGTTCCGGGACGTCCCGAAGGTCTTTGTCGAGGCGGGCAAGGTGCTCGGCTGCGACACCTCGTTAGAACTGATCCGCTACGTCGCCCTTCCTGCCGCCATCCCGGGGATCGTCTCAGGCATCAGGATCGCCATGGGCGTCGGGTGGATGTGTCTCGTGGCCGCCGAGATGTTCGGCGTCTCAAGCTACGGCCTCGGCTACCAGCTCTGGCACAACTACTACCTCCACCAGATGCCCAACGTCGTCGTCTACATGCTGATCCTCGGCCTTGCAGGCCTCGTCATCGACCGCATCTTCAGGAACTACGTCGACAAGCAGCTCCTCCGGTGGCGGGCGGGGGAGGTGGCCTGATATGAGCGGCGTATCGATACGAAACCTCGGCAAGGCCTTCCCGAAAGAGGACGGCACCCTGACGCAGGCGCTCGAGAACGTCAACCTTGAGATCGGCGACGAGGAGTTCATCTGCCTCGTCGGGCCGTCCGGGTGCGGGAAGACGACGCTCCTCAGGATCATCGCGGGGCTCGAGACGGCGACCACCGGGAGCGTCACCGTCGAAGGCCGCGCCGTCACCGGCCCTGACCCGAAACGGGGGATGGTCTTTCAGGAGTACTCCCTCTTCCCCTGGCGGAGGGTGGTCGACAACGTCGCCTTCGGCCTCGAGATGAAGGGTGTCGGCAAGGAGGAGCGGCGGAAGATCGCAGACCGCTACATCGAGATGGTCGGCCTCTCCCAGTTCCGGGACGCCTACCCCTACGAACTCTCCGGCGGAATGCGGCAGCGGGTGGCGATCGCACGAGCGCTCGCAAACGACCCCGATGTCCTCCTCATGGACGAACCGTTCGGGGCGCTGGACGCCCAGACCCGGAACCGGATGCAGAAGGAGCTCCTCTCCCTCTGGGAGCAGACGAAGAAGACGATCGTCTTTGTGACGCACAGCGTCGATGAGGCGGTCTACCTCTCCGACAAGATCGTCGTCCTCTCTCATAGGCCGGGATCGGTCCGGGAAGTCGTCGAGATCCCCTGGTCCCGGCCCCGGGATCGCACCAGCGCCGATTTCGCGGAGGTCCGGCGACGGGTGCTCCGGATGATCGACGAGACGGAAAACCCCCAGTAAGGTTTATTAGAAGAAATCTCCATTTTATAAAGCACTCAAAGATCGGCAGGAGTTCTTAACGATGGTACGAAAACCAGCGAAGATGTACAGGAATCTCGCAAAGAAAGCATATACACGCAGAGAATACATGGGCGGCGTGCCGGGCAGCAAGATCGTGCAGTTCGATATGGGCAACCTCAGCCAGGACTTCCCGGTCGAGCTCTCCATCGTCGCCGACGAGACATGCCAGATACGCCACACGGCCCTTGAGGCCGCCCGTATCGGTATCAACCGGCAGCTCATGAAGGAGGTCGGGAGGGCAAACTATCACCTGAAGATCCGGACCTTCCCGCACCACGTTCTCCGTGAGAACAAGCAGGCAACCGGCGCAGGAGCAGACCGTGTCTCGGAAGGCATGCGTCTCGCCTTCGGAAAGGCCGTCGGCACCGCAGCGCGGGTCGAGCGGGGCCAGAAGGTCTTCTCCGTCTGGACCAGCCCGCAGTACGCCGAGAAGGCGAAGATCTCCCTCAAGCGCGGCATCTACAAGATCCCGACCCCCGCGCGGATCGTCGAAGAACAGGTACCGGTAGCGTAAATCCGCACCCGCCTATCTTTTTTCCAGGGCACGGCCCGCAGGCAGTAGAACAGGTACCTGCGGGAATATAGGTTTTTTATAGTCGCTTCCCACCAGTATAAACAATGATGAATCCGGCAGACTCGACGATTCTCGCCGCCATCGCGGACGCCACCGAAAGGGCCCTTGCTGAGGCTGAGATCCGCCTCCCGCCCGACGTCCTCGCGGCGATCGAGAGGGCTGCAGCGGCCGAGAGAGGGACCGTTGCACGGCGGGAACTCAGGAATATTCTCGAGAATATCGCACTCGCCGGGGAACGGCAGGTGCCGATCTGCCAGGATACCGGCGTGCCGGTGGTCTACCTCACCCTCCCTCCCGATATCCCCTTCACGCCCGCCCTCAACGACGCGGTTCGGGAAGGGGTCCGCCGGGCGACGGCCAGCATCCCGCTCCGCCCGAACGTCGTCGATCCCCTTACCCGGGAGAACACCCACGACAACACCGGCGCCGGGATGCCGGCGGTCCACGTCATTCCCGGCGACCGCCTCACGGTGACGGTCCTCCCGAAGGGCGCGGGTTCCGAGAACGCCTCGAGGATCGGGATGCTCCTCCCCTCGCAGGCAAAGGATATCCCGAAGTTTGTCGCGGAGACGATGCTCATCGCGGGGGGGAGGCCCTGCCCGCCCGTCTTCCTCGGCGTCGGGATCGGCGGGACGTTTGATATGGCAGCAGCGCTCGCAAAGGAAGCCCTGCTCCTCCCGGTCGATACGATGGACGACTACGAGCAGGAACTCTGCGATGCCGTCAACGCCCTCGGCATCGGGCCGATGGGTCTCGGCGGGGATACGACGGCGCTCGCGGTGAAGGTGAAGCGGGCGGGCTGCCACACCGCATCCCTCCCGGTGGCGGTGAACGTCCAGTGCTGGGCATGCCGCCGGGCGACCGTGGAGGTGCGCCGGTGACGGACCTCGCAACACCGCTCGGCGACGAGGTCCTCGCGCTCCGGGCGGGCGACCAGGTCACCCTCTCCGGGACGATCTACACCGCCCGCGACGAGGCCCACATGCGAATGATCGAGGAGGGCATCCCCTTCGAGCCCCGGGGCGCGGCGGTCTACCACTGCGGCCCGGTGGTCCAGGACGGCCGCCTCGTCGTCGCCGGCCCCACGACGTCCGCCCGGATGAATGCACTCACGGGCTTTCTCCTCGATGCAGGCGTCCGCGCCCTCATCGGCAAAGGCGGCATGGGGCCCGAGGTGGTCGAGCAGCTCCGGGGACGGGGGGTCTACCTCGCGCTCACGGGCGGGTGCGCCGCACTCGCCGCCGACCGCATGAGCCTGAAAGAGGTTTATTTCGAAGATCTCGGCATGGCCGAGGCGGTCTGGGTCATCGAGGCCGACCATCTGCCGCTTACGGTCGGGATCGATGCGCACGGCGGCGATCTCTTCAGCGCAGTACACGAGAAAGCGAAAACACAATTTCACCAGCGATTCAATATCAGGTAGGATACGGTCTCATGAAACTCGTCATCGATGAAAGCCGCTGCAAGGGGTGCAACCTCTGCGTGCTGGTCTGCCCCTACGGGATCTTTCAGGAAGGGACGGCGCTCAACAGCCGGGGGATCGTCGCCCCGGTCCTCGACCGCCCCGAGCGGTGCACGAACTGCAGGCTGCAGGCCCTCTACGGGCGGATGCTCTGCGGGGTCTGCCACATGATATGTCCCGACCAGGCGATCTCCTGGGTCGAGGAGAGGCCGTTTGAGCCGCACAGGGTGGAGGTGGAGTTTTGAGCAGGGTTGAGTTCATGCAGGGCAACACCGCCTGTGCGGAGGGCGCGCTCGCCGCCGGGTGCCGGTTCTTCGGCGGCTACCCGATCACGCCGTCGACCGAGATCGCCGAGACGATGGCCCGGAGGCTCCCGAAGGCCGGCGGGACCTTCATCTCGATGGAGGACGAGATCGCGAGCATCGCCGCGGTCATCGGCGCAGCCTGGACCGGCGCCCGGTCCATGACCGCGACGAGCGGGCCAGGGTTTTCGCTGATGATGGAGAACATCGGCTACGCGGCCATGACCGAGACGCCGTGCGTCATCGTCAACGTTCAGCGGGGTGGGCCGAGCACCGGCCAACCGACCCGGGCGGCGCAGGGGGATATGTTCCAGTGCCGGTTCGGGTCGCACGGCGACTACAGCACCATCGCGCTCACCCCGAACTCCGTCCAGGAGATGTTTGACCTGACGGTGAAGGCGTTTGACCTCGCCGACCGGTTCAGGGTCCCCACGTTCCTGATGGCCGACGAGATCGTCGGGCACATGCGGGAGCGGGTGACCATCCGCGACGCGGCCGGCATCACCCCTCCCCGACCCCTTCCCGAAGGGAGGCTCCCGTTCGAGGCAGGCGAGGACGGTGTTCCCGGATTCGCGCCCTTCGGTTCGGGGAGAGCGATTCACGTGACCGGGCTCACCCACGACGAGCGGGGCTACCCGGACACGACCGACCCGGAGGCGCACGATAACCTGGTGCGCAGGCTCGTTGGCAAGGTCGAGTCGGCCCGCCGTGAGATCGCCGATTACGAGGTGACGAACCCCGACGCCGAGACGGTCTTCGTCACCTACGGCGCTCCATCGAGGACGGTGGAGCAGGTGCTCCACGACCGGCCCGGCGACTCGATCGGCCACCTCCGGCTCCGGCTCGTCTGGCCGTTCCCGGAGTTCGCCCTCGAGGAGTTCCCGAACGCAAAGGTCTTCCTGATGCCGGAACTGAACATGGGCCAGATGGTGCGGGAGGTCCAGCGCCACGTAGACCAGCCAGTCATATCGATCCCGAAGATCGGGGGCGAACTCCACACCCCTGCCGAACTCGTGCGGGCCCTGGAGGTGCACCGATGATCGCGCCCGACTGGTTCCGGGACGACCGCCTGCCCCACATCTACTGCACGGGATGCGGCAACGGGACAGTCATCAACTGCACCCTCGCGGCCGTGGAGGAGATGGGCTGGAAGCGCGACGAGACGGTCTTCGTCTCCGGGATCGGGTGCTCCTCCCGCGCTCCCGGCTACATCATGACCGACTCGCTCCACACCACCCACGGGCGGGCACTTGCGTTCGCTACGGGCGTGAAGATGGCCCGGCCGGAGTTCAACGTCGTCGTCTTCACGGGCGACGGAGACCTCGCCGCCATCGGCGGGAACCACTTCATCCACGCCTGCCGCCGGAACGTGGACATGACGGTGGTTTGTATGAACAACCACATCTACGGCATGACCGGCGGGCAGGGGAGCCCGACGACCCCGCCGGGAGCCATATCGTCGACGACGCCCTACGGGGCGACCGAACCGGCATTCGACCTTGCGGAGCTCGCGGTCGCCGCCGGGGCAAACTACGTCGCCAGATGGACGTCTTACCACGTCAAGGAGCTGACGAAGGCCGTCACGACCGGGATGCAGACGCCGGGGCTCGCGTTCATCGAGGTAAGGACCCAGTGCCCGACGAACTACGGCCGCCACAACAAGCTCCGGACCGTCTCGGCCATGGTCGAGCACATCCGGAGCCACGCGATGCTTGTGGAGAAGTATAACAGACTGACGGCGGAAGGAAAGCCGATCCCCGAGGGCACGTTCACCGTCGGGGAGCTGGTCCGAAGGAGCCGGCCGGCGATGGGGGTGCGGCGATGAGGCACGAGGTGAGGTTCTCCGGCTACGGCGGGCAGGGGATCATCCTCTCCGCGGTCATCCTCGGGAGAGCGGCGGCGCTCTATGACAACAAGCACGCCGTCCAGACCCAGGTCTACGGCCCGGAGGCCCGGGGCGGGGCCTCGATGGGGCAGGTGGTCATCGACGATGCGCCGATCCTCTACCCCGAGGTGGCGGACCCCGACATCTACGTCATCATGTCCCAGCAGGGGTTCGAGAAGTACGGGATCAGGGCGCGGGAGGACGCGGTCATGCTCCTCGACGCCGACCGGGTCCGGTCCCGCCCGGCCTGCCGGGCATACGAGATTCCGGCGACGACGGAGGCGAAGACCTCCCTCGGCCGGGAGATCGTCGCGAACATCGTGATGATCGGCGCCCTTGTGGCGGCGACCGGGATCGTGAGCAGGGAGGCGATCGAGCGTGCGGTGCTCGACAGCGTTCCGAAGGGCACGGAGAACCTGAACATCAAAGCACTGAAGCGGGGATTTGAACTCGGAGAACGAGCGTGTAAACCATGAAGATGCTGGAGTACGAGGCGAAACCAATCTTTTCAGAGTATGGCATACCGGTCCCGAAGGGTGTCCTCATCCGGGCGCCGGAAGAGGTCACGGCACACCTGGCGGAACTGGGTGACGGCGTGGTGCTGAAGGCGCAGGTGGACGTCGGGGGCCGGGGGAAGGCCGGCGGCGTCCTGATGGCCGATAACGGGTCAGCGGTCGCGACCGCCCGCGAGCTCTTCTCGCGGGAGATCAAGGGCATCCCGGTCAGGGAAGTCCTGGTCGAGGAGCGCCTCGCGATCGAGCACGAGTACTACGTCAGCATCGCCATCGACCGGTCGAGCAAGCAGCCGGTGGTCCTCTTTGCCGACGCGGGCGGGGTGGAGATCGAGAACGCGGCGAAAGCGGACGAATCCGCCATCCGTAAGGTCGTCGTATCCCCGCTCCTCCACGACATCCCGCCGTTTTTGATGCGGGAGCTCCTCGGCGGAGCCCCGAAGGAACTCGCGCCCGTCATCAACAGCCTCTACCACGTATTCCAGGAGAAGGACGCCATGCTCGCGGAGATCAATCCGCTCGTGACGACGCCGCGGGGGGTCTACGCGGCGGACGCGAAACTGATCGTCGACGACAACGCCCTCGCCCGGCAGGGAATAGAGGTCAACCGCGACCTCTCCGAGCGCGAGCGCGAGGCCGAGCAGCACGGGTTCTCCTACGTGGAACTCGACGGGACCATCGGGGTCATCGGGAACGGCGCCGGGCTCACGATGTCGACGCTCGACCTCATCGAGTACTACAACGGGCGGGCGGCGAACTTCCTCGACGTCGGGGGCGGCGCCGACCAGGAGCGCGTGAAGCACGCTGTTCGGCTCGTCGCGAGCATGCCGAAGGTCTCGGTGATCGTGGTCAACCTCCTCGGGGGGATCACCCGGTGCGACGAGGTGGCAAAAGGCATCATCGCCGCCGGCGTCGCGCCGACGGTCATCGTCCGGATGGCCGGGACGAACGAGGCGGAAGGAAGGCAACTGCTCGCCGAATGCGGCTACCGGATGCTCGAGAGCATGGATGCGGCCGTGAAAGCAGCGATGGAGGTCAGATCATGATCTACGGCGACAAAAACCTCGGTGTCATCGTCCAGAACATCACCGGCAAGCAGGGCACGTTCCACACGGAGCTGATGAACGCCTACGCGCGCGAGGTCGGCGGGCGGGGCGTCGTCGCGGGGGTCGCGCCCGGCAAGGGCGGGCGTGAGGTCCACGGTGTCCCCGTCTATAACACGGTGCGTGAGGCGCTCAGGGAGCACGATGCGACCGCGAGCGTCTGCTTCGTCCCCGGAGGCGCCGCGGGCGACTCGATCATGGAGGCGGCGCACGCCGGGATCGAGCTTGCGGTCGTCATCACCGAGCACATCCCGGTCCACGACGCAATGAAGGCGATCGCCTACGCGAAACTCCACGACTGCGCGGTCATCGGCCCGAACTGCCCCGGCCTCCTCTCGCCGGGAGAGTGCAAACTCGGGATCATGCCGGCCCACCTCACCCGCCGCGGGAACGTCGGGGTCGTCTCCCGGAGCGGCACCCTCACCTACGAGGTCGTCGACGAACTCACCCGCGCCGGCATCGGCCAGAGCACGGTCGTCGGGATCGGCGGCGACCCGGTGATCGGCCAGACGTTCGTGGACGTGCTCGCACGGTTTGAGGAGGACCCGCAGACGAAGGCCGTCGTCGTCATCGGCGAGGTCGGAGGGAACCTGGAAGAAGAAGGTGTCCGGTCGACCGATCTCCCGGTCGTCACCTACATCGCCGGCGTGAGCGCTCCTCCGGAGAAACGGATGGGCCACGCGGGAGCGATCATCGAGGGCGGCGAGGGCGACGCCCGCTCCAAGGTCCGGCGCCTTGCCGCCCTCAACGTTCCGGTCGCGTCAAGACCCTCAGAGATCCCGGGGCTGATCCGCGAGGTGCTATGAACGGCGACCTGATGCTTGCCACCGCCTGCGAAGTGGCGGTGAAGATCAACGCACGGGCGGTCGTCTCGTTCGTCGACCAGACCCCGATCCCCCCGGGAGCACCTGATGTCCCGATCATCTGGGTACAGGAACTCCAGCTCGACGTCTTGAAAGACCTCACCATGCACGACATCCTGGAGGTGAGCGAACGGCACATGCTCGATGCCGCCGTCCACCTCTACCTCCGGCGGAGCATGGAGAGCGGTCTCGTCGTCGGCGTCTTCCCCTACGCGGTCATCATCTACGACATAGAGGAGGGGAAGAACTTCATCAACTTGAAAGACTTCTCCGATATCGTCCCCCGGGAGGTGCTCCACGCGGCCCTCTCGCTCGCCCTCGAGATCGCGGTCGAGGGTCGGGAGGGACGGTCTATCGGCACCGCGTTCATCATCGGGGACCCGGAAGAGATCTTCCGGCACTCCCACCAGGCGATCCTCAACCCCTACCAGGGGCAGCCCCCGGCCCTCCGCGACATCAAGAACCGGGACAACTGGGAGAGCATCAAGGAGTTCGCCCAGCTCGACGGGGTCTTCGTCATCGACAAGACCGGGGAGGTGCGGTCGGCAGGACGGTACCTCGACGTCACCGGGCGGGGCATCTCTCTCCCGGGCGGCCTCGGGGGGCGGCACCGGGCAACGGCGTCCATAACGCACGAGATCCCGGCAATCGGGATCACCGTCTCCGAGAGCGGAGGCATGGTGCGGGTCTTCAGGGAGGGAAACTGCAAGATCGGTATCCGTTCCGACATCCGCCTCAGGAACGACGGTTAGAAATGGTTATATGAATTGCAATCATTTCTTTTATCATAGTTTAGAACTACGGTGGATTTGATGACCAGGAATATCAGCGTTGAAGGGCTTGACCAGATCCCGATCGAGAAGCAGCGGATAGAGCTCGTGGAGAGGAAGTGCCTCGGCCACCCGGACAGCCTTGCAGACGGCATCGCGGAGTCGATCAGCCGGGCACTCAGCAGGTCGTATCTCGAGGAGTGCGGCAGCGTCCTGCACCACAACACCGACCAGGGCGAGGTCGTGGCGGGAGAGTCGCTCCCGAAGTTCGGCGGCGGCCGGATCACGAGGCCGATCTACTTCCTCATCTCGGGCCGGGCCACGAAGGCCTTCAACGGCATAAACATCCCCGCAGACGCGATCGCCGTCGAGGCGGCGCGGGACTACATCAAGCAGATCCTCCCCATCATCAACATGGACCGCGACGTCATCGTCGACTGCCGGATGGGGAAGGGGTCGACCGACCTGCAGGACGTCTTCAAGACCTGTTCGGGCAAGGTCCCGCGGGCGAACGACACCTCGTTCGGTGTCGGGCACGCGCCGTTCAGTGAGGCGGAGAGCATCGTCAGGGGCGTCGCGGCGTTCATGGACGATACGCTCCGCCCGAAGTACCCGGTCATCGGCCAGGACTGCAAGATCATGTGCCTGCGCGACGGCGACGCCATCACCCTCACGATCGCGATGGCGTTCGTAGACCGCTACTGCTCGAGCATCACCGAGTATATCGAGCAGAAGAACGTCCTGACCGAAAAGATCGCCGCCGTGGCGCAGCAGTTCACGAAGAGAAAGGTGAACGTCGCGATCAACACCGCCGACGACCTGGATGCCGGCAGCGTCTTCCTGACGGTCTCGGGCACCTCGGCTGAGATGGGCGACGACGGCTCCGTCGGCCGCGGCAACCGCGCGAACGGGCTGATCACCCCGAACCGCCCCATGAGCATGGAGGCGACGAGCGGCAAGAACCCGATCAACCACATCGGCAAGATCTACAACCTCCTCGCGACCCAGGTCGCGCAGGACTGTGTCAGGGAAGTCGACGGCATCGAGGAGATGTACGTCCGCATGCTCTCCCAGATCGGCTACCCGATCGACCAGCCGCACGTGGCAAGCGCCCAGATCCTCACGAAGCCCGGCTATGACATCAAGTCCATCAAGCCCGACGTCGAGGGAGTCATCGACGCGTGGCTGGAGAAGACACCCACCATCACCGAGAAGGTCATCAGGGGAGAACTCTCCACCTTCTAACCTTCCCAATTTCCGGAGTTGTCGTAACCCATGACGAAACCATCATCCCGGGAGCCCGGGCCCGGACCCGGGCTCGTCCGCCTCGCCATCCCGAACAAAGGGAGAATTGCCGGGCCTATCAACGACCTGATCGAGAAGAGCGGCCTCCATCTGGCCGACGGGGGAGAGCGTAGGCTCATCACCCGGACCCGGGACCCGAACGTGGAGATCCTCTTTGCCCGCCCGATCGATATCCCTGAGTACGTGGCGAGCGGCGTCGCCGACCTCGGCATTACCGGGAGGGATATGGTCATGGAGCGGGGCTCCGCGGTCGAGCAGGTCCTCGACCTGCAGACCGGGAAGGCGACGCTCGTCGTCGCCGTGCCGGAGGAGTCCGGTATCGAGACCGTCGCCGATCTCGACGGGGCGACGGTGGCGACGGAGTTTCCGGCGATCACCCGCTCGTTCTTTGCCGGGCGGGGGATCGGCGTGACGGTGGTCACCGTCGGCGGGGCCTGCGAGGCGACGCCGCATCTCGGTATCGCCGACGCCATCGTCGACCTCTCCTCGTCGGGGACGACGCTCCGGACGAACCATCTCCGTGTCGTCGAGGAGGTCCTCACGTCCACGACGATCCTGGTCGCAAACCCGGCCTCGCTCGCGGCGAAGCGGGAGAAGATCGACGAGCTCGTCCTCGCCCTCGAGAGCGTCATCCGGGCGAAGGGGCAGTGCTACCTGATGATGAACGTCCACCGGAGCGCCCTCGCGGACGTCCGGCAGGTGCTGCCCGGCCTCTCCGGGCCGACGGTGATGGACGTGGCATCCGACGAGAACCTGGTCGCCGTTCACGCCGTCGTGAAAGAGGAGCGGGTCTACCAGTTGATCAACCAGCTGAAGCGGGCGGGCGCAAAAGACATATTAGTCATGCCCATTGAACGGATCATACGCTGAGAGCATGGAGATCTATCCTGCAGTCGATATCCTGGACGGGCGGTGCGTGCAGCTCGTGCAGGGGCGGCCGGAGGCGGCGACGGTCTACGGGGAACCGGCCGCCTGGGGACGCCGGTGGCTTGATCTGGGGGCGGACGGCCTCCATATCGTCAACCTGGACGGGGCGTTCGGGCGGGCGCAGAAGAACGCCGACCTGATCCGGGAGCTCATCAGGGAGACGAACGCGTTTGTCGAACTCGGCGGCGGGATCCGGAGCGTGGAGGATGCCGCCGGGTGGCTCGATACCGGCATCGACCGGGTGATCCTCTCGACCCTCGCCGTCCGGTCGCCGGAGGTGGTCGGGACGCTCGCCGACGAGTTCGGGAGCGAGCGGATCATGCCCGGGATCGATGCCCGGGCGGGCGAGGTGATGATCGAGGGCTGGGAGCAGCCCGCGGGCAGTTACCTTGCCTGGGCGGAGCGGTTCGAGGCCCTCGGCGCGGGAGCGCTCCTCTACACGAACGTGGACGTGGAGGGGCTCCAGCAGGGGATCGCCATCGAGCCCGTGACGGACCTTCTCGCGAGAACGAAGATCCCGGTCGTCGTGTCGGGCGGGATATCGGCTGTTGGAGACGTCCGGGCGCTCAGGGAGGCGGGGGCCGCCGGGGCGGTCCTCGGCTCAGCCCTCTACGCCGGGAAAGTGCATCTCCCTGAAGTTCTGGAGGCGGCACATGCGGAAGAGTGAGAACCGCCGGACGACGAAGGAGACCGATATCAGCCTCTCCCTCGACCTCGACGGCACCGGAGCGGGGGCGATCGATACCGGGATACCGTTCTTCGACCACATGCTGATGTCGTTTGCGCGGCACGGCCGGATGGACCTCACCATCCGGGCGACCGGGGACCTCCCGGTGGACGCACACCACACCATCGAGGATATCGGGATCGTCCTCGGCACGGCCCTTGCCGAAGCGGTCGGG
>JAEWMO010000077.1 GCA_023457135.1 Methanobacteriota archaeon | reverse complement strand
CCGTAATGGATTCTCCGGATCTTTGAGACGATGCCCAGGATCTCGATGCTCTTTCCGATGCTCCGCTTGAGTTTTTCTGCATAACCGGCCGCTTCGCCGTCGAGGGTGGCAAGGAGCAGTTCAGCGTAGAGGTTCGAGACGTTCTCGGTGTTGCCGATATCGTGCGTCAGGATATCCAGGTAGAGGTTCGCCTCCCGGTGCGCACTCTCGAGCTCGTGATGAAGCCTGGCCCGTTCTTCCTCGGCACGCTTCTGCTCGGTGACGTCGGCGGCTACGCCGATGAGACGATGAGGCCGCCCTTCCTCCGGGTCCCGGCACACCAGGCCCCGGCTTGCAATCCAGCGGACGGAGCCGTCGGAAGGGCGGCGGATGCGGAATTCAGCCATATATTCGCCATTTCGGGCGATGGCTTCGTCTATAGCCTGCTGGATCCGGGGCCGGTCCTCCTGTATGGTGAAGGCCGCCCAATCGTCGCGGGTCTGCAGTACGCCGGCATCGGGGACACCCCACAACTTCACCATCGCTTCAGAGGGAATAAGCTTCCCGGAGGCCAGGTCGATCTCCCAGGGCGCGAGACTGGCGGCATCGAGAGCCATCGCCAGCCGCTCCTCGCCCTCGCGCAGGGCCCGGTTGGACCTGGCAAGCTCGGCGGTCCGCTCTTTCACCCGGTTCTCGAGTTCGGCGTAAGCTTTCCTGAGAAGTTCCTCCGACCGCTTCCGCTCGGTCAGGTCTGCGGCAACCAGGGAGAAGACCTGCAGCCCGTCCATCTGCAGGAGTTTCAGGGAGAGGTGTACCGGCACCAGGTCCCCGCCATGCGCCCGGAGCGTGCTCTCGCCCGCGGTGCCGGAGGGGTTCCCGTCCTCCATCATCTTCCGGAACCTCTCCGCGCCGGCCGGAGCGATGAAGGCGTGGATCGACTCTCCCATCAGGCTCTGATGGGGCATGCCGAGAAGACGGGCGAACGACTCGTTGCAGTAGAGGATGGTGCCGTCGGTGGAGAGCGTCGCGGCCCCTTCCCGCATCTGCTCGACGAGTACGCGGTAGGGGTGTTCGGCAGTGCTTAAGGTATAGACCTTCTCGCCCTCGTCCGTCGAGACGAGGAAGGCATCGACCTCCCCCCTCCGGATCGCCGAAAGGGTCTCTTCGGCCTCCGCAAAGCCTCCATAGAGTTCTTCCAGCACACGGAGGAGTTCTTCCTCTCGCGGTAATCGGGGAGTGTTCATGTTGGGTGAGTTCTCTGCAGAGTAGTTTCCGGTGGAGCGCACAATCACTCCAGCTGTTTGATCCCGAGCCCGACAAGGACACGATCTTCGTCCGACATGTCCCCGATCAACCTCCTGATGGGCAGGGGAAGCTGCTTGATGAGCATGGGCACCGCGAGGATCTGGGCATCTTTTGCCAGTTCGGGGTGCTGGTAGATGTCGATCACCTCAAGATCGTAACTCCCTTTGTAGCTCGTCTCAAAGATGTTCTTGATGTTCTCGATCGCCCTCTGTGACCGTGGGGTCATCCCGGCTACGTAGAGCCGCAGGATGTAGCGGGAGTCCGTACTCTTCAGTGCCGCCTCGAACTCTTCCGTGGTCAACGGCCTACCCCGGTCCTGGTTGTCGCTCTCGTTGCTCACCCGGTCAACTCCCCAGAAGTTTATATTTTATTCCCAGGCCGTATATCGAGGCCGACCAGAACCTTCTCGGTGTTCGAGAGATCGCCGATGATCTTTCGCAAGGGCTCGGGAAGTTTCCGGACCAGCGTGGGGACGGCAAAGATCTGGTCGCCTCTCGCGAGCTGAGGCTGCTGGACGAGATCGATCACCTCGATCCGGTATCGGCCGGCAAGATGCTCCTCGCAGAATTTCTTCAGGTTCGCGAATGCTGCGAGCGACTTCGGGGTCTGGCCTGCGACGTAGAGCCGCAACTCCCATACCTCCCCGTTCTCCTCCCCGGCCGACTCCTGGTGCGTACTCATCGTACTTCCTTTTTTTCTCCCTACTACCTCAAACTTTCCGTCCCCGGCCGGTGTACCAGACTACCCTGATGTCCGGCTCTCACGCCCTCTTCAGCGTGGACCGGGATACCATCAGGGCACCCGGGATCCTGAAAAAAGTATTCCCGGGAAGATTATTCCCCGAAGTATGCGACGATGTTCCGGAAGATCTGCATGTTCATCGACCCGGTGGGCAGGGGTTTTCCCTCGCGCCGCAAGCGCTCTTTTTGGGTCGGCCAGTCGTAGAGGTTCACGAACTCCATGGCCCGCTCGGGATGCGGCATCAGGCCGAGGACCCTGCCGTCCGCCGAGGTTATCCCGGCGATATCCGCGAGCGAACCGTTCGGGTTGTAGGGGTATTCTCCTCCCGCGGGGGAGAGGTCATCGCGGCAGTAGCGGAACGCGACCATGTTCTCGCGCTCGATCCGCTTTAAGGTCTCTTCCGAGCAGGAGAAGTTCCCTTCGCCGTGGGAGACCGGGCAGTAGAGGTGCGTGATACCCTTCGTCCAGAGGTTCTCCGCCGCAGGCTTCAGCGTGACGAACCGGCACTCCAGCACGCCCTTCCGGTTCGGCATCAGGGCGATATCCCGCGGACGGTCCTGATCGAACGCGGGGACGAGGCCGAGGTTCGCGAGGATCTGGAACCCGTTGCAGATCCCGAGGACGAGGTTGTCTCCCGCGAGGAACTCTTTGACGTCGCTCCAGAGGTTGTTTCTCACGCGGTTTGCGTAGGCGTTGCCGGCGCCCGTGTCGTCGCCGTAGGAGAACCCGCCGGGGAAGACCATCAGCCGGTAGTCGGAGAGGGCCTTCTCGCCCGCGATGAGGTCGTTGATGTGGACAATATCAGATGCCATGCCGGCCCGCATCAGGGCTTCCTGCGTCTCCATCTCGGAGTTGAT
>JAEWMO010000076.1 GCA_023457135.1 Methanobacteriota archaeon | reverse complement strand
GGACCGGGCTGCCGACGACTGATGGATACATCTCCGGACTGCTGCACACCGACCTCGCAGGGGTAGCGTTCCTCCCGTCCGCGGCAGCGGGCGCGGATAATGCGTATCTCGCGGATTACTGGTACGCGTGTAACGCGAACGGAAATATCCTGCTGGCCGGGGGCCGTTGGTACGTTGCGCGGAATGCGGGACCCGGCTATCGCAATGCGGCTTACGGTCCGGCGGCTTCCGGTCGCTACGTTGGCGCCCGCCTCGAGTTCCGGCCGCCTCAGGGGGTGTGATCTGACGTTCCCCAAATTTTCTGAGTTCGCCCAGGAGGAGAAACCCCTCGACGGGGAGAAGATGAGCATCGATGCCGTGCTCAACAAAGAGATCCTGATTCTTGGGTTCAAGACAGGACAGAGCAGGTTCAAGGAAGGAGGGTATACTACCGTCCAGTTTGAACTCGACGGCACTCGACAATCTGAAAAAGGAGGCATATCATGTCCAAACTGGTTAGAAGCACCATCGAGCCGGCGACAGTCGGCATCGACGTAGTAAAGAACGGGTCCGTCCGAATCCTCTGCCGCTGGGATATCCGGCAGGTCGAGGTCGAAGACGAGATCGAAACGCGGACCGAATACGAGTATGCCGAGAAGGTGATCTGGTGGGCGCTCCCGTCCCCGGACTACCTGACGAGGCAGGGGAGGCGCCAGGTGCTCACCGACACGGGGAGAGCCTACCTCGCGTCGGTAGAGGACGAGATCCTCGGCTGGGCGGTGGCCGCGGGGACGTAATAATGCTCCGGATCCGCCGCTTTTTGGCATGGTTAGCGATCAACCTCGTGACCGGGCTCGCCACGATCACGCTTGCGATCTGGTGGATGGCCTATGTCTCCCCGGCGCAGTCTATCACGGTAATGGTGGACCGCTTCGGCGAAGCGGCGGCGGAACTCGTGCTCATCCCGATCGTGTGGGCAGTCGTGACGCTCGGCCTGTACTACGCCGTCGAGCGTCTGCCCCCGTCGGAATCGCCCGACCGGGCTGAACCCATCTCCTCAGACGACGAATAGGTGATCAAAGATGCCTGATATCAAAACAAAATCGTTCAGCGCCCGCCCGGAACAAGCGAAGGTCTGGAAAGCCCGGCTCGTCGAGAGCGGCCCGGAGGTGACCCTCATCCGCGTCCCGATCTCTTCCACCACCGAAGACCGGGACGGCGACGAGTTCTCCCCCGCTGGGCTGGAGTCGATGCTCGCAGGGCTCAAGAGTGGCAAGATCCCGCTCTACCTCGACCACGGGTTCCGAGAGTCCGGCGCTCGCCTCTACGGGGCGCTCGACATGCTCGGCGCGTGGATCGACGGGGAGATCGAGGGGAGCACTCTCTACGGCACCGCGTTCCTGGAGCCGGACAACTGGCCCGCGATGGAGCTCGCCCGCAAGATCGAGGCGGGGCTCCCGATGGGGTTCAGTGTCGGGTTCGGGATCACCAAGTCCCGGTCGAAGGACAACGGGGGGCTCATCTTCGACGAGGTAAGCCTCTGGGAAGTCTCCGCCGTCGGCATCCCAAGCAATCCCGACGCCGTGAACGCAGCAACGACCGCAGAACGCCTGAAAAGCCTCCGTGTGAAAGCGGGGCTGGAAACTGAAACCATGAAGCGCAAGACCAAAGAGGAAGGCGAAGAGCCGAAGGAAGAGGAGCAGGAAGAGGAGAAGCAGCCCGAATCCTGCGAGGAAGAGGAAGAGAATGCGCCGGAGGAGGATCCGACCGACGAGGAGGAAGAGGAAGAGAAGTCCTACGAAGTCCTCGACGAGGCGCAGATTCGGCAGATCGTCGCCGAGGAAGTCGGCAAGGCCCTCGCCCCGATCACCGAGGCGCTCAAGGCGCTCGGCACCCTCGACGAGATCAAGACCGCCGTGACGAAGGCCGCCGCGACCCGGAGCAAGGGGCCGCGCGGGATCGTTGTCGCCCGCGAGGTCAAGGCAGAGCAGAAGAACGAGATCCCGGCGGCGTCTCCCTACAAGCCGCTGTACTGAGAGCGATCTACAATGACTACTGTAAAATCTATCTTCGGACTGAACTCCCGCGAAAGGCTGTTCGATCACTTCTGGAAGTCGCAGGGCTTCCACGCAGACGGCGACGGCCTGACTGTCTCCATCCAGAGCGCCATGCGCGACCCCGCGACCCGGGAGAAATTCAAGGGATTTCTGGGGAGGGCAGTCAAGGCTCAGATGGAGCCGGAGCGCGCAAAGGCTACTGCGACCACCGTCGCCACGGCGATCCCGCTCGTGTTCGACCCTGACGTCATCGACATCCTCCGCACGGACGCCCCACTCCTCGCCAGGCTCCCGATGCGCGGATACTCCGGCGACCCCGTCCGGGCGAACTGGATCTCCGCTCGCGCCGCCCCTGTCGGGATGGTGAACGAAGCCGCGGCCCTCGTGCTGAACACGCAGGCATCGAACGACTTCACCCTCTCGAACACCGACTACAACCACAAGATCTACGCCGACCGCGTGGACATCTCCGACTTCGCCGAGCGGGTCGCCGCAGACGGCCCCGTGAATGTTAGGGATACCGCGCTCGGAGCCCGGATCAGTGAGTGGGCACAGTTCAAGGAACAGCAGGTCCTCTATGGCGACCACGCGCAGGCGCTCAACGACGGTTCGATCGGTGACGCAAACGCATTCGATGGCATGATCGTCGAGACCGCTGCAGCCAACATCGTCAACAAGGACGACGTCAATCTCGCGGACTCGCAGGCACTCCTCAAGGATATCAAGAGAGAGATCAAGGGCCTCCTCCAGACCCGCGGGGTGTACAAGGGGGACCTCGAAGTCTGGACCTCACACACGCTCTTCGACGAACTGGAGAACGAACTCCAGACTCGGGCGATCCTCGACCAGAACCAGGCATCGGTAAACTTCGGCTACGAAGTGATCTACATCAGCGGCGTGCCGGTCATCGCCAGCCACAACGTCGATCAGCACTCCTACGGCAACGGGGCCTACACTCCGGGCGACGAGGGGGACGTCTTTATCATGAACAAGCGCGCCAACGCCTTCGCCTCGCTCGCCCCGCTCTTCACCGTCCCGCTCGGCCGCGCCGGTCTCGGCGACATGATGGCGATGGGAGAGTATGGCACGTACATCGACCGCGCAGGCGGACAGTTCTCGAAGTACCTGCAGGCATACAACATCTGAGGTGCAAGGATGACTGTCCTTGTACCTCCCGGAGCGCAGGCGAATATCGCTTGCGCGGTGGAGGGGTTCAACCTCTCCAATACTATCGGCGGCACCCGGCAGGTCATGACGGCCACGGTCGCCACGCCCTCGGTCGCTGATGGCGATGTCGTCGTCACCGTGACCGCGGCAAACATGGGCGGCACCCCCAAAGACGTGACCGTCACGGTCGCCAACGAGGATACCGAGGCGCAGGTCGCGGCGAAGCTCCGCGCCGCACTCGCAGCCGATGCAGATGTCGGGGCATACTTCGACATCACCGCCGCCGGCGCAGTCGTCACGCTGACTCGCAAGACGCACGCCGCCAACGATGCGACGATGGCACTCGCAGTCAAGACCGACGCCTCGAACACCGGCGTAACCATCGACGACGCGATCACAGTGCAGGGCGCGCTCGCGACCTCGTGCACGATCACACTCACGCCCGAAGTCTCGTATGCGGCCACTCCTGCGATGGTGGGAGTTCCGCAGCGCGTCCCTGGTGCCGGGTCAGCCGCTACGACGATGACCTGGGCGATCACGGCGCAGTCCACTGCCGGCGTCACGATCACGGTCACGCTCGATCAGGCGCCCGGCGCAGGTAAGACCGACACGATCGTCTTTAACGGCGGGCTGATCGGCGTCCCGGCCCGGTGATCCAGATGGCTCATGTGCTGACGATGGATAACGGCGTCCCTGTGCCGGCAGACCGGGAGGAGGACGACGATGACGAGAGGAATCGCACCGAGACCTGAGAGCGTCGCGGTGCCGAACGCCAACCCGGTCTACTCCTCCGTCGCGGACCTGATGACGGTGGGCGAGGCGGTCTGCCGGGTGACGAACTCGACCAACAAGACCGTCACGATCCTCCTCCAGACGGCGCTCGGCGACGATCCGACGTTTGCCAGGCCCAACGAGTCCGGCGACGGGTTTGTTGGTGCAACCGATGTCGGGGGGATCTCCGTCACCGGATTTGTCTCGCCGGCGACCTCGTCCGTAGTGCTCGCGGCCGGTGCGACCACCTACGCGAGAGTGTCGGGGGCATGGTCCTACGCCCGCGTCAAAGCGACACCCGCTGAGGCCCCGGCTGAGGGGGGCACGATCGGCGTATCGTGGGGCTACAAGCACAGGGGAGACTGATCCATGTCGGCATACGGGGACGCGGCCAGGATCTCTACCCGGTCCGGCATCACGTACGCCGACCTGGGGCTCGCAGACGGGGATGCTCTCGCGTCTCTGGTGGACGATCTCATCGAGCAGGCATCCGAGACCATCGACCTCTATTGCGAGCGGGATTTCGCACTCCACGAGGCCGTCACGGAAAGAGTCGATGGCAACGGGCGGGAGCGCATCCGGCTCGCCGGGCACCCGCTCGTCTCTGTGGCCTCCGTGACGCTCGGCAGCACGCCCCTCGACAGCCCCTCCTACGAGGTCCGGCCCGGGGCAGGTATCCTTGAGCGCATCGATAGAGGAGTCTGGCCCGCGGGCAAGCGGAACGTCGCCGTCGTCTACACCTATGGGTTCGCCGCGCCGCCCGCCGCGATCGTCGGCATCGTCGAGGATCTCGTCGCAGGTGCGTTGACCCACGCCGCCCGCAACAGGGCGACGAAGGGTGCGTCGAGCATGTCAATGGACGGGTTTTCCGTCGCCTACTCGGAGCTCTCGCGGCTCATGGTGCTCGCCCCGGAGCAGATGGCGACGCTCGACCGCTACCGGCCGATAGGGGGCGCGTGATGGACTCCCCCGTCTCCCATGCGGAGTGCGAGAAATATCGGTGCGAGGTGGACGAGATGGTCCACCGCCTCATCCGCGAGTCCGAGGCCCGGACTCAGAAGGAGATCGCCGGGCTCCGAGAGGATATCAAAGGGATGTCTCAGAAGATTGACACGATTCCCTGGCAACTCGTCGGAGTCTGCCTCGTGATCATCGGCGCGATCGTCCTGTTGGCGGTGACTTGATGGCGCTCCCCGACGTCTCCCTCCGGTTCGACTCCGACGCCCCGCTCTCCTCGTTTTTCGACGTCGAGGCGGCGTCGCTCCCCGACCCGGAGATCCGTCCGGGGCCGGCGGAGGCGCTCGTCGCGGCTCGTGGCGAGACGGCGATCCTCGTCCGGTGCCTGACGCCAGAGTTCGACGACTACGACTCCCTCGACCCCGCCGCGTCCTCGTGGGACCTGCGGCTCGTCAAGGCGCTCGTGTCGTCACCGAGCGAAAAGGAGGCGCGAGACCTCGCCGGGCGGGGCATCACCGCGACGAAGCGGGCGACGCTCGGCGAGTATCTCCGGCTCCGCTCCGACCGCGAGGGCAACGGAGATCTCATCGTCGAGGTGCCAGACGCACGGGTGCTCGGTATCTCCGGGTCCGGGGCAACGTGGAACGTGCTGATCGCGTTCCCCGACGTTCCGGCCGGTGCTGAGTATGCCGTGGACTTTACGGGCGGCGTCCCGACGATCATCGGGCTCAACCGCGACGAGTATCGCGTCCACCGGATCGCCGAGGTGCGCCGGGACCGGCACCCCTTCACCGGCGTGACGAAGCTCTCCGTGTACCTGCAGGAGGTCGTCGGGCGATGAGTTACCGCGTCAAGATTGACCGCCGGAAGTTTCCGAAGCACCGCGAGATCGTGAGCGAGGAACTCTTCAGGGCGGCGGTTCGGGGGGAGAATCAGTACAAGGAGAACCTCGAAAAAGGGCAGGGGGCGACGGGCTCGCATGGCCGCGCATACGTCGGGACCAGCGAGGCGATCAACACGGTCACGCTCTACCCTCAGACCCCCGGCGCTGACCTCTACACCGTCGAGGGGCCGCTCGTGCAGCACGCCGTCGCCGAGTTTGGGCGGGCACCGGGAAAGAGGATGCCCCCGCCGGAACCGATCTCGCGGTGGGCGAAGGAGGCCGGGCTCACGCCCCGCGAGGGCGAGACCTGGGACGAGATGGTGCTGAACCTCCAGCGACATATCGGCGCTCACGGGCTCAAGGGGTTCGCCCCGATGCAGCTCGCCGCCGAGATGATTGCGCCCACCATCGAACCGGCCATCCGCCGCCGGATCGCAGACCTGAACAAGTGAACTCCCGCCGGAAACGACCGGCGAGTGACTACCAAACTATCTCCAAACGAGGAGGCACGCAGTGACTACCACAGAGATCTCTTCTGGCAGCCTGAGCACGGCTGTAATCCGGGACCTGTTTAGGAACGGGCTCCGGGCGGCAGTAGCCGCAGGAACGATCACCGACCCCCGCGCCGCGATCCGTCCGGCAGCGTCACCGATGATTGTATCGGAACTCCCCGACCGTAACCGAGCGTACCCACACATCGTCGTCGGTGAAGCAAGCGACACCGCCGACCGGCCAGACTCGCGGGCGGGGCTCTGGGAGCACGCGTACTCCGTCGCTGTCGAGGTTCACGCCGAGACTTCTACCCACATGTACCTGATCCGGGATCAGGTGAGGGGGTGGGTCGAGGGGAACGTCGACGCTCTGAACGCCGCCGGATTCACAGACCCTCAGATCGCTACATCTGTGGCGATGACATGGGATCGGGAATCGCAGGTGAGATCATGGCGGTTCGTTGTGAAAGGGACCGTCTATACAGCATAGAGGCTTACAATGGCACGCAAATTACAGGCATCAAAGGGCACGACTGCATGGGCGACCGAGCAGGCCCCCTATACCGCAGAGACTACGATCACCACGCCGTTCGGACTGATTGAGGATGCGATCGATTGGCCGGTCGCCGACCCGCGCACCGCACTCTCGACCGCAGGCAACCGCCGGGGGCCGGCGCTGTATTCTAAGGACGAGTTCGACCTCTCGTTCTCGATCCCGTTCCAGGTGCAGAACGATAACGTCCCGTTCCACGCCGCGCTCGGTAAGGTTGAGGAAGTCACCGGCACCGGCTACACTGGGAAGAAATTCACCGAACTGGATACGCTCCCGACGATCTCGATCCTGCACGAGCAGACCGACGCCGCGTTCTCCGAGATCTTCGCCGGGTGCAAGGCCGACCTGACGCTCTCCGCACGCAGGGGCGAGGCGCTGAAAGCGACGATGGATTTTGTCGCGGCGTCGCGGGCCGTCACCACAAACGCCTCGTCGTTCGCCACGATTACGCCGCCGACGCTCCAGCCCTATCGGTTCTGGATGGTCGGGGCACTCGCGACGCTCGACGGATCTCCGCTCGCTTCGATCACCTCGATCGACCTCAAGTGGTCCAATGGCCTTGAGGCGCAGGGGTCCAACGGAGCGCGGGGGGCCTACGATATCGCCGAGGGGGAGGGCGCCGGAAAGTATGATATGAAGATCGGCTTCCTCCCCGTCGATAACGCCAAATTCGCCGCAGCATGGGGGGATGGGGCTCTGGTCGATATCGTGATCCCCTTCGTCCGGGCAGGGGCTTCGCTCGCCGCCGCAACCGATGCGGTGATCATCACGCTCGACGACTGCGTGATCATGGACGCGCCGCTGCCGCTCGGCAACAAGGGCTCACTCGAATCCGAACTCTCGGTCGGGCCGCTGAACACGAGCATCGAGATTCGGACCCCTACGGGAGAGTGAGATATGGCTGAAATGAACTGGCAGGATGCACAGGCCGCGTTCGAGCGGCAGCAGAGCGAGACGAAGAGCGTCCGGGTCGCCCTCGGTGAGGGGGAGATCCGGTTTGAGGTCCGACAGATCACACAGATGGAAAAGGACCACATCGAAGCGACGAGCCTCAAGGAGCGTCGGCGCCGGAGGGGGGAGACGATGACCGCCGAGGAACTCGCTGCCCTGAAAGCCGCGTACATCCGGGCAGGAGTGGTCCGGGGGCCGGAGGGCTACCGCAACACCGACGAGGATATCGCGGCGCTCCCGGCATACGTGCGGGACACGCTCGCCGACAGTGTGCAGGGGTTCGCGGAACTCGACGCCGAGACGAGGGTCTGCTTTCGATGATTGGGGGTATGGCTCCCCCATCGTCGCCGAGGAGATCTGGGAGCAGCGGGTGATGCAGGATGCCGTGTTCTGGTCTGAGTATGGATGTCCCTTCGACGCCCGGAGGCTCCCGGCGCGCGAGTATCAGGCGCACCTCGCGATCCTCGCAGGGAGGGCTCGGAAAGTGAGGGACGACGCAGAGAAACAGGGGAGGCGGTCGAGACGGTAGTCGTATCACGAGTGGCGACGGAGTTTGCCACATCTGGCGCCGAGAAACTGATCAGCGCCGAGCGCCGAGTGCAGGAGGCGATCAGCAAGACCGCCCGGATCGCGTCCCAGAGTGTGAGCAAGACGAAACAATGGATGGATCGGAACAAGACTGCGCTCACCGCGATCGGGGTTGCCGCCGGGGGAGCGATGGCCGCGATCATCTCGCAGACGCCCGAACTGGTCGCGGGGCTCTCGGAGACGCAGCTCTACTTTAGCATGTTCGCGATGGAGCTCGGACAAACGTGGTCGCCGGCGCTCGAAGGATTCAACGGGCTTTTAGAGGCCGCGCTCGGTTGGTTCGAGAAACTCCCCGATCCGGTCAAGGAGCTGGTTGGCGGGCTCACCGGGATCGGGCTGGCGCTCCTCGTAGCAATCCCGACGATCGCGCTCTTCGTGTGGTCGCTCTCCACGATCGGGGCAGCGGCGGCAGGGCTCTCGTTTACGACGGCGGTTGGCGGGCTCACGCTGCTCGGTGCCGCAGTCGGGATCGTCGCAGGGCTCCTGATCGGCGGGGTCGTCGTGTGGGCGCTCTGGCGCACCGGCGTGCTGCAGGCAATCGAGGAGGCTGGCGCGAAGGTCGGACAGTTTGCCTATAACGCAGGCGTGGTGTTCGGGAATCTGAAGGATAATATCCTCAAATGGCTCGGCCTCGTGGCGTCCTCTGCGGGACTCTGGGGAGCACGGTTCGCCTTGAACTGGATCGACGGCATCGTGTCGAACATCCCGTTCCTCGGCGACCTCCTCGGCCCCAAGATCGACAGCCTCAAGGGGGTGCTTGATCAGGCCGGGATAGACCTGCAAAAGAAGTGGGACGAGTGGAACGCCTCCGGCGGGCTCAAAGACGGGCTCACGGTCGGCGTGGTTACTCCCGCGTGGGCCAACGATCCCTCAAAGATGAAGCACCCGGTTACGGACTGGATGAACTCGCTGTTCGGCGGTGCGCCGGGCGCAGGAGATACGGGACAGACGGATCGGCTCTCGCAGATCCTCCCGGACTTCGAGATACCTGCAGGCTACGACGACGCGCTCACGCGCCTCCAGGAGATCCAGACGCAGAGCGAGACGCTCGACCGCACCGCCTCGACCACGGCCGCGAATGTCTCAGCAAGCATGGCGACGATGGCGGGCAATGTCACGACCTCCTCGCAGAGTGTCTCCTCGACAGCCGAGAGCACTACGGGAGATGTCGCGACCACGTTCGACACGCTCGTCTCCCGGTCACCCAAGTGGGGCTCGGATCTCATGGGGCACTTCGTCGCGGGAGTAAACATGCAGTTCCCGGCGCTCCTCGCTACACTGGCGCGGGTTCGGTCGGCGATCGAGAGTGCGCTCTCGTTTGATATCGTCTCGAATGATCGCATGGCGGCCCGGTGGGGCTCGGACTTCGTGCAGCACTTCAACGCCGGCCTTACCTCGCAGCCGATCGAGCTCCCGGAGATCCCGGAGTTCGACGCGCCCCGGACCTCAGTGATCGACACGATCCTCGGCGCCGTGCCGGAGATGCCGCGCCTCTCTGCGACCGTCGATGCCGTGTTCGGGGCACTCCCGGATCTCGCGCTCTCGCAGGCAGTCCCGGCGGGGATCGCGGCACCGATCGCCCCTGCTCCGGTGATCCCTCCTGCGCCCGTGAGCGGTGCCGGAGTAAGCACCTCGACGACCTACAGCCCAAACATCACGGTCAATGTCAATGTCGCCGGGGCAGAGGCAAAAACCTTTGACGAGCGCAAGATCGCGGCACTCGTGCGGGACGAGATCGCCGGGGCGCTCAGGAGCCGTGGCAGATGACCGGAGAGTATCTCAATCTCCGGCTCGTCCGGCCTGCGGACGGGGCGACGCTCTATTGGTTCTGCCCGGCAGAGATCACCGATTCGGTGTCGAAAAACAACCTCTTCGCCGCAGACCGGGCGAAGGCGAAGGGCACGATCGCCGTCGACAAGCGAGTCTACCGGATCGAACTCACGATCCAGGGGCACGCAGTCCCGACGAGCGAGATGCAGCCCGATCACCGGGCAGCGATGCAGGCGCGGTTCGGGGCCTCGAACGTCTCGGCGAGAGCACAGATTCGGTACCTCAAGGCGCTCGCAGAGTTCGCCGGGGGCGCGTATCATCTCTATGCTCACGAGGACCGCTACAGTGCCGCTACAGTGGACGATCTCGACTACTCCGCACAGCACCTCCTCTCCGGGCACACTTACCCGCCGGTGACGTTCGACGAGTTCCGGTTCAATCCCGATCCGGGGCTGGCGCGGATACCCTACACCGCCAAGTTCATCGTCGGGTTCCCGTCGAGTTCAGGGAGCGATTAGATGTCTCTCCCTGATGTCTCGTTCGGGTTCGGGGACGGGATCGACCTCATGATCCTGTTCGATGAGGAGCTCCCGCTCTCCTCGTTTTTCGAGATCGTGCCGCTGACGTTCGAGGTGCAGCGGGGCGGGTCGGTGTGGCAGCTCTACGATCCGACCGCCGAGACTTACGAGGAGGCGATGATCGACTGCACCGTACAGGACGCTTACTCACGGTTCGCGCGGAAGGCGACGGTGACGCTCTCGGACCCGTCCGGGCTGCTCGCGGCGACGTATCCCCGTAAGACGCCCTTGCAGATCTATGCGGCGGAGACGGAGCTCGCGGAGCCCGCGCTCCGGTTCGGCGGCTATGTGGACGACATTAAGACCTCTGCGGGCACTACAACGCTCGAATTGCTCTCGTTCGACTTCTGGCTCAGGGCGCGGAAGGTCTACTCGGTCGTGGCTACGGAGACGATCTCCGCGGCCCTACAAGCCCTCGTCGAGGCATATACTCCGCTGGAGTGGGACGCGGGACTCGTCAGCGTGCAGAATGATATCGAGATCACCCGGACGTGGAAAGGTGACGCCCTCGACGCAGTGCTCGCGGAGCTCTCCTCCATGAGCGCCGGCGAGGAGTGGGGCGCGACCGACGATGGAAAGTTCTTCTTCCGGCCGCAGGCGACCCGGCGCTCCCCGCGGGACTTCGTGGAGGGGGAGTGGGGCTCCGCAGACTTCGAGGAGGATTCACGGGCTGAGATCAACAAAGTGACCATTTACTACGGCGAGACCTCGACGGGGGCCGTATCCCTGCAAGACCGAGTGAGCCAGAAACTCCTCCAAGAACGGTTTGGCTCGCCGCGGCCGGTGGTGATCGAGGCGGTCAAGACCTACCCGGAGATCGCGACCGAAGAGGCCGCGAGAGCGAAAGCCGCGCAGATCCTCGCCGACCGGCAGGTGATCCGCACCGGGACGCTGGAGACCTGGGGCGCGCTCGCGGTGCGTCCGGGGGACGTCTGCCGGGTCGAGGTCGAGGATCAGCAGGTCGATGGGGATTACCGGGTCGCACAGATCGAGTACTCGTGGAGCGAGGAGCGCACCGTCGTGACGCTCGCGGAGAACTCGGACGGGGTCGTGGACGTGCTCGTGGAACTCTCCGACGAGGTGAGCCGTATCGATGCGCGGGCAGCAGATACGGACGCAACCGTACTGGAGGTCGTGTGCCTCACCGAGCCGATCGTGATGGTGTCTGAAGTCCGGATCTACGTCCGCGCGGTGCCGCCGACTATGTTCACGTTCGGGGCGCACCGTGGCTGTATAGGGGCCGGTTCGACTATTGGAGACAGTAGAGGGGGTAGGTTAGAAGTATGATACTGAACCAGGGGAGAAATCGCATCCGAGATCTGATCCGGGATGCGGTCGGAACCGTGGCGATCGGCTCCGGCACGACTACCGAGACCGGGGCAGATACTGGACTGGAGACACAGGTCGCGGAGAAACCCGCCTCAGTGTTCGACGGTGCGACTGGAGAGTTTCGGGCGCGCGGCCGGCTGACGAGCGCGGAGAACAACGGGGATTCCCTCACAGAGGCGGGGGCGACGATCGGGGGGGATCTGATCTCCCGAACGACACACTCGCCGCTGGCGAAGTCCTCGCTGATCGAGGCCGAATATGAGATCGTGTACAAGGTGGTAGAATTATGAAGGCAATCGGAGATGGGGATGCGCTGTTCGCGCCGATGTGGAACGCGCTGGCGTCGCTCTGGCTCGCCGGGACTGCGGTGCTCAACGGATGCGCTCCGAGCGGATCGGCGTTCCAGTTGAAATGCGCTATCGCGGCGGGGGAGATTACGGTCGCCGGGACTCGCGTCTCGGTGGCCGGGGGAACGCTGGCAAATATCACGGCGAACGCCGGGGGGGAGGCCCGGTACGATCTCGCATATGTAGACGCCGCAGGGAATATCGGCTATGTTGCAGGGGGGACGGCGTGCCCGGCGATCCCTGCGGACTGCGTGCCGATCGCAGTGCTCCAGGTTGATCCGGAGCAGACTGCGCTGCCGGCAGATCGGATCCATGACTGCCGGGCGCTCGTCGCGCACCTTGTGGTGCAGAGGCTCCTCGTCGGCGGCGATCTCGCGATAGGTGGCGGCGTCTCGGTTTCCGGGGCGCTCTGGGCTCCGCAGGCGCAACTCGTCGCACCGGCCGCCCCTGATGCAGGGCTCCTCGTGCATGAGGATCTGACCTCCTCCTCGAGGTCGCCATCGGGGTACGTGACCGTCAAGAGTGTCACGGTGCCGAGTCGGTATATCGAGGATGGGGGGGTGTATGTCGATTTCAACGTAGGGGGGCTCGGCTACGTGCAGGTGATCGGGGGGAACGAGACCCTCACAAACCCCGGAGTTATGACGGGGCTTGCTGCCGGAGATGTGATCGAGTTGCAGCTCCAGGGGAATAACGATCAGCTCTCGACGAACACGATGTTCAGGGTCTACGCCTACGAAAAGCCGATCAGCGCCGGTCGTCCGTGGGCCTAAAACCGGCACTCTTTTTTCTCTGTTCAGCGTATCGAGGAGCATGAGATACCTGATCATGATTCTGGCACTCCTCGCCGCTCTGATGCTCGCGGCGGGGTGCATGGAGACGACGACCCTTGCGACCGAGACCTCACGGAATGTAGAACTCGGCGAGTGGACGACCTCGGTCGAGGGGGGATACTACGGCCCGCCGATCTATCATGCGACCGGGGATCTCAAGAACATCGCCGGGAAGAAGTTATCCTATGTGAGCATCAAGGCCAACTTTTACGACCGTGACGGGGCGCTCGTGGGGAATGGGGTCGACATGATCCAGAACCTCGGCGCCGGGGAAACGTGGCGGTTTGACATCCGTTACATGGGATATGCCTATGAAGTGGTGCTCGACGAGGTGGTCGCGTACTGAGTTGGGGCACATGGGGCACTTATTATCGTAACTTTTTAGATCTCTCTCTCATGGAATACTCCTGATATTATGTGCCCCAATGTGCCCCGGGGCACGAAGGGCATGAGTTTTCGTAACTTTTTTAGATCTCTCTCTCATGGGAAAATTATGATCCTTCGTGCCCTACGTGCCCCTGTTGTGCCTTCCGTGGAAAGTTATTTATACCAATACGTATAATGTGTGTATTGTAAGAGGTGAAAGAGAATGGTAAAGTCCTACAAAGACGCGATCGCCGGCAAGCGCATCAGTGCAGTTGGGCTCCGGTATGATACTCGCGAGTTTGCGGTCGGCGCAAAGGTCCCGCGCTCAAACGTGTGGATCGACAACACCCGGACCTCCAAGAAGCTCCCCGGCACCTGCACGATTGGAGTCGGCCTCGGGATCGACGAGGATGGACTTATTGACGCGCCCAACGACTGGATCTCAATTAATGATCCTCAAATCATGGAGATGGCCAGGCAGCACGATTACAAGTTTGGGCATGCCTACCTCGTCGCCGGGGAGTACCAGAACGACGGAGAGGACGAGAGCGAGATGATTATCACAGACGCGGTTGTCATCGCAAAATTATGGTGAGATCATGGCAATCAACACTCCTCTCAAACTCTCCCTCGACTACAACGCCCCGGCCGCGCTCCTGCAGCCCGACGCTCGCGGGCAGCCCCGGCATATCTCCCTCGTCATCGACTGGGAGCATGCGACCATCACCGCCGAGACCCGCGATCCAACCCTCGACGGCGTGCCAGAGACTCACTGGCGCGGTCTGGAGGATGCATACTCGCTCCCGCCGCTCGTGGACGCGACGAAGCTCCGTGAGTGGGTCGCCGAGGAGGTGCTCCCGCGCGCCGCCCCGCTCGCCGACGCATACGAGACGGTCTGGGAGGACGTGGAGCGGTTCGGCAGGTTCCCCGGCCACGAGGACGAGAAAGCCGAGTTCGACCGCTGGATGGCGATGCACGAGCCCCCGGCGCACGCTGGCGGGCTCTGGCGGGTCGCGGAGTGGCTGCCCGACATCGCCGACGAGGTGTTCCCGGACTCCTCCGACGAGCGCCTGCAGCGGATCGCGCTAGAGATTGAGCACGAGGCAGAGCTCGACGGGATCGTGTTTGCCGAGGGCACCGGGGCGGTGCTCGCGCTCCTCAAGCAGGTCCGGGACGAGATGCGGGAGGGCTCCCGCTCCCGTTCCCCCGACCACTACAAGATCGAGGGCTACGAGGTCCTGGAGCGCGTCCCGCGGGCATACTCCCGGCAGAGCAGCGCGACGCTCTACCTCCCGCTGGAGTGGGCGAACAAGCGCGTGAAGGTGGTCCGGCTGGACCAGTGAGGTGGAGAACATGGCACGCAACACACTACCCGCAACAATGATAGGGCCGGCGTGATTGAGTTGGCCCTCACAGCGTTTGAAGATGTGAGGACGGGGTAGATTGATGGTAAAATTTTGGGAAAGGTGAGAATGATGATATTGATCACAAAGCTGGACTCGCTCGCACGATCTGTTAGGCGGTACAACCTCCGTGTTATCGAACGCATTGATGATGACGGGGCGTTTAGAGTGTATGAAATGGCTAGGAAAGGGAGCGGTACACGCGGCGGAAGATACATCAAAAACTACCGTAGGGTTGTCCTATCGCCTGCGGCAGACTGCGAAGCGCACCGGCTCGGTTTACTCAAAAGCGGGTAATTGGTGGTAGAGGAGTGAAGGATGAAAGCCAAATTGAAGATCATCGAGACCTCGACCGGGTTCCGGTGCCGGGTCTGCGGCCGCCGGTTTAGGACCGAAGAGGCCGCGTTCGTCCACCAGTCATGTGACTGCTCGCGGGACGTGAGAACTCTATCTTGACGTTCTCCCCGCACTTTGCCAAGTAAACCCTCTCTTCTTTTATATCCCCTATATATACCCCCCCGGAGCTTACAGGTGCACCGAGATCGTCAACTTGACGCTTGGTAGAGGTGACAGGGGCCCTCCAACTACCAATAGAAAATTATAAATACATCCCGCTATAATATAGCGGTGATGACAAACGAGGCCCTAATCGGATGGGAGGTCCTGCGCCGCCGACGACGAACCTGCGGCGAGGAGGAGGATCTCCCTGCCAGAGCAACATCCTGAAAACGAACTAACTGCGCCGATCGAGTATCGTGTCGCGGGGTACAGCCAACTGACCAAAACGGCAACGGCGACCGGGACCACCGCCCGGATCTATGTGCCGCCGTCGTGGACGGGGAAGCGGGTCGCACTGATCTTGCTGGACCCGCCCGGTGACCCCTCTTTTACAAAAGTAAAAACCTGACACCCTATGTCTTAAGGTTTCCAGGTGTCCTGGTACCAGAGATCGTAGGATTCATATAACCCTGTCCGTGCGGCGATCCGTACCGCGAGGATATGCCAGCACTCGCGCCCCCGGAAGAGAAAATCGCTGCAGGTGCAGAAGTCGCCCTCGACAACGTACTCGGCGCTCCGCCCGACCACGACGAAGAAGTCCCGGTAGCGCTTCACCTGCCCGGCGTCGACCGCAAGAAGCGCTTTCCTCCCCCGTTCCCCGTAGGCACGCTCGATGCAGGCGCGAAACTCCGGCGTCAGCCTCTTGTCCTGCTCCATCTTCTGCCAGATACCGCTCATGGAACTACCACTACGTGTGGCGGGTCCGGGATATAATGCCACCCCATGCGGGCGGCAAGCGCCTCCATGCCGGGGGCTTCGAGCGCGTAGTGGGTGGCCTCAAGGCAGGGTATGGGCGAGGCACGGGCGACGCTGTGCTTCAACTCCGCCGAGAGGAAGGCTTCCGCCCCGAGGCTCGCGGCCTCCCGGATCAGGTCGGGGTCAAACCCGCCTCCCCCGACGACGGCGAGACGCCGGATCGTCCCCACCTCGCCGTAGACCCGTATCCCCCCACCCGGGAGGCGGCGGGCGATCTCTTCTGGATCGAGGGAACAGTCGCCGATGAGGCCGGCGGCCATCCGCTCCGTCCGGGAAAAACCGAGCCTCTCCGCGAGGACGTCGTTGATGCCGCCCTCGGCGTGGTCGAAGTTCGTGTGCATTACATAGAGGTTCATGCGGGCGGCAAGGATGGTCCGGAGCAGGTGCGACGTCGGGCCCCTGACCGCCGTGATCGGGCTCCAGAGGGGCGTATGGTGGACGACCAGCATATCCGCCCCGGCCCTGACGGCAGCCTCCACCACGGTCTGTGTGGCGTCGAGCGCACAGCAGACGACGCCGACGTCGCCGGTCCCCTCGACGACGAGACCGATCCTCCCTGCATCGTACTCCTCGGCCAGTTCAGGCGAAGCAACCTGCTCCATCGCGGTGATGAACCTCTCGATATCCATGCAGTATCCCTGTCGACCTCTGGAATGAAAAAGGTGAATGGAGGCAACCCGGACACCTGTCACCCGGATAAATACCCGGTATCCCGGCACGTTTGTTGACTCCCCGGTTAATTAACGACCAGTATCGTTCGAGCGCCACGGATTTTTGAAATATATTATAGAAAAGGATAAATTCAAAAAAATCGACATTCGACTATCGTCTATCGGAGACAGAACATGCTGAGAAATCTTATCGTCGGAATCGCCCTCATCGTCCTCTGCGCCGGCATTCCTGCAGTCTGTGCAGGTGTCGGGGGAGATGAAGGGTGGTACCACGTCCACTGCAACGTCGACGGTGCTGACGTCTACTTTGACGGACAGTACATGGGCACCACATTCGGAGGAGAACTCTACGTCCCGGTCTACACCACCGGATCGCCGTACAGCACCATCCGGGTCGAGAAGAGCGGCTACCAGACCTACACCAGCAGTCTGCCCAAGGGACCCGCAATGGGCCAGACCGTGGACGTCTACGCGACGCTTCAGCCGCTCCAGACCTACGGTTCGATCTACGCGACCTCAAACCCCACCGGTGCGGCGATCTATCTGAACGGCAACTACCAGGGAACGGCGCCGCTCACGATCTCCAGCCTCTCCCCGGGCTCCTACTCTCTCCGTGCCGACCGGTCCGGCTACCAGTCCGAGTCCACCAGCGTCACGGTCCAGTCCGGGAAGCAGTCTGAAGTCCGGTTCACCCTGACGCCTATCCAGCAGTACGGGGCGGTCAGCATCACGTCGAGCCCCTCCGGCGCATACGTCTACATAGACGGGGTCTACAAGGGCCGGACGCCCCTGACGCTCAACAGCGTCTCGGTGAAGTCCCATAACATCGAGCTCGATCTTTCCGGCTACTACGACTGGGCCACGACCGTATCGGTGAAGTCCGGCGTGACCAGTCATGTCAACGCCCAGTTGACGGCCCTCCCCTCTTCACCCGGGGCCATCGACGTGGTCTCCTACCCGGCAGGCGCGGACATCTACCTTGACGACAGATACCAGGGGAAGACTCCCTCGGCAGGGGCATACACAGTCTCGAACGTTGCGGTCGGTTCTCACACCGTCAGGGTCTCCATGAGCGGCTACCAGGACTACACGTCCTCGGTCAGCGTCAGCGGAGCGACCACGAGCCATGTCACCGCGACCCTCCAGCCCGCCCCGGTGACCTCGGCCGGTTCCATTCAGGTCACCTCCTCCCCCTCGGGCGCCGAGATCTACGTCGACAACGCCTACAAGGGCATAACCCCGCTGACCATCGACGGCATTGCCGCCGGTAGCCACACGGTCATGCTGGCGCACAGCGGCTACAGCGATTGGACGACCAGCGTCCAGGTCGGGGCCGGGAGCACTGCCTCCGTCTCGGCCTCGCTTGCAGCCACGCCGACCCAGGCCCCCAGCGCGGGCATGGCACCCTTTGCCGTCGTCGGTGCGCTCGCCGTCCTCGGCCTCCTCGCGGGCCTCTGGAAGCGGAACTGAGCAGCAACCCCCCCTCTTTTTTCGGCCCGAACCGATCCCGGACCATACCTCCCTGCAGCATGCCTGTACCGGGGGCCATATTACCAAAAGTAATAATCAACATCTATAAATATTCCAAAATGAATATACGTTCATGGAAAAGTCCCTTGACCTCATCAATGCCCGGATACGCGACGGTACTGCACGAGTTGTTACCGCCGACGAGATGCCGGGCATCGTCGACGAGCTGGGAGAGGAAGGGGCTCTGGAGGAGGTCGACGTCGTCACGACCGGGACATTCGGGGCAATGTGCTCCTCCGGTGCCTTCTTTAACTTCGGGCACGCCGACCCCCCCATCAGGATGGAACGCGTCTGGCTCAACGACGTTGAGGCATACTCGGGAATAGCGGCGGTCGACGCCTACCTGGGGGCGACCCAGGAGGCCGACACCAAGGACCGGCCCTACGGCGGCGCCCATGTCCTCGAAGAACTCGTCGCCGGAGGCACCGTCGAGCTGCGGGCGACTTCCCGCGGGACCGACTGCTACCCGCGCCGGGGCATCACGACGGAGCTCCTGCTCGAGGATATGAACCAGGCGATCATGGTCAACCCGCGGAACTCCTACCAGCGCTACAACGCGGCGACGAACACCACCGACCGGACGCTCAGCACCTATATGGGCACCCTCCTTCCGCGGTGCGGCAACGTCTCCTACTCCGGCGCAGGGACCCTCTCGCCGCTCGTCAACGACCCCCAATTCCGGGTCATCGGGAGCGGGGTCCCGATCTTCCTTGCCGGCGGCGAGGGTATGATCGTCGGCGAGGGCACCCAGCACTCCGCCGGGGGCGGATTCGGGACGCTGATGGTGACCGGGGACATGAAGCAGATGCGCCAGGAGTTCCTGCGGGCGGCGGTGATGAACGGCTACGGCGTGACGATGTATATTGGTCTCGGTGTGCCCATACCGGTCCTCGATACCGGCATCGTCCGGAGCACCGCGGTCCGTGATGAGGATATCCTGACCAACGTGATCGATTACGGCACGCCGCGGCGGGACCGGCCCTCGGTCGCGACGGTCAGTTATGCCGACCTCAAGAGCGGGTCCATCGAGATCGACGGGGAGACCGTCAGGACGTCGTCGCTCTCAAGTTACCGGGGAGCGCGGGCGGTGGCGCAGGAGCTGAAGGCCTGGATCGAGGCGGGGAAGATGGAACTCGCGCTTCCCACCCGGCGGATCGACCCGGCAAAGCGTGTGAGGCCGATGCGGGAGACGGCGGTCACGCCCCGTGTCCGCGACATCATGAACCGGCAGGTGATCAGCATCACCGAGGACGAGGAGATCCGGGTGGCGGCAAAGCGGCTCTTAAAAGACGAGACGAACCACCTCCCGGTCCTCGACGGCAACGGGACGCTCGTCGGGATCATCACCACCTACGACGTCTCGAAGGCCGTGGTGAACGACGGCAGGCTCCGGCAGGTGAAGGACATCATGACCCGGAAGGTGATCAAGACGACCCCCGATGAGCCGGTGGATATCGCCGCCCAGAAACTGGAACGGAACAACATCAGCGCGCTCCCGGTGGTGGACGCAACGAACCGGGTGGTCGGGATCCTCTCGGCGATCGATCTCGGGAAGCTCTTCGGCGGGAGGCGACGGTCATGAAACTCCTGCTGACGTTCTCCCGGAGGGGGGAGCACGATCCGGGACGGGAGCCGGTGATCGCCCGCGTGGTGAAGGAGACCGGCGTCCTCGTCAACGTCGAGAAGGCGAACATCGACTCGATGGCGGGCGAGGTGCTGATCGATGTCCCCGACGCTGACGCGGATCTCGTCCGGCAGTGCCTTGAGAAGATGGGTGTCTCGGTCCGCGTGATGGAGGACGCCGTCACCCGTGACGAGGCGGAGTGCATCGACTGCGGGGCCTGCATCAGCATCTGCCCGCAGAGGGTCTTCGCCTTCGACGAGGAGTGGCGCCTCCGGGTGAGCGCCGAACGATGCGTCCTCTGCGGAAGGTGTATCCGGGCGTGCCCGCATGGCGCCCTCTCGCAGCAGGGATGATCCGGGAGCATTTCGAATTCCGGGAGACGATCGCGACCATCCTCGCCGACGATCCCGGAGCAGTTGCTGCGGCGAAGTCCGGGATGCTGGTCGCCCGGCGGGAAGTCGAGCGGCAGATCGCCCTCGACCCCTATTTTCAGGCAACGTTTGAGCCGTACACCCTCGCAGCGCCGGGAAAGACCGTTGGGCGGATGGTCCGGGCTGCGGCGGGGGCCGGGGTCGGGCCGATGGCGGCGGTGGCGGGCGCCATCGCCTGGGCCGGGGTGGAGACGATAGCCGCGGCGGGGGCGGCGTTCGGGCTCGTCGATAACGGGGGAGATATCGCCCTCGTGAGCGACCGTGAGATAAAAGTGGGTATCTATGCGGGCGCGTCACCCCTGAGCGGGCAGATCGCGTTCAGGATTCCGCCGCAGGAGGAGGTTCTCGGTATCTGCACCTCATCGGCGACGGTGGGGCCGTCGATCAGCCTCGGCGTCGCAGATGCCGTGACGGTCTTTGCCCCCGATGTCGCCGTTGCGGATGCCCGGGCGACGGCGATCTGCAACCAGATCACGGCGGACGACACCTCGGTCCTCGACACCCTGTCAGGGACGGGCGTCCGGGGGGTGCTCGCCGTCATCGGGGACGCGGTGGTCCGCTGGGGGGACCTTCCGCCGATCGTGCGGGCGCGGGTGGACGAGCGGCTGATCACCGCGGGCAGACGGGCGGTCTAGAGGCACTCGTCCAGGTACCTGGCCATCTCCGCGTATGCCCCTCTCCCCTCGAACCGTGCGAGCGCGCTCTCGCTGTCGGTGAGGACGAGGACGGGCACTGCGTCCTGCCTGAAGAGGATCACCTCATAGATGTCGAACTCGTCGATGACGACCCCCCGTGCGAGGTCGGATGCTGCGTGGAGCTGCATCCGCTCTATCGTCAGTTCATCAGGCGTCTCCCGGAAGTAGTAATAGAAAGCCTGGTAGGCGTTGAGGAGGTCGGAAGCGAGCAGGGCCTCCCGTGTCTCCGCATCAAGCGCATCGAGCCTCTCCGAGAGGCGTTCGTCGTCGTCGCCGCTTGCCTCGAAGAGTTCCTCGGCAAGGTCCGCAAGTTCAGCATAGGTACTCATATGTCTTCCCGCCACAACATGCCCTCCGCACCCCTCCCCGGCCGGATTGCGGCCCGGATGGGCGAAACGGTGCAGGCGGCGCATGAATAACTATATCGGTCCCCCCGGAAAAAAGAATAGGTGTGCGTGAGGAAGATCTGGACTGGGCCGTATACCACGGGATTCCACAGGCCGGCAGCGTTACGGTCGGGGATCTGACAGCAGCCACCGGGCTTGAACCCGGTGCGGTCATGGCGTCGCTTGAGCGTCTCGAACGCTATCTCCTGGTCAGGCGGTCCGGGGAGGCGGTGCGCCTCCTCTCCATCCAGGAGTCGCTGATCGAGTGCCAGTGCCGGAATACGGACGACATGCCGTTCACCATCGAGAACGGCGTCATCAAGGCAAAGAGGCGAGAGGATTGAGCGATACGCCCACCGTAGCGGTGCTCCGGATAGGCCACCGGCCCGAGCGTGACCAGCGGGTTACGACCCATGTCGGGCTCGCGGCCCGGGCGCTCGGGGCCCGCGGAATGTATCTTGCGGCAAACGACCCCGGCGTCATCACGAGCATCGAGGACGTGGCCTCCCGGTGGGGAGGGGAGTTCTTCGTCGAGAATGACGTGAAGTGGCGGCGGTGCATCCAGGACTGGAAGGCGGGCGGCGGCAAGGTCGCCCACCTCACGATGTACGGGCTCCGGATGACCGACGTCATCGACGAGATCCGGAACGAAGAGCGGGTGCTCGTCGTCGTCGGCGCGGAGAAGGTGCCGGGCGACATCTACGGCCTTGCCGATTACAACGTCTCGGTGACCACCCAGCCCCACTCGGAGATCTCCAGCCTCGCCCTCTTCCTCGATCACCTCTTCGAGGGGAAGGAGCTCAACCGGGAGTATCCCGACGCGAAGATCCGGATCGAGCCGACGAAAGTGGGGAAGAAGACGGTGGAGCGGTGAAGGGCCGGGTACTGGTCGCCGGGTTTGCCACGCGGCACGTGGCGCAGTCGGCCCGCCGGGCCGGTTATGCGGTCTACGCCGTCGACCATTTCTGCGACCAGGACCTCGCCTGGTGCACGGAGGACTGCCTGACGTTCGGGGAACTCGACGAACTCCCCGATACGATCGCGGAGCTCGCCGCCCGCCACCCGGTCGACGCGCTGGTCGTCACCTCGGGCGCCGAGGCGATCGGGACGACGATCCCGCTCTGCGGGACGCCGCCTGCGAAGGTGGAGCGGTTCCTCGACAAACTGGAGATCCAGCGGTTCTTCGAGGGGCTGGAGGTCCCGGTCCCGCCGCTTGCGGGGAGCGATCGGTTTCCGGCGATGGTCAAGCCGCGCCGGGGCGCGGGGGGGTGGCGGAACGCCGTCGTGAAGACCGGAGAAGACCTCCGCCGGTGGGAGGAGGCCTGGCCCGACGTGCCGTATGTTGCACAGTACCTCGTCGACGGGATACCTTCGAGCGTCTCCTGTGTTGCGGACGGCCGGCGCGCGCGGGCCGTTGCGGTCAATCGCCAGATCCTGCGGGGGAACGGCGAATCCGCGCACGGGTTTGCCGGGTCGGTCACCCCGTTTGCCCACCCGCTCGCCGCGGAGATGGTCGCGGTCGCGGAGCGGATAGCAGCAGCCAGTGGCTGCGTGGGCTCGGTTGGGATCGACTTCATGGCGGGGGAGAAGCCCTGGGCGATCGAGATCAACCCCCGGTTCCAGGCGACCGTGGATACGGTCGAGATGGCGACGGGAGAGAGCGTCTTCTCGCTCCACATGGATGCCTGCCGGGGCGTGATCCCGGAGGCGAGGCCGCAGGCCCGGCAGATCGCGGTCCGGCGGATCCTCTTTGCGGAACGCGACATGCGGCTCGACGCAGACCTCTCGGCGCTTGCGCCTCGCATCGCCGACATCCCCTGGCCCGGAACCGAGTTCGAGGAAGGGCATGCCGTCGTGAGCGTCTTCGGGTGCGGCAGGACCGAAGCGGCGGCGTTCGAGAGCCTGGAGCAGAACACC
>JAEWMO010000075.1 GCA_023457135.1 Methanobacteriota archaeon | reverse complement strand
GACGAACTTCTTGCCGCCGGAGAATGCTACCAGCCCGCATCGGGCATGGTCAAACTGATCTAACACGACATGCAACTGCACTTTATCGAGAGCGGCCCGGCCCTCCTGGTCGAACAGGACCGGCGCGTGCTGGTTATCGCCGACCTGCACATGGGGATCGAGTCGGGCCTCGAACGCCACGGCGTCCATATCATGAGCCGGAGCGCCGCCCGGACCGACCGGGTCCTCGCCTGTATCGAGGAGGCAGAGCCCGACCTCCTCCTCCTCCTCGGCGACGTCAAGCACAACGTCCCGGTGACGAGCCGGCAGGAGTACCGGGAACTCCCCGGCGTCCTCGACGCGTTCCGCGACCGCGTCGCGCTCGCCGTCGCCCCCGGCAACCACGACGGCGGTATCGGCCGGTTCCTCGAACCCGGGGAACTCCTGCCCCCCGGCGGCGCGGTCATCGACGGCGTCGGCTACCTCCACGGCCACACCCGCCCCGACCCCGACCTCTTCGGCCGCCTCATCGTCCTCGGCCACCACCACCCGGTCGTCTCGCTCGTGGATGCCGTCGGGTGCGCCGCCCGCGCCCGGCCGGCGTATCTCTACGCCGACCTCGACGGGGGATGCCTCCCGGAGGGCGTGCCTGCCGGTGCCGGCCGGACCCGGCTCCTCTTCGTCCCGGCCTTCAACGAGTTTGCCGGAGGGATCGACATCGGGCGCCTGCGGGAGAGCAGGCTCGGCCCCCTCTCCCGGTGCATCGACGAAACAACCGCGGAGGTGTTCTTAGCAGATGGCACGTACCTCGGCTCCCCGGCCGCGCTCTGCCCCGCAGACGGCAGGTGACCTCCTCGGTCCCGCGGTCCGCGAGGTCGTCCGGAAGCGCGGGTTTAGCGAGCTCTCTGAGGCCCAGGAGCAGGCCATCCCGCTCCTTCTTGCGGGCGAAAACCTCGTCCTGGTGGCGCCGACCGGCACCGGAAAGACCGAGAGCGCGATGCTCCCGGTCTTCGACCGGCTCCTCGATACCCCCGGCGCGGGGTTCAAGGCGGTCTACATCACGCCGCTGCGGTCCCTCAACCGCGACATCCTCGCCCGGATGGAGTGGTGGTGCCGGGAGCTCGGCCTCTCGGTCGGCGTCCGGCACGGGGACACGCCGCAGAACGAGCGGCGGAAGCAGGCGCTCAACCCCCCCGACCTCCTCATCACGACGCCGGAGTCCCTGCAGGCGCTCTTCATGGGCAAGCGCCTCCGCGAGCACTTAAAGAACGTCCGGCACGTCATCGTCGACGAGATCCACGAGCTCGCCGACAGCAAACGGGGCGCCCAGCTCGCGGTAGGGCTCGAGCGCCTCGCCGCCTACGCGGGGAACTTCCAGCGGATCGGCCTCTCGGCGACCGTCGGGAACCCCGACGACATCGGCCGGTTCCTCTGCGGCCGCCGGCCCTTCTCGCTTGTGGAGGTGCCGGTCGCAAGCAGCCTTGAGATCGCCGTCCGGTTTGCCGGGGAGGACTTCGCCAGCCAGACGCGGGCTGTGGGGAGGTGCCTCGATGCCCCCGGCTCCACCCTTGTCTTCGTCAACACCCGCGTGACCGCCGAGGCTCTCGGCCACGAACTCTATCCCCGCGGGGATGTCGAGGTCCACCACGGCTCGCTCTCGCGGGACGTCAGGGTCGAGGCCGAGGAGCGGTTCCGGAACGGCGAGGTCCGGACGCTGATCGCCACGTCCTCGATGGAGCTCGGGATCGATATCGGGCACATCGAGCACGTCGTCCAGTTCGGTTCTCCCCGCCAGGTCTCGCGCCTGGTCCAGCGGGTCGGCCGGGCCGGCCACCGCCTCGATACCGTCTCGCGCGGCACCGTCCTTGCGACGGGATTCGACGACCTCCTCGAGTCGCTCGTGATCGCACGGAGGGCCAAGGCGAACGAGTGCGAGAGGATCGTCCCGCCCGCCGGCGCCGCCGACGTCCTCGCGAACCAGGTGGCGGCGATAGCGGTCGAGTACGGCGAGATCGAGGTCTCCCGCGTCCGGGAGATGATCGAGCGCTCAGGCGTCTTTGCCGGCACCGGGTCCCTTCTCGACGACGTCTGCCGCCAGATGGCCGAGCACCGGCTGATCCGGCTCGACGGAACCCGGATCGTCCGGACAGGCCGGGCCCGGCGCTACCTCGTCGAGAACCTCTCGATGATCCACGACGAGCGGAAGATGGCGATCTTCGATATCGTCTCGCGCCGGACGGTCGGGACGCTCGACGAATCGTTCGTGCTGGGCTGGATGCACACCGGGGCGGTCTTCATCACGAAGGGCCAGCTCTGGCGGGTGCTCGAGATCGAGGGCGGGCAGATCACGGTCGAGCCGGCCACGAAGGCGAAAGGGGAGGTCCCGTCGTGGGAGGGCGAGCAGATCCCGGTCCCGTTCGCCGTCGCCCGCGAGGTCGGGGCGCTCCGGCGGACCCGGGCCTTCTCCCGCTACTCCGATATCCCGGAAGCGGTCCGGTACGCGGAGCGGTGGATTGCCCGGATGGACGAGGGCCACTACCCGGTCCCCTCGGACCGGCTCGTCACCCTCGAGAACGCCGACGAGGGCGTTGTCTGCAACATCTGCGGCGGCCACAAGGCAAACGAGGCGCTGGCCCGGGCGCTTTCGGTCCTCCTCTCCGCCCGGTACGGGACGACCGTCGGGATCGAGGTCGGCGCCTACCGGTTCCTCCTCCGCCTGCCCCCCCATGTCCGGTCGCTTGAGGTCGAGGAGACCCTTGCGGCGCTCGAGCCCGCGCACCTTGCCGGGATCCTCAAACTCGCCCTGAAGCGGACGGCGCTCTTCAAGTGGAAACTCGTGCAGGTCGCAAAGAAGTTCGGCGCCATCGACGCCGACGCCGACTACGAGCGGTTCAGCATCCACCGGCTCATCGACCTCTTCGACGAGACCGTCATCGCGGCCGAGGCCTACCGGGAGCTCTTCAGCGGCTCGATGGACGTCGAGGCGGCGCAGGAGATCCTCAAAGGCCTTCGCGACGGCCGGATCGCCGTCGCCAGCGGGCGGCTGAGCCCGCTCGGCAGCGAAGGGCTCTCCTCCTCGCGGGACATGATCCCGCCGCCGATGGTCGACCAGGCGGTGATCGGGACGCTGATGCGCCGCCTCGAAAAGGAGGACGTCGTCCTCTTCTGCATGAACTGCCGGAAGTGGAAGAGCCGGACCGTCGTCGAGCGGGTCCCCGACCGTCCGCAGTGCCCCCTCTGCACCGCCCGGCTCATCGCGGCGTTAAAACCCTGGGACGAGCAGCTCATCCCGGCGGTGACGAAGAAGAACAAGTCCGAGGAGGAGCGGGCGATCGAGGTCAGGTTCCTCCGGAACGCAAACATCGTCCTCTCGAGCGGGAGGAAGGCCGTGACCGCCCTCGCCGCAAAGGGCGTCGGGCCGGAGGCGGCGTCGCGTATCCTCGCGACCCTCTCTGAGGGGGACGCGTTCTACCGCGAGATCCTGAAGGCCGAGCGGAATTATGTGAAGACGCATCGGTTCTGGTAAA
>JAEWMO010000074.1 GCA_023457135.1 Methanobacteriota archaeon | reverse complement strand
GGCCGGAGCGTAACAGTAGCGGCACCCCTGCGGGCAGGCGAGGGTTGACTCGATCTGCAGCGAGTAGACTCGCTCTTCCTCGAAGTACCGCACCACCTCTCCCGCGGCGGGATGAAGGCACCCCCGGGAGATGGCCGTATCGACGTTCCGTCTCTCCTCATCCATGGCACCAGCCTCGCAGATCACCCCCTACCATGAACATCATCATATATCTGGGTGACGGAGATACGGCCTCCACGGGAGGAGGGATTTATCCATGCTCTCGATCGTCACGCCGGTGCTCAATGAAGAGGAGACTATCGCCGCGTTTCTGGCTCACATCGACGCTGTCAAGGGCCCGCTCGAGGTGATCGTCGTCGACGGCGGAAGCACGGACGGCACGTGCGCGGCACTCCGGGCGGCGGCGGAGTCGTTCTCCCGCCGGCTTGTTGTGCTCTCCTCCGCGGCAGGGAGGGGCGTCCAGATGAACGCCGGAGTCCGGCACGCTTCCGGAAACGTTCTCCTCTTCCTCCACGTCGACTGCAGGATCGCTCCGGATGCCCCCGGCGTTATCGAACGGGCGCTGGAACTGGAAGGGGTGATCGGCGGGGGGTTTTGTCATGCGTTTGAGAGCCCCGATCCCCTGCTCTCGCTGACGAGCTGGTTTGGGAACCTGCTGGCGGCAAAGACGCAGACCTTCTTCGGGGACTTCGGCATATTCATCAAAAGAGAGGCTTTCGTTGAAGTCGGCGGATACGAACCGCTCCCCTACCTCGAGGACGTGGAGTTCTCCCGGGCGGCACGCCGGCACGGAAGACTCGTCCAGGTTGACCGCTTTATCCGCGTATCGCCGCGGCGGTATCACGAGATCGGGAAGTATCGCTTAAGTGCCGTCTATATCCTGGTGATGCTTCTCAATATAGCCGGGATCAGGCCGAAACGGTTCATCCGTTACGTCGTCGAGAAGTGAGGGGGCGCTACCTTCACGCTCCTCTCTTCAGGGGGACCAGGTCCCGCTCATCCACCCACCTGCCCAGGAGCGACTGGAGATAAACGCCGAGGAATGCGCAGAGCAGGCCCCCGATCGTTGCGAAGATGATATACTTCACTCCGTCTGCGCTTGTTATGGGGAACCCGGAGATACCGCTGATCGAGAGGATGTAGATGCTTGCCCCGTAAGCGATCGCCCCAATCGCAAGCACGAAGAACGGCAGGGCGACCACCCGCTGGATCGCCTCACGCTCGTTCAAGAAGACATCGATGATCTTACCGCCCGACGCAACGAGGCCGGCGGCGGTGAACCATGCGATCGACCCGTAGATGAACGCGAGTACCTGGAAGAAGATGCCGAACGAGCTGTAATATTCGAGAAGGCTGATGAGGCCCAGGACCAGCCCGACGATACCGAGCAGTATTGCGGCGATATAGGAGACGAAGGTGAACCGGCCGCCGTGCAGCGACGATTTCAGCGAGTTGATCAGGTAGCCGAAGATCTCGTCGATCCCGACACCCTTGAAGAGCAGGTAGGTGCCGATGACGCCGACGACGACGATGGTTGCCCCCTCCGGGTAGCCGAGCAGGTAGCCGAGGGCATACAGGAGCATGGCAAGACCGACCGGGGCAAGCACGACCTTTGAGACCTTCGGGTCATCGAGGAGCCGCTTGAGGATATAGTAGGTCCCTTCGAGGTTCGGCATCTGGTTGACCACCACCCTCCGCACGCTGCTGACCGGCACCCGGGACTGGATGATAGGAAGGACATATTCGTCCTCTGCGCCGTCCGTTACGAGGATGCAGGACGTCGAACCGGTTGCCGAGAGGATTGCATCGAGGCTGGCGGCTATCCGCCGGTCACCTTCGAGCATGTTCATGTGGTTGCCGCAGATGACGGCGACGGCGACCTCCTCGCCCCGCTTGACCAGGTCGTCGTAGAGCTTGATCGTCTCGAAGATCGCGTTGATATCGGAGTCTTCGGGATCGATCAGGGCAAGGGATGTGGCCGCATGGAGGCATGCCTCTCTGCCCACGATGGGGCCGTCGATCCGGGCTTTAAACCCGAGATCATCATCGCGATCGACACAGAGGACGAGCGTCCGCTCTTTTGCCATGCAATAGAACATCTCCTCGGATCTATTAAATAATTTGCAGCAGGGGGTAAAAAAGTATTAAATAAGTTTTGCACGCTGGAGCAGGAGCAGATCGTCGGTCGTGAGTTTTTCTCCGCCGCGGAACTGCTGGAAGATGCGTTCTGCCTCTTTCCGGACAGCCTTCTGCTCTTTGGTGACTTTGGTCTTCTTGGTCTTCTTGCGGAGACCGGAGATCACCTTATCGTAGTCGCGGAGCTCCTTCTGACAGGCGATGAAGAGTTTGTGTTCCTCGTCGGCCGCTTCCTGGGCCTCGACGAACTGCTGGTGGGCCTTGTCAGCCTCCTCGCGGGACTTGTCGGCCTTCCGGTAGGACTCCACCATCAGGTCGTGGTGCTGCTGTGCGGCTTCGGCCTTCTCGGTGACGTCCTTGTGGATCTCGGAGGCAAGCCTGCGAAACTCGCGGGCGTCGGTGAGTTTCGTCCGCATCTCCTTGTTCTGCTCGAGCTCGGCTTCCTGGTCCTTTGCCGCCGCCTTCAGCTGCTTGATCTTCTCGATCAGCTCGCGCTCTTTGTCGGTGCTGTAGACCTCGGTCTGCTGCTTGAACTCCAGGTGCTCGATCTGCTTCTGGATCTCCTTGATGCCCCGGTTCTTGAGGTTGCCGTGGTCCTTCTTGAAGGACTCGATCTCCTCGAAAAGTACGTTGGCCTTGTCGTTGTACTCGTTTCTCTGGTCCTTCAGCGCCTGAACTTCCTCGTTGATCTTGTCCCGCTGCTCCTTGTGCTGCTGCGCCTCCTCGACGAATTCGCGGGTCTGGGTGTTTAAGGTGTTGCGTTCGCGGGCGTTTTTGCTGGCGAGCGCGTTCAGCTCGTTGCGCCGGTCTTTGTGCTGTTCAGACTCCGCAAGGACTTTCTTTCTCTTCTCAATCAGATCGTTCAGCATTCTCTACCAATCCTCGATATTCGGTACCTGTCTCATATGCCCGCCAGCAAGACCGCTCCCGTGTGTCCACAGGGATACCGTAGGCTGATGTAGCGGCTACACCACAAGAAAAGACGTTTTCCGGACTCGCGTTCGAGGCCGTCGTTCACCGGTCTGTTCATGTGTTCAACCTCGGTACCTGGCAATCGCAGAACCCGCGGCTCTGCGCCCTGCACAATACACCCCGTGCTGGAGGGATTATACAAGAACGTCTATAATTCAAACGTCATCTGTACTATTAAGTATTTCGCAGGAGAGCCGGGAAAGACATTGCAGGAAGGGGATCGAACAAAGAGATATAGGGGGGTAGAGGACTTCACAGGAAGTCGATGAGATGCCCGCTCTTCTCGTCTGCGGCAATGCGCCTGCCCATGGGGGCGCTGGAGCGCTGCGTCACCGGTTCGTAGGTACGGTGGCTCCCGAGGATCTGCGCACTCTTGACGCCGGTCATGACCGCCATGACACGGACTCTTCCCTCGTAGTCGCTGTTGACCCGCGCTCCCCAGATGACATCTGCATGCGGGTCGAGCTCGTAGGTCAGGGAACTTGCTATCTCCTCGGCGTCCTGGAGGGTCAGGTCGTTGCCGCCCGTGATGTGGATGAGGCTCCCCGTCGCTCCGCGGTAGTCGATGTCGAGCAGGGGGTGGTTGAGGCACTCGTGGACGACGCTCTCGGCCTTGTTCTGCTGCTTGCTCTCTCCGACGAGCATCACGGCTACGCCTCCCTTGCTCATGATGGCACGCACGTCGGCGTAGTCGATATTGATGAGCGAGGGTTCCGTGATCGTCTCGCTGATGCCCTTGACGGTCTCCGCGATGAGCTGGTCCATGACCGAGAAGGCCTGGCCGAGCGGGAGGTTCGGCACGTATTTGATGAGGCGGTTGTTGTCGAGCACAATCACCGAGTCGGCGGCGGCCGAGAGCTGTTCAAGTCCTTCTTCCGCACGGAGAAGCCGGGCCTTCTCGACCTGGAAGGGGTAACTGACCATGCCGACGACGATCGCACCCTGTTCCTTTGCGATCTGCGCGACGACCGGGGCTGTTCCCGTGCCGGTACCTCCACCCATACCGGCGGTGATGAAGACGAGATCTGCGTCCGCAAGCAGGCTCTCGAGAGTCGGGCGGGCCATCTCGGCTGCACGCCTGCCGACGTCCGGGAACCCGCCGGCGCCGAGGCCCTTGGTGAGCGACTTGCCGACAAGCACCCTCTTGTCGGCCTGGATCATGTCCAGGTGCTGCTTATCCGTGTTGATCGCGATCGTCTCTGCACCGTTCACCTGCATGTGGTACAGCCTGTTTACGGTGTTGTTGCCTGCGCCACCGCATCCGACGATAACAATCCGCGGCTGGCCGAGAATGTCGTCTTCTCCCTCGACCGAGTCGGTCTTCAAGAATTTTTCACGTTCTGCGTGTTTTAACGCCTCGTTGATGATCGTCTGCATTTGATACCTCCTAAACCTGGAATGAGATCTGTTCCGCCTCACGTAGAGCACGGTTTCCATGCCGTTCCAGAAGCGCTCTGACCGAATACCTCACAGCCTCCGATACCGTGGGGAACTCGCCAGCCTCCACCAGCCTCTCGAGCATCTCAACCTGCTGCCGGGGCAGTCTGATAGTTATCCGATCCATCATCTCAATCACTCATATCTGACATCTAGCGGCCAGGAGTCCGCCATTTGTCAGACAATCGCAATCCTTGTGTCTGACTGTATCAGATAAGCCATAATAATATTGGGATTGTATAAATACCTTCTGAAACGAGTTTATGTCTGACATAACGGTTTTATGGATAGCAGCCGACAACATACCCGCACAGGATTGCCAGAGATATGAGAGAAAACCTTCCCGAAAGGATGGAACACGGCGGTCGGGTACGCTGGCACCGCACCCGGGAGCAGGGCAGGCTGCTCGACTTCAGTGCTAACGTGAACCCCTACCCCCCGGAGATCCCCTGGGTCCCGGACCCCTCGACGCTCTACGACTACCCGGACGACCGGTATGAGGCGCTCAAAGAGGAGATAGGGCGAGTATTCGGACGCGATCCTGCCGAGGTCGCCGTCGGCAACGGATCCGTCGAGTTGATCCGCGCGTTCTGTTCCGCCATGCTCGGCGAAGGCGATGCCGCCTGCATCATCCCACCGACGTTTGCGGAGTATGAGATGGCGGTGAGGCTTGCCGGTGCCCGGTGCACCGCCGATGAGACCGGGGCCGCCGTCCGGTTCCTCTGCAATCCGAACAATCCCACAGGACGGCTCTGCAGCCGGGAAGAGGTCCTCGGGCTGCTTGCCGATATGGCTGAACAGGGGACGTGCCTCTTCCTCGACGAGGCCTTCATCGAGCTCGCCGACCCTCGCCAGAGCCTCGTCGACGTCCGGGACGAGAATCTCTTTCTCCTGCGCTCCTTAACGAAGAGCTTCGCCGTCCCGGGGATCCGGTTCGGCTACGGGTTCGGTACGCCGGAACTGATCGAGAGGGTGGAGACGGTCCGCCTCCCCTGGACGGTCAATGCGTTCGCCGAGGCCTTTGCCATCGAGGCCTTCCGGCACTATGACCTGCTCCGTGCATCGCGGGAGCGGATCGCCCGCGAGCGGGAGTGGCTCACCGGAAGCCTCCGTGGTCTCGGCCTCACCTGCGAGCCTCCGTCTGCAAACTACATCCTGATAGAGGTCCCTCTCTCCGCGGATGTGTTTGTCGAACGGCTCCTCGCGCGCAGCATCCTCGTCCGGAACTGCCGGTCGTTCGGGCTCCCCCGCCACATCCGGGTGGCCGTCCGGACCCATGAGGAGAACCGGCAACTCATCGAGGCGCTGGAAGCATGCTCGCCCTGATCATGGCCGGGGGGCAGGGCTCCCGGCTCGGGATGGGCGAGAAGCCGCTCGCCACCATCTGCGGCCGGCCGATGCTCGCCTACGTCGTCGACGCATTCCGTGCCTCAGGACACGAGGTGGTCGTGGTCGCCTCGCACAGGACGCCGTTCACCAAGAACTGGTGCCGGGCGCAGGGGATCGCCCTCTATGCGGCCGAAGGGCTCGGTTACGTTGAGGATATCTGTGCAGCGGCCGGCGACCTCGCCAGGGACGGAGAGCCCTTCTTCACCTGTGTCTCCGACCTCCCGTGCCTTGGCCCCGATATCGTCGCCGGCGTCGAAGATGCCTGGCGCCGGGCCGGGAAAGCGGCGTGCTCCACGTGGGTGCCCCGCGACCTCTGCGAGGAGCACGGCTGCCGCACGCAGTATACGGAGACGATCGACGGTACCCCGGCCTGCCCTGCCGGCATCAACATCCTGACGGCGGGCTCCCTCGACGGCCCGGAGGAGGAACTGCAGCTCCTCATGCATGATCGAAGGCTCGTCTTCAATATCAACACGCGCGAGGAGCTCGCGCTGGTGCAGGAGTACCTCTGCCGGAACCGGTCGGCGTAGCCGGGGTACGCACCGCGCAGGGGTCCTCCGATGCCGCCTCCCCTCACGGGCGGGTGGATTCTGGTAGACCTCCGGA